>VMEV01000013.1 GCA_007375725.1 Parcubacteria group bacterium Greene0416_36
TATTCTTTTTCATAGGAAGGATGATTTTAATGGTTACTAAACATTTCCATTATCTCATCCCTTCTTTTTTATTTACACACTTTTAGTTTACAGTACCTTAATAGCAGTAAGGCTATTATCTAAGCCAGTTAGTTGAAAGCCAAGTTGCTTTAAAAAAAGCAAATACTTTCCATTACCGCATCCGATATCTAAAGCATTTTTTTGAAGAAAAGAATGGCTTTTCATGAAAGCCTGAAAAGGTTCAATAATCCCTTCCCCTAAAGTGGCCCATTTGGAACCGCCACTCAAAAAAGATTTATAAATACCATCCCATTGTGTCATGACAATCCATCTCCTTAAAAAGGAACCCAAAATATGCCTATTTTATAGCAAAAAACTCATAAACACACAAGATTACAAGGAAAAAGGTTTCTTAATATACGCACCTTGGCAACTTTTCTCAAATCTGATAAAAAGGATATGTTCAATTGATACTGCGGGATCGTCTAACGGTAGGACTCAGGCCTCTGGAGCCTGCTATCGTGGTTCGAATCCACGTCCCGCAACCCCACCTTGCCACGCCATAGTCCGACTTAGGACGACGGCGGGCTACGCTGCCATCGCTGACGCTCATAGGCGAGCTTCGCGGCCTGTCCTGCGTAGCCCGCCTTAGGGCGAAGCGGGGGGCACGCCCCACCCCACTCAAAACTTGACTTTCATCCCCCCAAATCCTAATATCCCGTTAGGATTTTTTGTATTTTCTGATTTTCCATTGAAAGGAAATATAATGGAAAAAAGTGTAATTGTTCTTATACTAAGGGGCGACAAGCTTGAGCCCAATGAAATCAAGCAACTGCAAGAGAAATTTCAGGGAAGAAAACTTGAATTCAAATCAAGTTTCCCGAAAGATTTCATGGAACATGCCGAAACTTGCAGAAAAATAAAACCGGACGTAGTGATCCTGCCTAAAGACCGACCCATACCCGCAGTGGCTATGGAAGAAGGTTTCGCTCACGTTGTATTGACGAAAGACGAAGTGAAAGAACTTTTACCACTTCAGCCTCAATTCAAGCCATTCATACCCAAAAAGTAAAAAACTACAAAAAACAGGAGAAATCCCTAGTGTAAATCTAATCACGCTAGGTATTTTTTTTATATTCAAATAAACTCTGAATAAATAAACAATCTCGACAAAATCGCCAAAAACATACTATATTAGACGAATATGCCCATTTTTCAAACCCTTAAAATCATTCTAGAAAATGCTTCCGGAGTCCCCAGAAGCGGATTTCATTTGATCTTGGGAATTTTGGTATTTTGGGGTACGGCCAAAATCCTAAAAATCCCACTGAATTCAAAAAAATCTTTGATCCCGCCTATTTTATTCGCTTTCGCCCTCGAAAGCCTGGATTTGTGCGAGGCATGGATTTACCATTATTGGTTTGACTGGACGGACAGTATCGGAGATATCCTGACGACGGTATTCATACCCACTTTGATTTTCCTCCTCATTCTCCGATCCGAGAGATCCTCCGGCAGAAAGAAACGCGTTTCTAGCTCTCCCGCTTCCCGCCCAAAAGCAATTCGACGGCGTGTTCCACCCTACCGGCGGGGATGACCTTGCCGGCATTGACGAAGAAGATCTCATCGGCGTTTTTGATGGTATTGAGGCGATGGGCGATGATCACGCGGGTCGTGGACACGGGAAGGGTTTTGAGTATGGACTCGAGCAATTGTTCGGAATACCCAAAATGAACCTGTTTGAATTCCAGCACGATATTCGAAGACGGCGCGGGCACCTTCTCCGAGGCCGGAATTTGCTTCAAATCCGACTCCATGACCAGTATCTCATGCACGCGGTCCCAGCTGGCCATGGCGGACTGAAAACTGGCCCAAAGGACGGCCAATTGGCGGAGAGGATTATAAAAATGATTCACGTACAAGAAAAAACTCACCAATAAACCCACGGTGAACTCTCCGACAAAAATCAAATAAATCCCGCAAGTTACCCCACCCCACTTCGCCCTAAGGCGGGCTTCGCGGCCTGTCCCGCATAGCCCGCCTTAGGGCGTAGCGGGAGGCAAGCCTACCCCACCATTTTCCCTCCAAAAGTCGAAAGCAACTCATCGACCGCAATGGGCGTATCCACAACAGGCTTATCCTTATTTTCCGTAGCCACCATTCCCGCTTCCACTACTGCATCAAAAAAAACTTTACCTCCCAAAATGTCACATAAAGCCGATTCCACTACCGCGCGATTGGCGGGCAGAAGCACGCGCTGGGCATGTAGAGCAAAAGGAAAGCCGAGTATCACTCTATTCCCTTTCGGATTTTTGAGTTTAGCGTGTTTGAGGAGCAAAAATGTGGAAGCATGCTCATCTTTGAGCGCTTCGAGCACCATGGGCCATTTTTCTTCCACTTCGGATAAAGATAAAGCACGGTCCGCGCGGGGAAGAGCTTCGGACGATAAAGATGTTGGGGATGCAGGCACTGCCGATTGAGCAACAGGTACTTCTGAAACAGCTTGCTCCACCGGAATCTGACGCGGAACAGGCGTCGCAGAGGTCTCCATTTTAGATAAAGGCTCAATTTTACGAATAAGCTGGGGGTTTGGAGTGGGAGTCATTTCCCCACAGCTGGACAAAATAGCGAGTTCCAAAGGTAGGGTCTCAATTTCAATCGTCCCTATTTCCGCCCTCCTAGCGATGAAAATATTAGTGATCTTGATGGCCGCATTGCGAGAAATCATACCCGAGAGTTCTTTGAGTCCGGCCATTTCAGACTCCGACAAATCATCAAAATCCGAGATGCCAACTCCAAGAAGGAGTATCTTTCGGAGTATCTCAATCGACTCGTCCATGACAAGTCCCAAATCCACGGCATTAAAATAAAGCTCATCCACAAGAATCAGAGCCGCTTTCGCTTCCCCTTTGGCAATGTGGCGTAAAATAGCGAGAACCTTTCCTCGATCGGATCGGGGCAAAACCAATTCTGCGTCCGCGTCACTAATCGCATCACCCGGCAATGAAAGAACCTGACCAAACAGAGAAAAAGCATCTCGGACAAACCCGCCCGAGAGCGACGCCACCCGGGAAGCAACCTCCATGGAGACCGATTTCCCCTCTTTTTGGGCGACTTCGAAAAGGCGTGCGGCCAGAAGATCACGCCTCACTTTTTTAAAATCAAAACGCTGGCACCGAGAAATAATAGTGTCCGGAATTTTATGAATTTCCGTGGTGGCCAAAATGAAAATCACCCCGGAGGGCGGCTCCTCAAGGGTTTTAAGCAAAGCGTTGAACGATGAGTTCGAGAGCATGTGCACCTCGTCGATGATGAAGATCTTATATCTTCCAGGTCTGGCCACGATCTTGGAAGTCTCAATAATGCTCTCTCGGACTTCTTCTACCTTGGTGTGGGACGCCGCATCCATTTCGAAGAGATCCATAGACCGTCCTGCAGTAATTTCCAGACACGAGGGACACACCGAACAAGGCTCCGCAGCCGTTCGAGAGGAGCAATTCAGAGCTTTCGCCATAATCCGGGCCAAAGTCGTTTTCCCAGTGCCGCGAGGGCCAAAAAACAAAAAAGCATGCGGCATTTTTCCCGATATTATTTGACTTTCCAATGTTTTTTTGATCGCCTCCTGCCCCAGAACCTCGCCCCACTTCTGAGGCCGATATTTACGGTATAAAGTCATAATACTAGGATTTAGGATTCAGGAAACTAAACAACAAATCCCTCCCCAACCCTCCCTTTGACAAGAGAGGGCGTAAGCAACCTCCCCCTTGTCAAAGGGGGATTGAGCGGGATTTGTTGCTAAAACACCTCATCCATCTCATTTTCCACCATGGCTGGATTGCCCGCTTTGATAATATTTTCCACGGCAGCCCAGCGGCTCTGGCCTCCGCGGGGGACGAGGACAATGACATCATCCCCAGATCCACCTTTGAAGTAGCTCACCGAAGCGTCGAGCACGCGATAGAGTTTATTTTCCACCAAAACACGTAACTCTCCGCTCTCCTTGTCCTTGACCAAGACGCCCTTCTGGCGGTCTCGATCGATCGGGCGGATTTGCTTATAAAGAAATCGGCCGTCCGGACAAATTGTGAGCTTCAAAATATCGCCTTCAACCAACTTGGATTTAGACGCGTAGTTAGGCGAGATCGAATAAGGCTTTCCGTCCGGCCCGATCATATTCTGACCGTCAAAAACCCCTTCAATAATGGTACAGTCTTCCATGGAAACCGGAGAGCTAGAAATATCCAGATTCGCCCAGTCCACAGGTCCCGCATTGTTTTTGGAGTCGGCGAGCATTCTCTCGGCGCGCTCCAAGCCTTCCCGGGCTGACTGCAATATTTTTTCAAGTAAAACTATTTTTTGTGGGTCCAACATATTTATTTTTATTTTTTAACTCTAGATACCTGATACTTTTTATATCGAAATAGACAAAGATGCAAGACAATCTCGTAATAGTGATGATCGTAGACCCTGAGCGAGGTGGCCGATTTATCGGCTCCGAGTCGAAGGGTCGGGATAGATATAAACCCTCATAATTCAATGTCTTCCGTTTTTTGCACTCGTTCGAGAATCTCGGCTTCCACAATGCGGCGGTCGCGTCCATACTTGATGCGAGACAAAGCCTTGAGCTCTGCGGCCAGATCCCGATTGCCGGAAGTGGGCGCATAAGGATGCAGATTGAACGCCGGAGGATTTTCGTTTTCTACAAGGAGTTTACAATAAGACGTAAACTTCGGGACATTGATCACGTCATATTCATTGAATACAGGCGCGAATTGCTTGGCAATGAGTTCCGCGTCATCGATACCTACACGAAAAGCCACCTTGGTTCCGACATTGCCAAATACCGCGTCCCGAACCCGCGTATCATTATTTTTGGTCAGCTGGGCGATGAACTGATGCGCCATAGTCAGAGATAGCCTATATTTTCGGGCTTCCGACAAAATAATGCCAATCGTATCCGTGATGAAATTCTGGAACTCATCGATATAGAGATAGAAATCTTTTCGCTCTTCCATGGGCATATCCACACGCCCCAAGGCCGCGAGCAGAATCTTGCCAATCATGACCATGCCCAATAGATTGCTGTTCATCTCGCCAATTTTCCCCTTGGACAGATTGAGGAGCAATATCTTTTTTCCGTCCATGATCTCTTTCAGGGAGAAGGCGCTTTTCTGCTGTGCGATGATCGGGCGCATCAAATCATTGGCAATAAATGGGGTCATTTTGGAGGTGATGTAGGGCACCATATTGGCCAAAGCCGCTTCCCCGCCGGCCTTCTCAGCCTCCTTGGTCCAGAAATCCCGCACCGTAGGATTGGTGCATTTGGAGAGCTTATATTTCCTAAAATTCTCATCGGCCAGCACCCTAGAAACTTCCATCATGGTCGAACCCGAATCCGGATCCGACATGATCAGGAGCAAAGCATTGCGCATGTACTGCTCAAACATAGGCCCACCCGTAGAGCGCAAATCGTAGAGCTTATCAAAAATCGCCAGGGTCTCATTGATCACAAAGGTCTTCTGCTGTTCATTTTCAAATTCAAGCAAATTGAGCGCAATCGGCCTAGAGGTATCCGACGGGTCAAAATAGACGACATCATCTATGCGGTTCTCCGGAATATGTTCGAGCACATATTCCACGAGCTCGCCATGAGGATCAATCACGCAGACACCGTCGCCATTCGTGATATCCTGGATCGCCATATTCTGAGCGAGCACCGATTTACCCACACCCGTTTGACCGATGATATAGACATGCCGGCGGCGATCCTCTCGTGAAATACGGATTTTCGTCTCCACCCCGCGGTAATAATTGCGCCCCAAAAGTACCCCGGTTTTGGGCAGATTGGGCGGCGGAGGAGATTTTTTGGCCAAGAGCCACAGTACTTTCGGAGTCTCGAGGCCCGGTAGGGGCAAATGATACAATCCGGCCATTTCTTCGGTATTGAGGAGACAGCTCCCGGCAGACTCGAAGCGGCGATAGATAAAATCACGGATAAACCCGGCCTTGGATCCCGATTTCGCATGTTTGAAACCATTCCCGTATTCATAGACATTGAACTGATTAAAAGCATCCAGTATCGAGTCCACGTACTGCTCGGCTTTGTAGGAGGTGGAAGACACCGCTACCACACGGATATTGACGTCCATGCCGGCTTTGGAAGTCTTCTCTTCCATGCCCTTGACCATCTCCTGCTCCATGGGAGAGAGATTGTAATGATTTTTGGCATCCTCTTTTTTGGATGTGGACATGAGAATATCAAAAAAATCCCATAGGCCAATGAGAAGTTCGGCGAAAATCCCCCGCCGCACCTCATCATAAGCCTTGCTGTAGGACTTCCCTTTTTGCATGGTGGACGCCACTTTCGGCCCCATATGATGCCAGGATCCCCGCGCTGAACGCACCAAAAATTGCACCGCCACGCCGTCGGCTTTGTCCACCTTGGCCAGCACATTGGTCAGCGAACCCAGAGGATCGGCCTCGAATTTCTTATATGTTTTAATCGGCAGAAAAAAAGGCTTGGCCATTTTCAAAGCGCCGGTCGAAATAAAACATTGCGGCTTGAAAATATTATAATCCACCACTTCTTCAATATAGGCGTAAGGAAACTGGGCGAGGAGCTGCTGCTCGACCGAGATACGCATGTGCTTGGGAATAGAAAGATAAAACCGTATCTGATCATTTTGTGCGACAATCTCGAATCCCACATGGTCTGAACGGCCCCAGAGCCAATGTTTAAAATCTTTCTGTGCTTTCCCTCCGGCAATGGAATGATAAAAATTCTCCATGGTTCCGATGGCTTCCTGAATTTCCGCCAGCTTCATCTCCGTGTCTTTTGGATTTCCTCCGATTTTTTGGCGAGGCAATTGCACCAGCAAGACTTGCATGGAAAATGCATGCTCGAGCGTCCCCCAATGACGCAAAAAAGAGAGAAGAATATTCCCTAATATAAGAAAAAATGCCACCCCCAAAGACAAATATAGAAAATAAGGCGATAAAATAAATTCTTCCGCAACAGCAACAAAATCGTCGCGAAATAAAAACGACAAAGGGTCACCAGACGCGGCGCTAAACTGGAAAAGAAACGAAATCATGCGTTTTTTGACAATAATCGGCGGCGATCCAGCTCTTCTTTGTAGAGCAAAATCTGATCGGTTTTAATTTTGGCTTCTTGTTCGAGAAAAAAACGATTCACTCCAGGAAGCATGCGGAGCCAGCCCAAAATGAGTTTTACAATTTTCTTGGCATTAACTGCCGCTTGGCGGAGCATCAAATCAATGGCCCGGGCTACTTCCTCTCCCCGCGTTTTGAAGCGCGACTGGAGGGCTTTGGGCATGGTCTGATAATAATCCGACAAATCCGATTCCATGATTTTCTCTATTTCCACGAGTTCCCCACTTTTCTTGGCCGCCGCGGTTTTTCCAACGGAAAAAGAGACGGCTTTTGGATCCCCGACTTTATTCTCCATTTTTCGAGAAGATTCCACCGTCGACTCCGGAGCCTCCAACACCTGCTCACGTTTAGTCTCCTGTTCTGCCTTATTTTCCGGCCCCGTTATTTCTCGATTCTCAATTCCTAATTTTTTTTCTATTCCTGCCTCAGGCATAAAAAATCCTAGCTCCTAAATCCTTACTCCTGAATCCTAATTAAAATTATACCAAAACTCTCTCCTTTGTTATAATGATCATAACAAAAATAAAAATAAAGTCGCATTAAATATGCATTCTCGATCAATGGACCTTGGTTCTTACTCTTGGCAGCATTTTCATAATCCGACACACCGAGAACTGGCAAAAATTGCCAGCCGATTTGAATTGGCGCATGAATTTATCAGAGAGACTCTGACTCCAGAGCAAAGACCTAAGCTTATTTTTGCCGAGACTTACCTTTTCATGGTTCTTTTGTATCCGGTTTACAATGCCAAACAAGGCAAAAAACTGGAAACCGCGGAAATCGATTTTTTCATGGGCAAAGATTTTTTTATCACCATTCACAAAGGAGACAGTGCCGTCGAAGATATTTTCTCGCGAGTCAATAAAGACAAAGAATCCGCCAAAAAATACCTCGACAATCCCAGCGCCTTGCTCGCGGATATCGTATCGGAATCCCTCTGCGACTGCTGGGGGATACTCAATGATCTCTGTACCGCTCTATCCGAACTTTCAGGGAAGATTCTCGGCAATGACGACCGAAAACTCCTCTCCGACATGCTGGGCAATAAAACCAAAATCACCCACCTGAAAAAAATTCTCCACAATCAGCACAAAATTTTATCCCGCCTGGGCAGCCGTTCCAATATCTTCATCTGCTGTGCTAGGGACACGGAGAACCTCTCCGATGTCATTGATATGAACCGCGATATTTGGGACTATCTCGTGGCCTACGACGAAACCGTGGACTCATTTCAGGAAACCTACGAATCCGCCGCCACCTACCGCCAAAACCATATATTACAACGCCTCACCATTCTTTCCTCCATCGTTCTGCCCGCCACCCTCCTGGCTTCCGTATTCAGCATGAATATGATCCCTGACGGGTTCCTCGATCCTGTCTTCTTTTGGATCCTCGTCGGCATCATGGTGTCTCTGGGTATAATCCTCTTCTCAGTTTACAAAATCAAAAAATGGCTGTAAAAATCTCCTGTAGGGGGCGGACCTATGTGTCCGCCCTTCTCGTTATAACCTTTTTCCATGAGGGCAGACACCTAGGTCTGCCCCTACGATAGACAAATAATATGAAATTACATCTCTATAACACCCTCACCCGCTCCAAAGAATTATTCACGCCTCAAAATCCTCCCGCGGTCAAGCTCTACACCTGTGGCCCGACGGTTTATAATTACATGCACATTGGAAATCTTCGAACTTATATTTTCGAGGATATTTTAAAGCGAGGTCTCTCGTACTTGGGATATGAGGTAAAACATATCATGAATATAACGGATGTGGGCCACCTCACGCTCGAGAATGAAGATTCCGGGGAAGATAAAATGGAAAAAGGTTCGCGGAGAGAAGGAAAAACCGTATGGGAAGTCGCAGAATTTTATACACAAGCCTTCACCCGAGACATGGAAGCACTCAATATCATACGCGCCGACGAATGGACCAAGGCCACGGATTATATTGCCGAGCAAATCAAACTCGTTCGAACTCTAGAACAAAAAGGCTTTACTTACCGAATATCGGACGGCATTTATTTTGATACGGGAAAAGATCCCCATTACGGCAAAATGGCGCGACTCGACAAAGCCGGACTAGAAGCGGGCGCGAGGGTTGAAATCAACCCCGAGAAACGAAATATCACAGACTTTGCTCTATGGAAATTTTCCACTCCCAATGAAAAACGCCAAATGGAATGGCCGAGTCCTTGGGGCGCCGGTTTCCCTGGCTGGCACATCGAGTGTTCCGCCATGGCTATGGCAAAACTGGGCGATACCCTAGACATCCACTGCGGAGGAGTAGATCATATTCCGGTTCACCACACCAATGAAATCGCGCAAAGCGAAAACGCGACAGGCAAGCCCTTTTCCCGATGGTGGATGCACGGCGAATTTTTAAATATTATCACGGACAAAGGAGCAGAAGAAAAAATGTCCAAATCAAAAGACAATTTTTTGACATTGGAATTGCTCAAAAATAAAGGATTTGAACCTCTGGCCTACCGATTCATGACTCTCGGCGCGCATTATCGCAGTAAGATGCAGTTCAGCTGGACGAGCCTAGAAGCTTCACAAACAGCATATAAGAAGTTGAAACATGCCTTATCGGGCATTGATTCTATCGGTAATATCGAGGCATTAAAATCAAACGAATATCATCAAAAATTCCTCTCAGCCATCGAAGATGATCTGAATATGCCTCAAGTCTTGGCCCTCGTCTGGGATACCCTCAAATCCGACCTCTCCAAACCCGATCAGAAGGCCTTGATTCTCGAGTGGGATAAGGTCATGGGCCTCGGTCTCGACCAAAAACAAGAAAAAACCGAAGTCCCACAAGAAATCATGGATTTAGCTGCAAAGCGTGCCGAGGCCAGAGCGAATAAAAATTGGAAACAAAGCGACTCCCTCCGCGATCAGATTCTGGCAAAAGGGTACAAAATAGAGGATATGGGGAAGGGATATAGGATTGAGAAGGTCTAGCAACAAACCCATCCCTCCCACTTCGCCCTAAGACGGGCTAGGCGGGACAAGCAACCCTTCCCTTAACAAGGAAGGGGACAACAACAGCCAATACCTTGGAAACGCAAAAGAGATCATCGAAGCTTGTGCTCGAATGATCTCTTTTTATCTGATTTTTTTATCTTATTCACTCAAATCTCCTTGAAAAAAATAGCCTTTAAGGATGGAATTGTTATGTCTGTAGGTCCCTAAAGGCTAGAGGTATAAAAATTCACAAGATTTTCTATGCTTTTTTTTCTGGAATCAATTTCAGTTGGGATAATTCTACCCATCCATCGTGGTTTCTCATAAAACGATTGGAGGGGTATGTGACGGATTTGGCTATTCGCAAATCAACCCAATGTCTGAGTTCCTTCGTAGAAGTCCCCACAGAAAATTTCACCACAACTTTTTTTTCAGTTTTAGCATTCTTGCCTTCGATGTATTTAGCTTGTGGTAACTCTACTATGGTAAAACTTCCGGAACTCTCAATATTCAAAATGTTTGGGCGACCATCCTCATCCTTCCACCATACCATAACCCTACCACACTCATTTTTGAGCAATACCAAGGGCCTGATCCACTTAATCAGATAAAACAATCCGATCAGAATCACCAGCCCTCCTGTCACACACAGCCCGGCTTTCCCCCAAGTCTTGACAAATCCCAAGACTGGAGACCAAGAACCAAAAAATCTTACAACCAGAAGATCAATTCCGGAAATAACTGAAAAAGCGACACATAAATATGCGATGAGCCTCTGGAAAAATCCAGCCCAGCCGCCTCCTTTTTCCCATCTTCTTTCTCTTTCCATTTCTTTATTCTTCAGATCAGATCTACCCTTCATGATATGAGTCTCCTTCAACAAATTAATTAAAATCGGTCGAGAACATTTCTGAACATTCGGCTTTTCAATAAGTACATCCTCCTTTTCAATTCTCTCTGTAGGTCTTTCTGATAGCTCTATTTGCTCAACAGATTCTTCTTTCGCAATAGAAATCTCCTTATTTTTCAATTTCCGTCCCTCCTCCTTGCGCCGATAGCGCACATGCAAGAATGACTCAAAAACTCCTCTCTTGGGCGGAAGAATATAACTCCTCTGGCACCACGCTTTCCTTTTTTTAAAGGTCACTACGAATTCTCCTTTCTTTCAAAAGAAATAAAGGTAAGAAATCCCCTCAAATTACCCGACACGGAGAATCTTGTCAATATGCCCGAATATTTGATCCACTCTCGCACTCCAAGAATGAGGCTGGACACTTGATTGGACGCGAATAGAATCAACGGGTTTGGCCAAAATCCTCTTGATTTGCGAGATGAATTCCGCCGCGTCTTTGGCCACTATAACAAACTCCGGCGAGATCTTCACGCCTTCGACAGGCGTAGTGAGGACCCTTTTGCCAGCGGCAAGATATTCATAGAGCTTGAGCGGGTTCATCGAGCGGGTGAGATCATTGATTTTGTGGGGAATGAGACCGATGTCAAAGGCCTGAATATATTTTGGCAAAACCGAATAATCTTTGGGACCTAGAAAATGCACATTTGTGATATTTTTAAATTTATCCTCCACTTCATTGGCAATCGTATCCCAAACCTTGCCAATGAAAACAAAAGAAACTTGTGGTAATTCGCCGGCCGCCTTGGCCACCAAATCTAGATCCACACGGTCCTGTATCTGCCCCACATATCCGGCGATCGGATGAGGAATCTTGGAGGACGAAGAATCTAATTCAAAATTTTCCACGAAAATATCGGTTCTCCCAAAATGATCCAGATCCACCCCATTGGGGATCCAGTGCACCTGTTTATGGGGGGTAAATACCTTTCTCAAAGAATCAGACACCGTGAAAATCAAATCTGATTTTTGGGCGATTTCCGCGTAATTTTTATCGAGGCGTTTCGTATACTTGGCATACGCTGGATGCGCGCGCCAATCATCCACGGCGTCAAAAACGCGGCCCTTTCCCTGAATCAAGAATCCCGTATCCATGGGATTGGAGGACAAGGAAATAAAATCCTCCCCAAAATCTAGCTTTTTGACGCACTGAGCTATTCCCAAAGGATGAACGCCCGAATACACATATAATTTCTCGCTCTCTTGGTTCAATTTGAATCCCCAGCCCATGTGACGGGTGTTCGGGTCCTTTTCCCAAATACGGGCCTTCCACACCTCCCGAGCCGCCCGGCGAAAACTGTACGGCAAAAAATCCACCATGAGAATCTTACCCACCCGCGGATCTCTCTGCCAGCACTCCACCAGCTGGCGATTCCGATTCGTCACCCCTAGGCGCCATTCGAAGTGGGAGGACATGGAGTAGAATAAGATGTTGTAGGGCATAAAAAATAAGTCATAAGTTACAAATCACAAGTCACAAATACGGCTGTTTACTTGTAATTTGTAACTTGTGACTTGTGGTGTTTCATCAACTTCTCCCACGTAAAGTCCCTCATCACCCTCTCCCTCGCCCGCTCCCCCATCCTCCTGGCCTCTTCCGGATCGCCCAAAAGGCGCATCATGGCGCCCGAGAGGGACGAAATGTCGCGGCCTTCAACAATATAGCCCGTCTCGCCTGAAATCACAGCCTCCGGCACGCCGCCCGAATTCCCGCCGATCGACGGCTTGCCATACATCGCGGCCTCGAGATAGACCATGCCAAAACCCTCGATATCTCCAGCCAAATCAACGGAGGGCGTGACAAAGAACTCGCATAAAGAGTAGAGACAGGCTCGATCCCTGATATTTAAGGTCCCACAAAAAATAATCTTCTTAGAATAGTCGTCGCCAAACTGATCTCTCGCACAACATTTCAAAGTCTGACCGTACACCCCTTCTCCCCCCAAAACCAAAACTGCGTTCGGATATTTCGCCGCCACATTTTTCAGAGCCAATATCGCGAATTGAAATCCTTTCCGCTCGACCAGCCGCCCAATTCCGGCAATGACCCGCTTGCCCTCCAGACCATATTTTTGACAAAATTCAGCAATCTCTTCTGCCCGCGGCTCCACAAATTCCTCTGGATCCACGCCCGGATAAATAATTCTGATTTCATCGGCCGAGACCCCCAACTTTATAAGCTCAGTTTTTGTATAAAGGCTATTGGCCACAACTTCATCAGCTGACCGTAAAATCATTTGAAGGAGTTTCTTTTTCCTCGGATTCGACTGCGGGGCAACAATATCCATGCCATGAGTGAATACCGAATAGCGAATACCCATGATTTTATGGAGGATCCACGCCGCGGTCCCAATCGGCAAAACCTGGCCGACCCATAGATGATCGGCCTTATTCCGTGACATTTCTCTTGGTATTTGCCAAAGAAACGGCAGCCATCGCGGCCAAATCCGCCTCGACAATTGAGGAACCCACACCTCCATTTCCCCTTCCGGCCAGTATTTTTGGACATGGGAGTAGTAGTTGGCAACCCCGCCGACCTGGGGAGGATAATCTAAAGTGACGAGTAGTGATTGATTCATAATTGGAGCAATAAATCCGCCTTTAACAAGGGGGAAATAGCGCCCTCCCTTGTCAAAGGGAGGGTTGGGGAGGGATTTGTTGCTTTAAAACGTCTCCTCCGTCCCCCCCACCACAGTTTTCTTGGAGAAAAAACTCTCTCGAAGGGTCTTAATATCTTTTTTCGACACAATTCTGAGAGCAAATACTAAGAATAAATAAATCGCCGCTCCAGTGGCAGCTAAAAATCCAAAATGAAAGACGAACCACGAGACACCGAAGAGCTCACTTCCCCACGGCTTGGCCCACTCGACAAACAAGACCATGATTGCCGCAGCCAAAACCGTTTTCGCTCCCAAACCCAAGAGTCGCGTCCGGCTATAGTCGACAAGCCGTCCGCAATAATAGATGCCCAAAATAAAAAGCAAAATATTAGACAAAAACGCAACCCAAGAAGCGCCCAAATAGGCCCATTTCGGAATGAAAATCAAATTCAAGAGACAGCTCGTGGCCAAGACCAAGGCCATATTCCATGTATTTCTTTTTTGATAATTACAGGCATTAAGGAGCGATCCCACCGGAAAGGCTAAGAAAATAAAGGGCAAGCTCAAAATCATGATCTGGAGAGCCCCCACCGACTCCAAAAACTCTTTGCCATAGAGAACCAGGATCACTTCAGGAGCGAGGACATAAATACCCGCGGCGCAGGGAACCGACACCACCATGAGAGCCAGCATAGACTGCTCAAAAATACCGCAGAGTTTATCCTTCTGGCATGAAAAATAATGGCTCATAGCGGGAAAGATGGCCGCCGCAAACGCGGAAGGGATAAAGTAAAGGGAAAACGTAATTTTCCCCGCCACGCTGAAAAGCCCGACCCACCGCTGGCCCATATCACCGCCCAAATACCGGAGCATCACGGTATCAATGCTCATAAAAAATTTCGTAAAAATCCCTAACAGAGCAAAAGGAAGGGCTAAGGCAACCAAAGATCCGAGATCGTTGAGCTTAAAAATCGGCTTAAAATGAATCAGCCCCGTTTTCCGAATCTGATAATAACCATAAACCAAATTAAACAAACTCCCCGCAATCAAGGCAACCAGTAAAATATAAATCGGAAAGCCTAATAACAAACCCGATACGCCGACCGCCAAAATCACAGCCTGGGTACCGATCACGGAAATAGCCTCATACTGCAGTTTTTGCCAGCCCCGAAAAAGAGCCCAAAAGAAAAACGTGAAGGAGTCCAGTGCCATCAAGATGCCCGACAAATAGACCATGGAGCGCAACTCACTCGACCCTTCGAAATAGAAAATAGAGACAACCACCGCCAGGTAGGTAAGCACCGCCAGCACCAGCTTGATCCCCAAGATACGGCTGAACAGGCTTTGAGTATTCTCTTTATCTCTAGCCACCTCGCGAATAAATACCGCACTAAGTCCCAAATCCGCGAAGATCGAAAACAGCGTCGTATAATTGAGCGCGAACACATAAGTCCCCGTATTCTCGACGCCAATCATCCGAGCCACTATCGTAAAATAAATGAAGGTCAAAAACTTCTGGCCGATAAAACCGAGAGTCAGGTAGGTGGTGTTTTTGATGACTAAAGACATAGAGAGTCAGGCATTAGGCTTTAGGCTATTAGCTTTTTAGGAAACCAGAACAATTCAGGTAACGTAAAAAAGTTCATTCCACTATATTAACTTATCTTGAAAAAAACAAAAATCGTCATACGGACGATTTTTGTTTTTTTTGCTTACTAAAAAGCTAATGCCTAATTGCCTAATGCCTCGCTTTATCGTTTTCCCCACTGTGGGGCGCGGCGGGCTTTTTTGAGTCCGGGTTTCTTTCTTTCCTTCACGCGGGGGTCTCGAGTCAAGAATCCTGCTTTTTTGAGAGTGCGGCGTAAATTGGCATCCAGCATAACCAAAGCCTTGGATAATCCGTGGCGGATGGCAATGGATTGCCCCGCGGATCCGCCGCCCATGATCTTGACGGAAAAATTAACCTTATCCTTGAGACTAGTGGCAATGAGAGGTTCCAAAATGGTTTTCTGCATGTAGTCCTTGGTATAGAGCTGTTCCATTTTCTTCCCATTGATGTAATATTCGCCCTTCCCTTCAGGATATAATCGGACTTGGGCTACCGAGGATTTTCGGCGGCCAACAGAATAAAGATATTTGCCCTCCAAAGGAGAGATGATCTCTTTTTTAGCACCGGCCTCGATATTTTGTTCTTCACCTTTCATATTTTAGTTATAACAAGGATTACAATTTGACATCCAAACGCTTCATCACCGCAGTCTTCAGACGATTGGGTGGGAGCATATCCGAAACTGCCATTTCAATAATTTTGGCGGGGTCATTGGCCAAAAGATAACTCATCGGAGTTTTCTTGAGTCCGCCCAAATAGTGACTATTGTGATAATAAATCTTATTTATGGCCTTTTTGCCGGTCAATTTCATATTCTTAGCATTCTCGACCACAACAAAATCACCATTGTCGATATTAGGAATGTACTGACTTTTGTGCTTTCCTCGAAGCAAATGAGAGACACGAGAAGCCAGCCGGCCCAAGGTCAAAGTAGCGGCATCAAGAGTATGTGTTTTTCGTTCAATATTCATATATTTAAACAAATTCGATTCGAGCAACAGAAGCGCCGTCCCCAAGGCGTGACCCGAGTTTAATGATTCGAGTATAGCCTCCAGAGCGATCCTTATATTTAGGACCAATGACATCCATCATTTTTTTGGCGGCATTTTCTGTATACAAAAAACCCAATACATGTCTTCGCGCGGCTAAATCACCGGCTTTTGCGGCGCTCACATACTTCTCAATGAAGGGACGCAGAGCCTTGGCTTTGGCCATAGTCGTCTCAATCTTTTCGTACAGAACAAGACTGGTCGCCAAAGATCGGATAAGTGCTCTTCGTGCGGAATACTTGCGATCTAAAATTTTCCCTTTATTACCATGACGCATATTTTTAAAATTATCCAACTATTTCTTCCGACTTCGCTGAAGCTCCGCCGGACAAGTCTTTTTCTGCTTTCGCGGCCTTAGCCCCTTTGGCCGAAGATTTCTTGGCTGCCGGTTTAGGTGTTTCCACTTTCATGGCACCCAATTCCTTTCCCAAAAGAGAAAAATGATCCAATAAAATCACCAAAGATGTATTGAGCGCTTCAATCGGATTGACGGTTCCATCTGTCTCCACGTCTAGAAGTAATTTCTCATAGTTTGTCATCTGTCCGACACGGACATTTTCCACTTTATAGCCCACATTTCGCAGGGGGGTATAGATGGAATCAATCGCAATCACGCCGACTTCTTCTTTCTCCTTCTTCCGGTTTTCCGTGGCTCCATAGCCCATGCCGCTATTGACCAGAATATCGATCTGGACCTTAGCATTTTTTTCTGTTGTAGTAAACAGGAGCAAATCGGGATTCCCCACCTCCACTATTCCTTTTCCGTCGATATCTCGAGCATAGACTTCCTTTTCTCCGGACACAGTCAGGGTGACTCGGGCTTCAGCACCATCGAGAATTTTAAGTCGCAATTGTTTGAAATTCAAAATCACTTCAATCACATCCTCTTTTACGTGAGGAATAGTGGAAAATTCATGATCCACTCCTTTGATCTTGAGGCCATACACAGCGAAACCAGGGACAGAAGATAAAAGAACCCTTCGCAAGGCATTCCCCAAGGTCGTGCCATATCCGGCAATACAGGGCTCGACAGTAAAAGTTCCGCGATTAGCGTCGCTTGCATGGGGAATAAAATTGAATTTTGTAGGCAAAGCAATGATTGACATATATTTTCCCCCCTCCCGGGAGATAGGGTTAATGATTATTTATTGTAAGTAAGACATATCAGCCGAAAACATACAATTCATGCCAGAGGCAGATCCGCCTTAGGCGGAAAACTCCCTATTATAATTTTTATTTGGAATAAAATTCCACAATCAATTTATCATCCACATTCTCAATGAAATCTTCTCTCTTTGGAAGATTGAGGATCTTGGATTCTTTCTTATCCGCGTCAAAGACAATCCATGAAGGCAGGCTCTTGGTCTCCGACCCTTTTTTATTGGCGATTCCCATCATGAGCTTGGTCTCTTTTTTGGTGTCTTTGAAGCGAATAACATCGCCGGGTTTGACCTGAAAAGATGGAATAGTCACCGTATCTCCATTGACCGTGATGAATCCATGATTGACCATCTGTCTGGCCAAAAGGCGTGAGCTGACAAATCCCAACCGGAATACCACATTATCCAAACGGATTTCCAGCTGTTTGAGCAAAGCCTCGCCAGTATCTTCACTCGAATCATAAGCTTTTCCGAAATAAATGCGGAACTGGGCTTCGCCAATATGATAGATGCGCTTGGCTTTTTGCTTGGCGCGAAGCTGCATGCCCCAATCCGAGAGACGGGCTCCGCTTTTGGCTCCATGCATGCCCGGAGCGTATTTGCGGCGAGTGATCGCGCATTTGGAGGTGTGACAGCGCTCGCCTTTGAGAAATAACTTTTCTCCTTCTCGGCGGCACAATCGGCATTTTGGTCCTAAAATTCTTCCCATATTATTGATTAAATATAAAGCGTTACACGCGTCTGGCTTTCTTAGGGCGACAGCCGTTGTGCGGGATGGGTGTTCGATCTTCGATGGAAACCACATTGAGGCCACAAGTATTGAGCGCGCGCACAGCAGCCTCGCGGCCAGAACCTACGCCTCGGACAAAGGCGGATACTTCTTTCATGCCCTTCTCAATGAGTTTGGAACACGCATCTTTGACGATCACGCCGGCCGCATAAGCCGTGGATTTCTTGGGGCCTTTGAAGCCACATTTTCCGGCCGAGCTCCAAGCCAGAGCATTGCCATTAGCATCCGTAATGGTCACAACGGTATTATTGTAAGTCGCCAAAACATGGGCATTCCCTCGAGTCGGAACCATCATCGCCTTCTTCTTTCGACGGGATGTGGATGCTTTTTTGGGAGAGGCGGACGGAGTAGCGGCCCCTTCTTGTTTCTTAGTTTCTTCCATATCGATATATCAATAAAGAAAGTTTTAATTATAGTATCATTTACGTCTTCAAGTTGGAGTCTTTGCGTCCACTTCCGGCGGTCTTTCTGACATTGCCTCGCACCGTGCGGCTGTTTCGCTTAGTTGTCTGACCCCGAACCGGCAGATGCTTGGCATGGCGCGTTCCTCGGTAGGTGCCGATTTCACGAAGACGTCGGACATTAAGCAAAATTTCGCGGCGAAGATCGCCTTCCACCTTAAGCTTTTTCACCTCGTCTCGAATCAAATTGATTTCGGGCTCCGTGAGCTGATCGGGCCGCTTATTGATGTCAATTTTGGTGGCGGCTAAAATCTCAGTCGCTTTAGGCTTGCCTACCCCATAGATATAGGAGAGGGCGATCTGGATGCGTTTGTTGGGCAAGTTAACCCCGGCAATTCTGACCATATGCTAAAAAAATAGTGATTGAATTAAGATTGGCGCTGTTTATGTTTGGCTATTTTGCACGAACAAATCACCCGGCCGTGGCGGCGGGAGACGATGCAATCTTTGCAAATAGCTTTGACCGATGATCGGACTTTCATAAAATTGCTTTAGAATCTATCTAAAATATTGAAATCCCAATTTTCTAGAGACTTTACTAAAAAAAAAATAAAAACACAAGAACTTTGTTTTACAAGAAACGGACAGATCTGCCAACCAGTATAAAAGTCTTCTTGTATTTTCTAAAATATAATACCGAAATGCTCCACCAGCTGTCATCCTGAGCCTGTCGAAGGATCTCGCGTAAACAAATTAATATCTATATACAATTCTCCCCTTGGACAAATCGTACGGGGTGAGCTCCACTTTCACTTTGTCCCCAGGCAGTAGTCGAATCTTATTCATTCGCATTTTGTCGGATAAGTGGCCGAGGATTTCCTGTCCCGAACCGAGGCGCACCTTAAATACCGCCGCAGGCAAAAGTTCCAAAACCGTACCTTCCATCTCAATAAAATCTTTTTTAGACATAGTGAATATTGGGGAGCTAGAATTTAATCGTTTTAATTATACATTTTGATACAGGGATGTCAATAATGGCCGATTGGGGATTACCGTGGGGGGGGGGGTTAGATGGGGCGATGGTAGGATCGAGGGGTAAAGACGATGGTAAGGGCGGTGGATATGGTAGGGGCGCACACACAGGTGCGCCCCTACGAGGTGGGATGGGTATAAATAGAGGGGATCGAGGTGGAACTTGCTTTTTTATGAAAAATGTGGTATCATGTATATGGATGAGATACGGTGCTAATTATAGTAAAAGGCACCAAAAAAAGAAATCTAAGGAGAAAAAAATGAAAGTAGTTTCAATTGCTATCCTGATTAAAATATTAACGGCGACCATTGTGGTCCCGTTGATTCTGATAGCCAGCGTGGTAGGCATTAAGAAAATTTATCGCGCATACGTCTGGTCCACCGCGCCAGTTGCGATGGACAGACGTAGTCTTTCTGACTTTCTGAATGACGTGGTTGCCACTACCACAAAAAAAGTGGACATAAAAAAATTTGCGAAACTTGCCGGTTCGCAAATTCGAAAGGAGTATAAATCTTTTCGAACAGAATAGGCAAAAACACCCGCTGAAGTTTAATTTTCGGTGGGTGTTTTATTTTTATAAAAAATGCCCCAAAAATATCTCGCAGGGGCGGACTTGGATGTCCGCCCCTGACCCTCAACACGGCTGAACACGACCCGCCCATTCCGCGAATTATGGATGGGAGAGCGCACATCCCACTTCGCCCTAAAATGGGCTACGCGGGACAGGCACAGGTGCGCCCCTACCCCAAATCATCAACCATTGACATCCCATAAATCCCGGTCTATCATCCCTTCCATGTAAGAATCCGAATGTTTTTTTATGAAAGGGATCAGAAAATGAAATATTATGGCTATATGTACGGTCATATTGATGACTATACTGGGTTGATAAAATGGAGAACAGGCAATAAAAAAGCGAATAATCTACCCAAAAAATCAATCGCCAATGCATTTACAGAAATGGGCTGGGAAGGCGATGGAGAAATTAATTTGATATGGGTGGCGCCTTTTTTGCATTCCCCAGGAACCGAAGGGGATTATGGATATGGATCGTGGATTTATCACGTCAAACAATCCAATAATGGAAGTTCATTTCTATTATCACCCTTTCCTCTACACACGGTAGAGATAGGCACAACAGAAGACGGCTGTGGGGGCGGTTTACATTTCGAAGGTTTGAGAGATGTAAAGGTTCCAGCCAGACGAAAACAAAGTATTGAGTGACGAAGATCACATTCAATCAGGTTCTTTTTAGGAGTGAATTGAGATGAAAATCATCCTGGGTTTTTCTTTCGGGCATCGCGGAAATGAGCCGGGCCTAAGCAACGAGGCTATTGCCCAAGCCATTCGAGAATTTGATTTTGACAGGAGCTGTGTCCAATGGGAAATATTTCTAGCGATGAAAAAGACAAGTACAGTCGCCAACCAAGTTATCTGGGAACACCACGAACCCTTCAAATATTTGGATACGCGGGAAGTGGCCAGGCAAATGGCACAGTATCTCCACAAAAATAATTTTCACAAAGAAGAAATTCTGGTATTTGCGCACCCAGACCATTTACCACGATGCATGAGCGAACTCAAAAAGCTCAATATTTCCGTGGTTCCCATAAAAGCAAAAATTCCCTACGATCCAGAATCGTACCAGATTCATACACGATGTCGACTCTTTTATACGGTATGGGAATATATTGCCCTACTTTATCGCCTTTTCTACAAATATTAACAGCAACCACTCGCCTGATAAAAAAACAGGCGAGTTTATTTATGCCGATATATTTTTTGAACCTCTTCCAAAGACAAAGTCTTTCCACTAAACCTCGATTTCGCAATGCTCTCAATAAATTTCGAACTCTCCAACGCTTCAAAATCTTCTTTAATATCCTCCATCTCATTGGCTTTCACAATTTTCTTCTCTACCGCGCCAGCGAAGAGCCGCCAAGCCAGACGATTTTCTTTTTCGTAAATAATCGGAACGCCCAATAAAAATGAGCAATGGCTACAAACTAATTTCTCTATCTTTTTTAAAGCATTTTTTTGAAGGCCGCATAATTTTACCGGAGCAATAACCCGATCCAAGTAAAGCCGTTTCAAAATTCCAGGGCCGTCTTTCTGGTAGAGACAAACCGGAACCTTACATTTTTCACACGCAATCAAAAGCCACCGCGAATACCCTCCGCGAGTGTTTTTGTATTTATCGTGCTTGAAGCCGGATTTTGGGGACATATAAAAAAATATTGACAATCACCCAGAATTTTGTTTTCATGGACTTATGAAAACTTCAGTGAAGGCCTGCCCTTTTGGCAGAGATTGGTCCCGCAAGGGAATAGCTGAAGCCATTTCTAAAACCCCCATCTGGGGTGTTTTTATTTTCGCATATTTTTTTCTGATTATGCTCAATCAACCTCCCAAACTACTCTCTAAACCGCAAATACATCTCCACCCCTTCCAACACTCCTGATTTGAAATATTGTTTGGGATCAATTTCTTTTAAATTCAGCCATTTATAATCCGTATGTTCATCGCTAATTTTTATTTCGCCTCCCAGATAATCGACTTCAAAAAAAAGATACAGAACTTGTTTGTCCACGCCTCCGCTTGTCATAGCCGCCGGAATCAAATGCCGGCCAACTCCGACAGGAGAGGAATAAATCTTAAATTGAATATTGCCGATTTCTTCGCGGATCTCTCGAGCCAAAATATCTGAGAGAGGAATACTGAATTCATCCGAATCAATCCTCCCTCCGGGAAAATCATAGAATCCGGAAAAACTACCAGACCCCAAAGCTTTCAAGGCCAATATTTCGCCTTTGGAATTTTTCAGCAAAGCTTTTAAAGAAACTTGATACAAAGCTTTTTCTTTTTTCATATATAATTTTTAATTGCACACAAAATGACAAGACCGTACTCATAAGATATAAAATCCTCAATGGTAAGTCCGATCAAAAGTACTAGACTTTAGATCAGAAAAATCCGCAGAAATGCGGGTTTTTCGTTTATTTTGAAAAATTAATGACTTTTTATATTTTCTCCCCTTCTCACTCCCCCACCCAACTAAACCTCGGCCCTTTATATCCGTCGCGGTCCACGTCTTCCATAAACATCTCGAGCGGACGGATCCAGACATAGTCTTTGGTGAGGGACTGATACACAACAAACTCCTCTTCCCGCGCCTCCGAACTCCGCGCCACAAAAAACGCACGGTACAAATCGCCTTTAAAATGTTTGTAAATGCCGAGTTTGAAGGCTAGGGCTTTTGGGGATAGAGGGCGAGGGATGTCGGGCATAAACAATTAATAATATTTTTATTTTTTAAATTATCTGATCCCTAGCTATAGATAAAACAGTTATAAATCCTGCATAAGCAGCATATAAAAATGCAATAAAAAAGCCTATTTCTATAAAAATTATGCGTGGAATTCAACTGGCTTATCTATA
Source organism: Parcubacteria group bacterium Greene0416_36 (assembly GCA_007375725.1). Taxonomy (GTDB): domain Bacteria; phylum Patescibacteriota; class Patescibacteriia; order VMEV01; family VMEV01; genus VMEV01. The sequence continues at coordinate 23,132 of VMEV01000013.1, forward strand.
CGTATCATACCCCCCTTATTTCATTGATCCCCTTCTTCCCGATAAGGAATATTGAGTATTCCACAGATCTCTTTTCTATTTTTAGTCAATAACTTATCTTTAAAACCATTGTTTCTAATTTTCTCCAATATATTACCAGCAGATTCTTCGGAAAGATCCAAGAAAACAGCCATTAAATCTTCCTCTGTCAATGACTGAATCCAATTCGGGCAGGTCCTCAAAATAAAATCAAATAATGGGAGTTTTTTGTTTGCACCTTTTGCACTAAGGAGATACATAAAACTCAAAAAAGGCCCCTTGTTTCTATCATATTTGTGCAACCATTCCTCCATTAGATTGACATCTAATGACTCTTGCCATTCTCTGAATTGAGATAATGCCATCGTTTTTTGTTCAATCGGTCTCGTCGTCATCGGTTTTGAAAATTCTACAATCTGATAATTCGTATCTTGCTCATTGTCCAAAGAATGCTTGGTCACTAGTAAACGCTGGAATAAAACATGCTGCGGCTTTAATAAACTTAAGGCCCTTACGATATCAGGATGGCCCAAAATCAGCAGCCTAGCTAAATTATAGTCCGATAATTTAGCAATACCATTAGGGTTATATTCATTTTTTATGGGAATCTGTATGGCACCCAGTTGTCTAATAAAATCAGAATTAAGAATAGTTTCTCGATTTTTAACAGGAGCCATCCATTCCTTCATTTTTTCTTGGATAATAGCTTCATCAGAAATTCCTTCCGGGCGATAACCTTCTAATAAATCCTTTTGATCACCTTCATCAATATCCGATAAATTTATAGATCCTTTAGCTAAACACAATCGTATATACTTAGCGTCTACAGCACTTATTATCTTTAAATCATAATAGCTATTCCCATCCGGATTTTTATCATTCGGTTCTTGTAAATATTCGTTTAATACAAAATGAATCCGATCTGACCATTCCTTATGTTGCTCTGCTGTTTTTTCGTGTTTAGATTCATGAAATATATTAGGATTTTCAATATTCATAGATGAAAATTTAATATAAAAAATCTAAATTATGACTGAAACAATTGATAAATCTGGGTATCATACCCTCTTGTTTCCTCATCAAATCTCGATAGGCCCAAAGATTCCAATTCAACGAATAAATCTTCACGAACTTTGGCAGGATCGACATCCTCATCGGTCAAAGTTTCAAGTTCAATAAAGGTGCCGAGTTGTTCCACTTCGTCCAAACACACTTCATATTTCCCCAACTTCCCTTTTCGCCGCATTTTTTTCACTTCTACTTCCGGCGTATAACCCAAAACCAACAAAATATTATGCAAAACGGCGGGATCTTTCACTTCCGTTTCATATTCCAAATTATCCATTTCACTAGATTTTTGCTGTTTGAGATTGAACTCAGCAGTGCTGGCCAGATGGCGGATTCGCAGAACCACATCTCCCTCCTTCGATTCTTTCCACGCATTGACGTCGCCGCCTTTGGAGTAAATCACATCATGCTGGGCAATCGGAGATGAAATCACACAGCCCTTCTCGGCCAGTCGCTTTTCCAAATCATGCAGATTTTTGACTCGCAATTTGATCTCGATTTCACGCATAAAATGTAGAGGAATTCCAAGAATGGAGGGAAATAAAATATTCACACTAATCTCTCTCGTATTCGTTGATAATGTTCAACGGCTCGAGCGTAAAGAGGACTTTGTTCTAACAAAAAACCATCATAAGAAATATTCCCCTCCTCATCTATAACAATAACGCTTCCATTTGTTTTACAATCTTTCATCAATGGCCTTATGCCTCGAATATAATCAAGAAAGCAGTTTCGAAATTCTATTTCACCTACTGTGGGATTTGGTTCATCAGTGCCGGACCGAAAAAAATTGTTTACAGCCTTAACCGTCACCTTCTGCATTAAAAAAATCCAATCCTTTGTTCGAATTTTTGACGAAAATGACAAACTCGCTGAATCATTTAAGAGTTCAATCATTTTTATAAACTCTTGCTCCCAAGACGTATCCTCTAGTTCAAAATCAATAGAACCAAGTTTCAAATCTTGATATACCAAAGCGCGAATGATTTCAGAATCTTCCACATTGTCACTACACAAACTCAAAATATCCGAAAATTTGTAATTGCCTAGTTGTTTCTCCAGCTCTTTTGTCTGTTTTAGTATTTCATCTAATCTAGCCATTGGGATATCTTCTGCGGGTCGCTTAGATAAATCACCACGGTCATAATCACTCAAATCATTAAACTCTTGCAAAAAATATTCCATTCCGAGTAAGGTTTTTTTTCCCCGCTGATCTCTCAACTGAGAACTAACATCATCCGACTCTTTTTTTAATATTTGCAGTTGTTGCCAGATTTTTTTTAAATCCGCAGACAAAATCATCTGCCACTCTTGATCAGCCCGAAGAGCGTTAAATGAATAATATGTAATCGAAAGACTCATAATTATATCTAAAAAAATGTTTTATTCTATAGGATGACGAGGCACTCCCGGGGCGGACACATAGGTCCGCCCCTACAAATACGCCTGACCGTCATTCTTCATTTTTCATTCTTAATTCTTCATTATTTAAACCCCATGACACTTCTTATATTTCTTCCCGCTCCCGCAAGGACAATCCTCATTGCGGCCGACTTTGGGGACAGCGGTTTGGGGTTCGGTTTTCATGGGAACCTCGTCATCGTCGTGATCACCGCCGAAATCGGATTTCTGGAGGGTCTTCTCAGGGTCGGAATAGGAGACGGGGGCGGTTGGCGAGACGGTGGGGGCCAATTGCTGAACCACGCCAATTTTGTAGAGGGTGTATACAACCTGTTTTTGAATCAAATTGAGGAGTTCGGAATACATGCGGAAGGCTTCTTTTTTGTACTCGACGAGCGGATCTTTCTGGGCATAACCGCGAAGACGGATGCCGGTCCTGAGATGATCCATGGAAGTGAGATGTTCGATCCAGAGAGAATCAATGGAACGAAGCAGAATATCTTTCTCAATCTGGCGAAACATATTCGCATTGGCCGGAAACGCAGCTTGGACCGTGCCTTCAAGCCTCTCATAAGAAGCTCGCGCCAAGTCCAAAATAGACTGGACAATCTGCTCTCTCGCATGAACCGCGCCCAGCTTAGAATTCTCGCTGACCACTTCCGGAGCGAGAATTTTCCATTCCTCTTCCTTCGACGGAAAAATAGTGCGGGCGACTTCGCCGACTTCTTTGATATTCCAAGCAGCCACGTCTTCGGCCGAGGTGTGAAACGACACGACCTGCTCAATCTCCCCCTCAATCATGTCCCAGACTTTGGCGCGAATCCCCATGGGATCTTTTTCAAAATCCTCGAGAATCGCGCGGCGGCGCTTGTAAATGGCGTCGCGATGTTTGTTGATCACGTCATCGTATTCGAGAACGTGTTTGCGGACATCAAAATTGTGGCCCTCCACCTTGTGCTGGGCACTTTCGATGGAACGGGAGACGAGCTTGTTTTCAATTGGCACGTCTTCGGGAAGACCGAGCTGCTTCATCAGGCTCTTCATGCGCTCCATGGCGCCAAAAATGCGCATCAAATCATCTTCCATGGAGAGGTAAAATTGAGTCACTCCCGGATCCCCCTGACGGCCGGAACGTCCGCGGAGCTGATTGTCGATGCGGCGGGACTCGTGGCGCTCCGTTCCGATGACGAATAATCCGCCCGATTCTTTGACCTTTTGAGCATCCAGAGGATTGCCAGGATTGCCGCCCAAAATAATGTCCACACCGCGGCCGGCCATATTGGTGGCCACGGTGACTGAACCAGGCTTACCTGCCTGAGCGATAATCTCTGCCTCACGCTCATGGGCCTTGGCATTGAGAATCTGGTGAGGAATGCCCGCTTTCCGGAACATCTCGGCCAAAATTTCATTTTTTTGAATCGACACGGTCCCCAAAAGCACCGGCTGGCCTTTGGCATGGCGCTCTTTGACCTCGCGGACTATGGCTTCGAACTTCCCATTTTCTGTCCGATAAATGCGGTCCGGCAAGTCCTGTCGCACCATAGTGGCATGAGTAGGAATGGTCACGACTTCGAGACTATAAATTTTCGAAAATTCCTCAGCTTCGGTTGCCGCCGTACCCGTCATGCCGGACAATTTGGTATAGAGACGAAAAAAATTCTGAATGGTAATCGTGGCCAGAGTCTGGCTTTCTTCCCTCACTCGGAGCCCTTCTTTTGCCTCGATAGCCTGATGAAGACCTTCTCCGTAACGGCGGCCCTGCATGAGACGGCCAGTGAATTCGTCAACGATAATGATTTCACCGTCCTTGGCCACATAATCGCGATCTTTTTTAAATAAAGCATGGGCACGGAGCGCCTGTTCGATATGATGAACCGTGGCAATACCGGCCGAGACATAAATATTCTCCACACCCAAAGCCTTCTCGAGCTTGGTAATTCCCTTTTCCGTCAAGGTCGATGTCCTCATCTTTTCATCGACATTATAATCTGCATTTTCCGAGAGCAAAGTGACCAATTGGGCAAATTGAAAATATTTCTCGCTAGACTGAGACGAAGGCGCGGAAATAATCAGAGGCGTTCGAGCTTCATCGATCAAAATGCTGTCGACTTCATCGATAATCGCATAAGCAAGCGGGCGCTGAACCATGCGGGCCGCGCTCTCCACCATATTATCGCGCAGATAATCGAAGCCAAATTCGCTGTTGGTGCCGTAGAGAATATCACAGGAATAAGCATCCCGACGGGAGATAGGCTCGAGCCAGTCCACATTCACATTCACGCCACGAACATCGTCAACACTGTCATGGGCCATATCTTTCCGCCGAAAAGCACTGGAATGCTGAAGACACCCCACGTTCATGCCCAAGAAACCATAGATCTGCCCCATCCACAAGGCATCTCGCTTGGCCAAGTAATCATTGACCGTGATCACATGCACGCCTTTGCCCGAAAGCGCGTTGAGATAGGCTGAAAGCGCCGCGGTCTGGGTTTTTCCTTCACCGGTTCTCATTTCCGAAATAGCCCCGCGATGGAGAACCATGGCGCCCAAAAGCTGGACATCATAATGACGTTTGCCCAGCACTCGCTTGGCCACTTCCCGAGTCGCGGCGAATGCATCCGGCAAAATCTCGTCCAGAGACTCCCCTTTGGCAAGACGCTCACGAAATAAAACCGTGAGGGTCTTGAACTCCTCATTTTTCATGGCCGAATATTTCGCCTCCAGAGCATTGATCGCTTCCAGAATCGGCGTGAATTTAGCTAAATATTTTCGATTAGGGTCTCCAAATAGTCGGGTGAAGAAAGACATAACGATTCAATTAAGAATTCAAAATTAAGAATTAAGAATGAAGCAACAAAAAATAACAATTATGATAGCCAACTTTTTAGCTTTTGTTTAATTCTTAATTTTTAATTCTTCATTCTTAATTACTTGGTTGCCAATATCGATCGCTTATACGATTCCAAATTTTCCAGGGCAATTCCCGTGCCTTTGGCCACGCAGAGAAGCGCGTCGTCAGCCACATAAGCCGGGACTCCGGTGGCTCGCGAAAAAAGCTGATCGAGATTGCGGAGCTGGCTGGTGCCTCCGGAAAGAATCATGCCCTTCTCCATAATATCGGCGGATAATTCAGGAGGAGTCTTGTACAGCACATTTTTAAGAGCCATAATAAGACCCTCGAGCTCATGCTGGATCGCATCTGTGATATCGTCCGAAGTCACCGTGACATTGCGAGGCAAGCCCGTGATCATATCACGGCCTTTAACTTCTTTTGTCAATTTTTGCTCCAAATATAAGGCCGAACCAATTTCGATCTTGATGATTTCAGACGTACGTTCTCCTATCGCCAATCCATATTTTTTACGGATATAGTCCATGATCGCGGCGTCGAGTTTATTACCGCCAATACGGACCGAACTCGATGTCACAATCCCGCCTAACGAAATGACAGCCATCTCGGCCGTCCCTCCGCCCATGTCCACGATCATGTGGCCGGACGCGCTACCAATGGGGATATTAGCGCCGATGGCCGCGGCAACTGGCTCCTTGATAATGTAGGCAGCCTTGGCTCCAGCGGCTAGAGTGGCATCAATCACGGCGCGCCGCTCAGTCGAGGTAATACCGGCCGGGACCGCCACCATGACTTCAGGCCGGAAAAAGCGGATTCCGCCAATGGCTTTGTTAATGAAATATTTAAGCATGGCCTCGGTCGCGCGATAGTCAGCAATCACGCCGTCTTTGAGGGGCTTGGCCGCCACAATCGTATCCGGAGTTCTCCCCAACATCTCTTTAGCCTCGAGCCCCACCGCCAAAATTTTCTTATCAATGGTCGAGACGGCAACCACGGAAGGCTCGTTGATCACGATCCCACGCTTAGGCAAATGAACCAGCACATTCGTGGTCCCCAGGTCGATTCCGATTTTTTTGATAAACATAGGTTGTATTCAACAAATCCCCCTCAGTCCCCCTTTAACAAGGGGGAAGTTGCTCCCTCCCTTGTCAAAGGGAGGGTTGGGGAGGGATTTATTGTTTATTCCCACTCCAGATTCACCTCCTGATCCATCCTCCGGTCCGTGTGGATCACAATCTTACCATCTTTTTCTTCCATCTTTCCACTTGACAGAGTCCAGTTTTTTAATTTCCCAGGCCGATCAATCAAGATCTCGCTCGGAGGCACATGCAGTCCCGATTGCTTTTGGATATAGAGAGAATAGGATCCTTTATCCAATTGCGCTCCAATGGAATCCGGCAAGCGATATCGGAAAGTCAGCGATTTCGTTTCTTGCGGCTCAATAGCAATAAAAGCGCCAAAAACAGTTTTACCCAGCTCGTCTCCCACACTCACTTCCCCTTTTTTGGAAGAACGATCTATATCCATGGCTCCCGTGGCTGCAATAAAACTGGAACCCAGAGGAACATAAACGCGTGTATAAGACCGCAGGCGTGTTGTTTTCCATGTAAACTGGCCACGATTAAAGTAGGTCAATTCGAGCAAAGCTTCCCAATGATCGTCCTTGAGTGTAACCGAATATTTGGAAGAGCGATCAATATAGGCATCAGTTTTGAGGCTGGCTAAATTGGAATCCACCGCCATCCAGAAATCCCCAAGCGTCGAAATCATTTTTCCGTCCCAATTGCGGCTCCTCAAAAACGAAGCGGCCTGTGGGTTCTCCACATACACCAAAACATGCTTCTCTTTGAGAGAATCAAATAGGGCTTTGGGCAATTCCAGCCAACGAATAGAAGGCAGTTCCAAAAATCGTTTATAAATTTCGATGGCCAAATCCGTCATGATCTCTTTTCGAGCCGAGGTGGCGATGCCTTTCTCGGCATACTCTTTCCCCACCCGGTCCTCGAGGCGATCGGCTAAATTATCCTTGGTAAACTGGACGCCATCGAGGGTCACCGGTCCGACAATAGCCAAAAAACGCGCGATAATAAAAGGAGTAATGGCTATTACGGCATCAATCTGTTCAGTTTTTCCTTTTTCGGCATTATAAAACCACTGAGCAAGTCTGGCACTCTCTATATAATCTGGACTCCAGTTGGAATCTCTAAAAAACAAATCGCGGGAATTAAGATACCTCTGCAAAGGCGCGGGGGCCGCAACCTTAATCTTGCCCTTTGCCGGCTCATCCAGATTATAAACATTATCAGTATCCAATTCAGTAACAGCACCCTGGTCCATTTTTACAAAGCCATAAGTACCAATAAACCCACCCGTGGGACGCAGTTCATTATAATTTTGCAGTAGAAATAAATATTTGCGGCTCTCCGGATATCCCGCGTAATAAGGGAAGAAATCAAATAGAGGCCCGATATTTTGGGACAAATCGCGGAGAGTGGGCAAATACTCGCGGACCGGAGTCACCTTCTCGGCAATCGGACCCCAGAGGAGATCAAAAGGAAGCCGTTCGAGAATACCGACGCTTCTGGAAATATTTTCTTCGATGGAATACAGAACCGGCCTGGAAGCCTGAATTTTGGCAAGCACAGTGCGGCGAGTCTCGGTTGGGATATCGCTGTATTTCGTTTCAGGCATGATTTTCAGTCCTTCCGTGACATTTTCCACCACTCCGAAGCCTTTCTCGACTGCCGAGGAAACTAAAAATCCAATCTCCAAAAGGTCTCGTCCGGCTTTGGCCTGGGTACTGACCCACGGAATCCAATAAACCAAACGCATCCCCGCCACAATATCGTGGGCTTTTTTAAAATTATTTTCGGCAAATGCCGCATTGGCGCGTGATTCCTTCCAATTCCGTTCCATCGCGAGATACTTGATCTTCTCCAGTGCCGCCTTGGCGTCCATAGCCAATGTGTATACTTCCTTGGCAGCAATGGTATGAACATAGATGACCGCGCCCAGGACCACAGCAAAAAATACGCCGCCGAGAATTGATAATTTTTTACGAAAAGTCATAGATATCAGGAATTAGGCTTTAGGTCATTAGCTTATTAGGAAACGACACTTGGCTATTACTAATACCATTTTCAATTAACCAATCATCAAAACATCTGAATGCTCCAGCAACAAATCCCTCCCCAACCCTCCCTTTGACAAGGGAGGGCGCTGTTTCC
>VMEV01000014.1 GCA_007375725.1 Parcubacteria group bacterium Greene0416_36
GCTGTTTCCCCCTTGTCAAAGGGGGACTAAGGGGGATTTGTTGTTAGGCTATTTTCAAAAGGCTTTTAATTGATAATGGGTTATTTAAATTTGGTATAATATTAAAATTTTCATAAAAATGAAACACCTCCCAACAAAAAATCAGGAGGCCGGTTAATTAAAATCTCTCATTACTAATCTGCCCAGTAATCTAGAGCATCAAACAAAGAATCATAATCAGAAACGATACTATCCGCCCCCGCCTCTATCAATGTGTCGGCCGTATTATGGCCATTCAGATAACCAACAATATAACCCATTTTCGCGGCTTTGGCAGCTTGAATGCCGACAAATGAATCTTCTAATACTACACACTCTCTCGGGGAAACCTGTAAATCTTGAGCGGCTGCCAAATACAAATCCGGATGGGGCTTGCCATACCCCCTATTGTCAGAAACAGAGACGCTCGTACCGATCAATGCATCCAAACTAAAACGCTCGATAAAAATATCCAACCATTTTCGAGGAGAATTAGTGACCAGTCCCAATCCTTTACCATGGGCTCGGCAGGTCTTCAGAAATTTCAAATATCCGGGGAACAAAGTGGATTTTTGATAGACACGGTCGCCCAATAATCCCATCTCTTCCAAAAACTGAGACTCCGTCATTTTGAAGCCAAATTCTCTCGATAATTTCCCGTGAATCTGCTCATTGGTCAACCCGACAAATCCGGCATAATCCTCTTTTTTCCAAGCCGGAAGATGAGTCTGTAAATAAGGCACGAGTTCCCGCTCAAAAGTCTCTTCAGTCCCATGAGCCGTTCCGTCGAGATCAGACAATACAGCTTTAAATAACATAAAGAACTCCCTTTTTAAAAAACAACGATTATAAAGCTAAACATAGGTGCCGGGGGGCAGGATTGAACTGCCGACGCATGGATTTTCAGTCCATCGCTCTACCACTGAGCTACCCTGGCTCACAAATATGCCAATAAATTATCATAGTGCGAATAAAAAATAAAGACCCACGGCCTTCAGCTGACATATACCGAAATGCCTCCATCGTATCAAAACGACAGCTGCATTTCTCCAACACATTGGCTAATTTTTTGTTCAATCCTTGGATCTGTGGCTTTTTGTTCGGTCCCGGATTGTGCTTGTCGGCCGAATTCAGAAAAACAAGCCAAAGACTCCGCGCAAGGCTTGGTAAAACACGTTTCGATTTTTTCAGAAATAGCTTTTTCCATACATTTTGTGATTTTGGATTGTACCTCTCCAATTTCCCGGCAGGCCAAATTGCCAGAGCCCAGGCGAGACATGATCCCCTCTCCAAGATCTTGTAATAGGCAAAGCTCAGCACTAGCAAATTCCGATGAAGCTAACTGCTCCCTCCACTTTCCAGTAGCGGCATCTATACATCTTCTGGAACGGCGAATACGGGCAATAGTATCCTCAATCCTCTCGACATCCATAGGCATAATCCCTTTTTTGAGAGAAGCGAATAATTCATCTCCCAGATGGGACGCCAGACATGACAGAATTTCATCGCTGGCATAAGGCAAACAGGACTGAAAATCCCCCAAAGAGCCAAATTGAGTGGCCTCTTCCGCATTCAAAAATCCATGTTCCAATGCAAAACGCAAGCATTCCGCATTATGCTCTGGATTATTGCAAAATAACTGACATGACTCGTTGCTCACACAACCTCCCGGCCCCTTCCCCCCGGTCTTGCGAATCAGTTCGACTGCCTTAGGGCTGAGTAATTCTGACTTCTCGAGAAACTGGAGACACTCCTTCAAATTTTGCGATTTAGCACAAAAAACCTCGCATGACTCCTTGGTACGGCACTTCCCTGGCGTAGTACCACTCATGACAAAAGGCATGACCTTCCGCGCATCCTCCAGCTCATCGGAGGCAATGAATCCAGCTTTTTCCGCAAAAGACAAACACTCTTCTATATTCTTGCGCACGGCACAATAAGACTTGCATGTCTTTTCATTCTTGCAGTTTCCAGGCATTTTTACCCCTTTTTTAAGTGCCTCCACCACTTTTTTGCCTTCTTCCAACTCTTCCGGAGACCGGAGATTATGCTCTTCGGCAAAATCGATACAGACCCCAAAATTCCTCAAATCTTCACAATACGCATCGCATGTTTTTTGATTCTTGCATCCGCCCGGCCCTCCCAAAATTCCAACCTCAGTATATTTCTCTGCTTCCTCAATCTCTTCTAGAGGAAGCAATTCATATTTTTTGGCAATAGCAAGACACCTCTTGATTCGGCCCACATCATCGATTTTGTCGCAATAAATTCGACACTGGTTCTCATTGCGGCAATTGCCCAATTCGGCAATCGGATACATAATATCCTTTGCTGAATACGCATACGAAAAAATCGCCGGAACCAGAATCCCGATCAAGAAAAACAGAACAAAAAACAATGTAGGCTTATGATAGTACATTACTTTTTAGTAAAAGGATTTTTATAAATTCCTTTGAGCGGATTCAGATGATGCTCAGCCAAAAAAGGATTCATCTGGGGCATCTCTCCGCCAAAAGGATTCTTGGATTTTTCAAAAAGTTCTCCGCCCAAAGTCTTGGTCTTGGAGACCTTTATCAAAACCGGACTCACCGCCGCCCTAGAAACAGCAATCTCTCCAAAGTAGTATCCTATCCCAATACTCAAACCAAAACAAAGGCCCGCCACTGCGATCCTCCCGATTTTTCCTTTTTGATTTTGATTATGTCTCGATTTCCCTCTCATATTTTTTTATTTTACCACAAAATAAAAAAGTAAGCGCGGTCCGACGTGATGTAGGACGCGCTTACTTTTTTATAATCAAAAATCCCAAAGTGGTGCCTGCACAGCGTAGCTTTTTTTGTCGTTTTAGACAAAAAAAGCGAAGTGGTGTGCCCGGTAAGATTCGAACTTGCGACCTCAGGCTTCGCAGGCCTGCGCTCTATCCAGCTGAGCTACGAGCACAAAGAATCAATAATCATTGATTCAAAGCCATATTTCCATAAATCCAAAAAATTCGCAATGGCAATAGTTACAACACACAACTCTCCAGTTTTTCTTTGATAAACTGATTCAAACTTTGATTGCGGACTTGCGCACTAAGCGCTAAACACTCATGAAGCGCCCCCCCCAGCCTTACAACCGTCTTCCCGCTGTAACGAGTATTCCGATCTGGAGAAGGAATGGACTTACCCGCTTTTCTGCGGTCAGAAATATCGGTACGGATAGCAATACGTATTCCCTCCTCAAGTTCTTCTAAAGTATCCCCAAAACAAATGGTATTAAAAGCAGGAATGAAGGCTTCGTAAGCTGGAGTTTCATCTTCAGAAATATTACGAACAATATAATTATAGTGTATGGGTGCTTTATTTTTCTTCATAAATTTTAAATAATACCAAATTTAAATAAACCATTATCAATTAGCAGAAGACTTTTGAAAATGGCCAAAACAACAAATCCCTCCCCCACCCTCCCTTTGACAAGGGAGGGAGCTGTCTCCCCCTTGTCAAAGGGGGACTAAGGGGGATTTGTTGTTAGTACATCCAGATTCGAACCTATCTCTAGCGCACTGCAAACTTACACTAGCGAATATAAATCATAGTATCATTTTTAGTACTAAAAAACAAGGAAAGTAAATAAAATTAATCTCCATTCCTATTTTTCCCCAAAACAAGCCCAATAACCGAAGCCGCCCCATGAAATTTAAGCACGCCAGCGCATTCTTCGAGAGTCGTGCCGGTGGTATAGACATCATCCACTAATAAAAAATTCTTCCCCTCAATTTCTCGTGCATCCACGCCCACAGCAAAAGCATTTTTCAAATTTATCAGTCGCCCCTCCCGATCGAGAGTCATTTGGCTTTCCGTATGACGATTTTTTCGCAAGATTTTTGAATTATAAAGCAGACCCCATCTTTTCGATATTTCTTGGGCCAATAAATCGCTCTGATTAAACCCCCTCTCAGCTTTGCGCCTCCAGTGCATGGGTATAGACACAGATGACCAGAGACCCAGAGAGTCTAGATGATTCTTTAATTCTCTCTCCACCCAATCCGGCAAATTCTCGATCAGTATTTCGGACAAAGACCGAATCCCATTATATTTGAATTGATGCAATAAATCGCGTATAAGACCGCGGTCAAAATCTCCAGCCACGATCACGCGGTCTAATTTTTCGCCCGAAAGTACGGTTCCTCCTAAATAAATATTCCTACGGCATGCCGTACAGCAAAACTCTCCCTCTTTACGGCACCCAAAACAAAAAACCGGGAATAATAAATCCAAAAAGCTCCGCCAAGATTTTTGTAAAAACATAAAAACACCGCCCCATTGGGGTGTGTTTTATTTCTCTCTCGTATTCTTAACGGATATCGAGGGGAAATACAAGGGACTACTCAGCCACCGGCTGCCAGTAAGCGCTATCCACTTTCCAAACCGCCTCCTGCCGCAGAACTACCACCTTGCTGTCCTGGTAAAAAGACGAAACATTATCAAGCGATCCTATAGATTTGGAACGCTGGGTATGCACCCTAAACATATGCCGATTTTCTGAAGATTCTTCTGTCAATTCATCCCAAGACAAAACCACGGTACTCATGCCCGAATACTCCGCACCCGCTACAGCCCCCGCGCGGTACTGCTCCAAGGTCCGCTCCAGAAAGGCACGCATGGAGTCCGTTGCCAAATAGAGCACGTCTTCAATATTTTGAAAATTGGAAGCATTGGAATAACTGCCATAGCGCTCCACGAAGACTCTCGCCGTTCTCTGGGCCTCAGAAAAAGGATCAGCCAATACGACATCTTCCTGACGAAATACCGGAAGAGGAATTTCTTCGGAGGATCCTAACTGACCATTAGCGGCAATCTCTCCCGTGTTTTCGCTCGCTGGTTCTCCCCGCACCCCCCGGTAAACAAGCCACACCAAACCAAGGATCAATAAAATAATCCCAGTGATAATCAAGCGTCTTGTTTGTTGGTAATTCATAAACTAGCCTATATCTATCTCGGCCATCTTCTCGGTCTCTTCGGCCTTGCCTCGGCCGCCCATTTCATCGGCAAATTTACGTTTGGCTTCTTCGATTTCGATGAGCTGGCGGGGGTCGGAAGTGATGATCTGGTCCTCGCCATACGAAGCCACCACCTTGATGGCCGCATGTTTGGCGCCGGCGAAAAAAATGCCCTCGCCCACCCCGCATTCCAAAAGCAAATATTTTTCGCCTTCGGTGAGCAAAAACGTATTCTGTACATTGTCTATGGCTGAAGGCGACTGTTTGAGCAAAAACCTGAGCGCCGAATTATTGAGAATGGCCTGGCCATAAGTCGATTTCAAAAAGTCATTCACATCCTGAGTGATAGTCGTGACTCCAAGATAATATTTGCGGCAGCGTTTGACCAAAGCGAAGACGAATTTGGCGCTGTCCTCATTTTGCATGAGCCACCACGCCTCATCGATCACGAGAATTCGACGCTTGGATTCAGAGCGCACCACATTCCAAATATAATTCACTATGGTGTAGATGGCCATAGGACGGAGCTCATCTTCCAAATCACGGACGCTGAAGACCACCAATTTATTGACCATATCCACATTCGTCGTGCTATTGAGAAGCCCGGCAAAAGTACCGGCCGTGTATTTTTTGAGACGCAGTCCCAAATCTCCCGATCCCTCCATTCCTTCCAAAATATCCTGAAAATCCTGAAGTATCGGCGGCTCAATCTTGGAGAGATCCGAGTCCGGATTTATATCCTTTTTGGCGTAAGTCTCCAGGAGAGCGCGGTCAATAATCGAGTCCTCCTGAGGAGTCAAATTGCCCAACATGAGACGAAGCAGGCCCTTGATAGTAATAACCGCCGAACGAATAATATCCGCAACCTTGGGCTGTCCGACCGGACGAGGGAGATCAAAAGGATTGATCTTGCTCTCCGACGCAAGCGAAATATTGATAAAAGTACCGCCCACCGCGTCGGAGAGATGCTTGTATTCCATTTCCGGATCAATCACGATTACATCGGTTCCTAACATGAGAGAGCGGAGAATTTCCAGTTTCACCGTATAGCTTTTTCCCGCACCGGAAGTCGCGAATATAGTCATATTGGCGTTCTGCATGGAAAATCGGTCGAATAAGACCAAACTATTATTGTGGCGATTGATGCCGTAGAGAATCCCATTATCCGAAGTGAGATCCGCGGACATGAAAGGAAAAGAGGACGCGCACGGCGACGAATTCATATTAAACGACACCATGATCTCGTCATTGCACATAGGCATGGTGGAATTGAACCCCTGCTCAGCCTGGAAAAACACGCGCCGAGTGTAGACGAGCCGAGCCCCAAAAATCAGCTCGATTTGGTCCGTCATTTTATCCAATTCGTCTTTAGAATCTGCGTAAACTGTAATATATAAAGCGAATTGGAAAAATTTCTCGGTTCCCTGAGTCAGATTGTCCCGAAGCTCTTCTATGTCGCGCAGCGCGGTCTCTCGAATCGGGTCTCTCGGCGCGCCTTTCTCCGAGTCGCCGATGATCTGGGCTTCGATCACACCCACTTTATTTTTGAGCTGTTTGAGAATGATGTAAGACTCCACTGGATAAAAATACATCGACACATCCAAGGCCGCAGAAAAATTGATGACCGGAGCAAACCATCCAACCGAAATATAACGCGGATAGGTCACGACAAATACCGTTCGGCAAAACTTGGATCCCACCCGCACATAATCATTTTCAACCTTAAAAGACGCCGGAGCAATCACGTCTCGGATTGACACCGCGCCTCGGCGATAAATCTTTTCGGCCTCGAGCACCTCTTTTTCTTTCTGCGACTTCTCGATTTTAGGATCAACAGCCTTTGGAGGCTTGATATCCTCTATCGGTCTACCGGATGTTTTGATGTCTGCGGGTTTAAAAACCATACTTTAATTAGGCATTAGGCTTTAGGTATTAGCTTTTTAGAAACAGCCCCTTGTTTGTTGTTCCTAATTGCCTAACGGCCTAAAACCTAATACCTAGAATCACACCATATCTTTATCCACCTGCAATTTCTCCAGATTGGCGAGTTTCTGATTCTCGGAGGTGCGGGGATTGTAGGAATTATAATAAAGTTCAATTAAATTTTGGGTATTGAGCATGACAGCATTGAGTCCCATATTCCCCAATCCGGTGGCCACTAAATCGACCCTCTGCATCAAATCTTTTTTGCGGTCAATCAGCTTTTTTTCTGATAATTTCACCACGGTCGCCGCCTGAAGAGTCTCGAATAATCGGGAAAAAAAACCTTTCGCCTTCGTGGTCCCCGGAATAAACGGAACCACCACGTAGAATTTCTTATTCATGATCTGTCCCAATTCCACCAGCTGGGTCACATAATCCCGATATTCTCGCGTCTGCATGCGAAGGAGCTCATTGGTCTGCTCGCGCTCCACTTTCTTGAGCCGCTCGATATATTCATCCACATTGAGGCGGCGAGACTGAATCACGATCTGCACGGCAAAACTGAGGGAATTGAGAAAGGAAACATACGAACCAATAGCCGCATTCTGTTCCATCTCGGATTTGAGCGCGAAATTGATCGACGAAGTAAGAAGCACCGCCCGAAGCGATCCATCCTTCATCACCACGACATTGTCGCGGATCTCAGCAATCGGAACGAATTTTTGAGTCGATGCGAAACGAGGCATACAAATCAATGACGAATGACAAATTACGAATTAAGCAACAAATCCCCCTCAATCCCCCTTTGACAAGGGGGAAGCAACTCCCTTCCTTGTCAAAGGGAGGGTTGGGGAGGGATTTGTAATTTATTTCACCCCCACCTTCACCTCATGCCCCTCCATCACAGTCTCGCCTTCATACTGGCCGCCCGTGTCCGCTATTAAGGATAGCTCGGATAGAGAAGATGTCAAAAGAGGAGCTTTTTCGGGAATGATTTCCAATGGTTTTACATCTTTTTTAGTGAACAAAATCGCGCGAACTTGAGAGTCGGAGAGGCGTTTGTCCCAAACCCGAATGGGATCACGGCGCACAGTTTGAATCATATTGAGCAGGAAAAAATGGAAAGGCATTCCGTTGATTTTGGCAAAAGAAATAATGCCCCCTCCGCCCATCCACACGACCACCCATATCAAAAATAAAGTAAAATCAAATAATTTGTACCCCACAAATGACACCAAGGAAGCCGCCAGCAAAATCACAAACTGCCGGGTCGTGATCGGCCCCAAAATTTTGTCTTCGACATCAATGAATTGTGGAACCGTGAAACGCTTCATATTATCTCCTCATCACCCCATTGGCCTCCCCTACCGCCACGAATTCTTCTTTGGTCAGTACGTTCTTTCCGGCAGCGAGCAAAGACTGTTGGACTTCTGCCAGAGTAACACGATCTTGTAGCGCCCGCTCTCCGAGTAGAATATAATTCTGAAAAACCTCAGAACTCATCCAAGAACGAATACCCAAATATTTATTCACAAACGAATCAGATTCCAACAGACGAATTTTGGATTCAATTTTCTTGATACGATCCGCGGGGTTTTGAGCCAACCGGCGAAAATCCGCCAGAGAAAAGCGCAACTCCTCTATAGGTCCCACCAGACGGGAACGCTCGAGCAAAGGATCTTCTACTCGAGAAACAAGCTTTTCTTCCACCGGGGCTGGAGAATTGGATAATGGAGACACCCTGGATTTTTTTGCGCTCGGCATCCCATCCTGAGTCATGGCAACCAAAGAATCTTTAGCAAGCATGATCTCTCCTCCGGATCCGCGTTCGACCCTAGCTTTGACAGCTCCGAGCATTTTGGGGAATACGGGTTCTAGGTCAAAAATAGCAGATGTAGAAGGGCGAGTGTCCGCCGTCACTTTCTGATCCATCACACTATTGTCCTTTGGGGGAATAAATAATCCTTTTTTCTCAGTCGCAATATCTTTTTTAACCTCCTCCTTTATTTTCTGTCCGAGAGTAATATCGATCGAACTAGAAGTTCCCCCCATCTGGACCCCCAGCTCTTCCCGGCGGCGCAGCTCTTCTCCGGAAATACTGCCTGATGAAGGAGTACCCAAAACCGATTCCGCCATGGGTCCTTTGGAGGAAACGGTCGAAACAGTAGGAGCTGCACTCTCGGCGTCTTCTTGCATGGCTTTTTGAATTTGTATCCGCTCATCAGTTTTGGGAACCGATAAATGGTTCTTCACACTAGAAAAAAAGGAATGGATTTTGGGGACGCTGACCCCCGCACCTTTGGCCGGTTCGGGAATCGAAGCCACAATACGCACGGGTGTTGTAAAAATAGATTCCGGCGTTGCTTTACTGGAAGTCGTCAGATATCTTTCTTTGGAAAAAGATTTGAGCACTTCCATTATCCGAGAGGCATTTTCTTCTCCCAATTCAAGTCCTCCGGAAGTGACTTTTTTGACAATAAATTCTTTGACATCATGAGCAGTTCTAACGGAACGAATATAAGACTTAATCAAATTTTCCAGCCGCGACCGCAGCACGACATTCTTGAGGACCACGCCAGAAAGAGCCAAAATCTCCTCCGTCATTTTGGCATAGTTATACTGTGGCTCATCACTGCCGGATGAGCCCGTTCTAACAGTATTGGCCTTGATTTTCGCGCTCACCAAATCATTAAGAATGGTACCTTCCGACACATCTCCCTCCACCAGTTTCTTGAGTTCATCGCTCGAACTAGACGGCAAAACTCGCGAAGAACTCTTCAAAGGTCCTTCGGCCACCGAGATAATTTTTTGATTATTTTCGTCGAGGATGGGTATCTCATCCATATGGATATAAAAACATCTAGAATAGTGTCATTGCGAGACCCCGCACCTTAGCGGGGACGTGGCAATCTCATGACCGACCCCTTCGTCACAAGATTGCCGCGTTCCGCTAAAACGCGTCACTCGCAATGACAGGTGACTCCGTAAACCCTCCCCTTCTTAGACCGCCCATTCAAACTTCCCTCTCGCCATATTGAATCGTGCGAGGTTCGCGTAAGTGACATTGCCGTTTCGGCGGAGGATATTAACGAGGTGGAGACCGATACGGGAAGACTCGTCAGCAGAGAGGCCGACTCTCACTTCCAGAATAGCACGCAGAGCCTTTGCCAGCGAGGAAATCGCCAGAGGATTCTGGAGATATTCCTCCAAATTCTTGGGGCCAAGAGACTGCTTCATGAGATCCGTCATGCGGAGATCGCGGATGACTTCTTCGAGATTATTGGTCTCGGCAATGAGTTTGAGCACCGCCACCACATTGATTTTGTCAGGATTGGAATCAGACACGGATTTAAATAAATAATCCGCGAGCTGTTTCCCGCGCTTCCCCGTCAGAGATACCAGTCGCGTCATCGCCTCCTCCACCTTCTGATTTTCCCGTTCATCCCCTCGATACTTCGCCGTGATCTCCGCCTCGGACAAAGCCGCCGCTTTTTGCGCCTTCTGTGCGAGGGTCACGGGCTTGGTTGGTGACGTCAACGTAGGGGCGTATTGCAATACGCCCTTACCCACAGAAGGCGCCGGAACCAAACTCTGCGCGGGTTTATTGCGAATCACAAGGGATTTGAGAGTGAGGTCTTTAGGTTCCTCTTTCTTGACTGCCACTTGTTTTTCAATCGGCTCTCTTACGGCTGGAACCGAAGATCCCGCCTTTTGAGGCTCTATTTTCTTGGCCTCTGCCGGAGCTGATTTTACAGTTGATTCACTCTTTTGTTCAGGCTTTTGTTCGGGTTTTTTGAATTCGATTTTGGGGAGAGATTTTTCAACCGTCCCCGTAGGGGCGGCCTCCTCTTCCCCAATCCCCAATTTCATCTTCGCCGCTTTTTCTTTGACGCTCTGGAGCTTGGAGGCTTCCATGCCCTTGATCGGAATCAAAAACCAGCGTTCCGGAGGCACCCCCTCAAATGTCTGCGGGAACCCGCGGAGCAATCGATAGAATTCGAGAACAGTATTCACTTTCTCTTTCTCCTCTGGAGTAAGTTTTATCGCATTCGCCGATGTACCCATGTATTGGGCGCGCTTGAGAGATGTCAGACGTTCAAGCCCCATGGTCTTGATAAAGTCCGCGATCCAGTTGGCGACCGTGGGTTCAACTTCTTTGCCTTCGAGTCGGATTCTATTGGTGGTGACGCGTTCGGAGTTTTGGGAAATAATCGTAATGAAATTATTGAGTTCAGATAAAGGATAATGAGATAAAATCTGAATGAGACGAATGTTAGCAAGAAATTTCAAAACATCATCACTTGTCTGCAACAAATCCAACAAATGAGTAGAAAAAACAATTTGAAGATCTTTTTTCTCAGCTTCAAAATCCGTAATAGTAAGAGCGGTCTCTAGCTCTTCGTCCGTAATCTCATCTTCCTCTATTGTAATCTCTTCTTCCGGCGGCGGATTCAGCTCTTCCTCAATCAAAACATTCAACGCCTCCATTTCAATAAAAAAAGCAGAATCATTAGGATCAATTAATTTCATTAGTTCTCTAAAATTGACGCCCAAATAATCCGTAGAAAAACTGAAGACATAGAGATAAATATCCCGAACTATTTTCTTTAACTCTTCCGGAGATCGTTTCAGTTTCTGTTGTAAAGTAGCCATCAAATCTGAAATTTTAGCTTTTTTCTCGTATATATCCGAATTTATCGAAACAAAAATCGAAGCCTCTTCGCCAGTGATATTATAGCGACGGAACAAATCGTCCCATGCCGCAAACACCACATCAGTTTTCAATTTACCGGAAATATTTTCCGGTATTTTTAGATCCAGACGGACCATAATTTTTCAAAATTAAGCCTCATCGTCCTTGCTTATATCAGTGATATCCTTTGTAGATAGTTTATCTTTTTTATTTCCAGCTTTTCTAACCTTTTCAACCATAGACACTATATCTCCATGATCATTGGATGCTTGCATTTTTTTTGCTCCTTTAACAAAATCATTCAATACTTTTGGAGAAATACCATTTTTCTGTATTTTATTAATAGCTAGAGTCAATTCATCACTAATCGTTTTCTTAATTTTATATAATTCCGGAAAAGATTTACCAGCTAAAGAAGCTTTCATTTCAGTCGCACTTGCATTAATATTAATGCCCAATTTCTGCTCCAATTTCGAACCCAATTTACCGCCAAACTCAACTCGCAATTTATTTATCTTTTCTACTTTCTTATTATCGTATGGAACAGCGGGTTGTGGTTGAGAAGGTTTGACAGATTTTTCAAATTCACCATGTGTTTCATTGAACCTATCAGACATATCCTTATATCTTGCAGGTGTCATAGTACTCTTGTTTTTTTCTAACGCATCTCGATCTCGATTATACTCTTTTCTTCGATTAGCAGAATCAGCACTCATACCAGCATAGGTCCCTTCTGAAGCTACTTTTTCTCGCGAGGCTTTTGCAACATCTGGTGTTGCTGCAGAGTCTAAAGCTTTTGCAATTTGTTCGGTAAAAGATGCAGCTTGAGGATTATCCTGCATTCCATTCCTTCCAGTCAAACGTTCCGGTGCATATTTCGCAATTTCCTTCAAAGATTTTTCCAAATTCCCAGCCGACATAGTACGAAGATCCTTAACCTGAACATGTGCCGCAAAAGCGGCTTTTTCTTGTTCCGTGGAATCTTGTCTTTTTATAAAAGCAGTAGCTGTCTTACTATCCATTCCCTTAGCATTAGCCTCCAATGCTTTCGGATCCACATAACCATCCCGCTGCTGAGCAGCGAGAGCAAAGTGACCTGTAGAACCAATCAAATCAGAAGCGCGCTCAAAATCAGCACCTTTATATTTTCCGGAAAACTTCCCATCCGCCAAGGCTCCAACCATGGCCTGCCTCTCTCCATCCGTCCTGTACATACTATTAAACTGTCGATGTGCTGTATCTTCCTCCAACCCAGACAAATATTTTATCATCAAATCGGAATCCTGTTTATCTTTAATTGAAAAATCACTTTCCTTTAATTTCGGAAGCACGGTTTCATCAAATTTTTCTGTACCAATGGCCTGTCGATAAGCACTCAAATTTCCTTTTCCACCCGCAATTAAATCGGACTGAAATGCCTTAACATCATCTTTCATTTTTGCTTTATCATAAAACTTATGGGTAGCTTCGATAGTATCCTTATTCAAAGCTTCTCCTTTTAAAGCTGCATGACGCGCATAAGCCAAAGTCATTGTGTCATTGCCAAAGCCCTCTGACACTCTCTTCTCCGCCCTCTTCGCGGCTTCTTCACCGGTCATGCCTTCCTCTTTAAACTGATGAGCCAAATCATCAATTTCAGCTTTCTTCTTTCCATCCATTAAGTTATTGCTTATAGCAAGTCCAACTTTATCTTTAGCTCGTTGAACCAAATCTCGAGCTCCAGATCCTTTATAAGCAGCTTTTAAATTTAACAATCCAACAACACCGCCCCCTAATCCAAGTCCAACCCCCGCTACTCTTTTAAGGAAAGAAGAATCTTTTCCTCTCATCCCCGCACCGGCCTGCCAACCTTGCCTGACTCCAGCCAAACCACCCCATCCAACCTTCAAAGCCTTCCCTAATCCTTGCGCCGCCGGCTTTATCCATTTCCCCGTAATAGCCCCAACCCCCATCTTCCCCATCGCCCCTCTCACCTTCCCCATAATCCCCGACGCGACGCCGGCCATGGACTGGGCCATGGCGAGACCGGCGAAGAGCATGACGAGGGCGACGACAAAATTAAACAGATTATCGGGAGCCAAGATCGACAAAACAGGTGAGTCCAAAGTCACTCCAGACTTAGTAAGATCAGCTTTTTGCCCAGTTGCTTTTCCACTTTCCTTAAATACCAACAAACTAAGCCACAAAAAGAATGTCAAAAAAGGCCCGACCATTAAATATTTAGTGAATTCATCCCACCACTGCCCCGCATATTTTTGAGTGGCCGGCAAGAGATTAAATACATAGGCCAAAGGACTGATAGCCACTAAAAACCAAAGCATTATCATGCGAACAAAATAAACAATGGCAACGAAAACAATCGCGACTAAAACAGCAAACATGAATAGGATCGCGATGATACCCATGACCAAAAACTGTGGTAATTCAGCTTTACTATTCAGAACAGGTAAACTCCCATCCTCTCCTTTAAATGAGACGATATTATCAAGCCCCATCATTTCCAAGAAACCTCCCACAAAAATCCCTTTATAGGCAGCATAAAAAGACAACATGATCACTTGAGCGAAATCAATAAATATTCCAGAAATAACTTTGCTGAAATTAACCAAAATTGCACCGATCACCAATCGAGGCAATAATTGTTTGTAGGAATAATCCTGTTGATTTAAAATTGTACCAAATCCAATAATCACCAAAACAAAAATTAAAAATGTATTAGCAATATCACGCACCGCAATCCACCCAAAATTCACCGCCGGATTGCTCAAATATTCTTGATGAGATACGACCTTATCTACCAAACCCGTAACTTCTGTAATCAACCAACCCTCTACAGACAAAATGATCTTTATCACCATGCCAAGCAAATCATACATTATCAAAAACGCACTATTCGTCAGTGCGTCTAAGCCAAAACCTGAAGTAGGTAATGCTTTTTCCTGTGCTGCTGTCTGCGCGTCTTTTTTTGCTTTAAGAGCTGCTGCTTCTTTTTCTGCTTCTGTTTCAGCAATCACCGGCCTAACACCAAGTACCCCTAATTCAGTTGTGCCAGCATTAAAGACAGGACCTATCCCAGAAACCCCCACCATCAAAAACAACAAAACAATCCCCGCCCTTTTCCACCATCCAATTTTATTTTTCACTCCGAACATGTGTTTACGAAGGCTCTCGAAAAAGACGCCTTTTATTGCCAAAAGAATAACAAAATTATCCCATTTTTTATTAAATCAATATAACATATTCCAAAACACCCCACAATTCAAGTTGTGATTCAATACCCGTTATTATATAATAGGCGCATTCATACAAAATACCGTTCCTTTTAGGAGGGTAAAGAATGAAGAAATTATTAAAATGGATCATTTGGTACAAAGATACAACCGGCAAGATAAGAATTCGAAAATTATTTTTGCTCGGTACGGCACTGCTCTCCTTAGGATTCTATTTTGATTTCTTATACATCGGTTCTTTTTTCGATAAATTTAACCAGTTGCTCGCCCGATTCAACGGCCTATTCTTCCTCGCTGTCTTGGTACATTTTCTGTCCAAAGAGAAGCCGCTGGACGATAAAAAAGAAGAATCGCCGGTTGAACCGAAAAAACCGAAGAGAAAAAGAAAATTCGTGCCTAAGGGAGTAGAGAAAGAAGAAAATCTTTCTCATTATTTTGGAAAAAACGTAAAAAGGGAAGTAAATGAAAAAAACTTTTAAACAAAAAGGGATATCTCTAAAAACGATATTCCTTTTGACGTTTGAGGGGGCATGGAAGTATTGTCATTGCGAGGCCTGCCGTTTTAGGCAGGGCGTGGCAATCTCGTGTTAGCAACCTCTACATCCTCACCAGCTTCAAAAAGACCTCCTTGGTGATCCGAACGTCATTTTCGGCGCGGTGGGCGTCGATGTAGGGGATGGAGAGATGCGTAGCGATGGTGCCGAGCTTGTAGTTAGAAATTTTGAGTTTGGCGCGGGAGAGCTCGAGAGTATCGAGAACGGGATTTCGGAGGGACAAGAGGCGGAGATCCTCCAAATGCTTATTGATAAAAGGCAGATCAAACTTAATCAGATTGTGCCCTACTAATGTACAGTTGGCGCAAAAAGCCACGAAACTTGGGAATACATGCTCCGGCAGTTTGCCATTGTCAGCAATGAACTCGTCCGTCAGGCCATTGACCATAGAGGCGCCAATGGAGATGGGAATGCGGGGATTGATGAAAGAATGAAAGAACCCCAATTCCGTCCCGCCCTCGTCGATCTTGAGCGCGGCGAGTTCCAGAATCGCGTCTCCGTTCCGCGGGTTGAGTCCCGTGGTCTCGGTATCGAGAATCACGTATTGCTTGGGGAGCTTGGCGAAGAGAGGAAGGGTCATAAAAAATGAAGAATTAAAAATGAAGAATGAAGAATTAACAACAAACCCCTCACCGTCTTCGCCCCGTAAAAAGGCGGGGCTACGACGGACACGTCGGTCTCCCCTTAACAGGGGAGAAGGTTGTTGTTGTTCCCTTCCTTGTTAAGGGAAGGGTTAGGGATGGGTTTGTTGTTTTAGGATCTCCTCCTCCAGCCTCACATCATCCATCACCCCCTCGCTGACAATCCCCGTGGCCACATCTTTTGCTGAGTAAGAGAGAGTACGGGCGATGGGGAGGAAAGAACCGGCCATGGAAGAAACAGGACGGAGAATCAACTCGATACTGCCACTCCAGGATTCACCGGCTAAGAGAGAGGGAATCAAAAAAATACCTTTTCGAGTGCGAGGATTCCAGGCATAAGTGCCGGAAACATCCAGTAAATTACCTTGCCACTGGCTATTCTTGGGCAAGGTAAACGAAAGCCGGATATCTTGCAGATCACGCACAACCTTGTCTACTCGAAAACGAAGCCATAGTCGGGTTTCCTCTCCAATTTGCGGGGGGAAAGGCCCGCGGCCTAATTGGGATCCGGATTCATCATAATAAAGGACCTGAGCAAAAACAGCCAAAGGCGGCACGAGAGGAGCCACGGCCTGATCTTTTAGAGCACCAGGAGCAGGCAGTTCCATGCGAAAACTCTTGAGTCTCGAAATCTGCTCCTCGGTGGACCGATACAAATCCAGATGATCGCCGATTCCCACGGAATAAATCAGCTTTGAATCGAACAAAGAACGGCTGGAGTGGTCGGGGCTGATTTTGTAAAATAATTTGAGAGTGCCGCGAGCTCCTTTGGTTAAATCCCCCAACAACAAGGTCCCCGAATCCGCATCAAAGTCAATGGGCGCGGCTCGAACTAAAGTCCAACGCACATCCGCTTCAATCTGGATACGCGCATTTTGGAGAGGATATCCGCTGTAATTACCATAGTAAATGTCCATTTCGATATTCTCCCCCGACGATACGATTCCGGAAACGAGTTTCGAATCAAAATGAACCAACTCGCGGATGGACCGCAGTTCATAAAAAAAATAAGCGTAGAGAAAGGCAACCAATACCCCCATGACCACGAGTAGACCCAAAATATCTGCAATCAAATGAAAACGGCCCCACGAGCAATCCTTGTGGTAATGCCTCACATATCGCCCCGCCGCCCGCCTACACGCCGGCCGACACATCCGCTCCATGCAAACATTCACGCATGCCGAAGCGGCCTTTTTGGATTTGGAAATAATATTTTTCATAGTCTCATTTAAAGAGTACCCCCACAAGTGTAAGGGCGTATTGCAATACGCCCTTACACTTGTGGGGGGGTACATCACAACCCCACCTTCTCAACCACCAGATCCTCGACCCCATCGGCGTCGATATCGCCAGAGCGGAGGTGGGCGTTAAGTTTGCCGGAAATGGGGACGCCGGAATCCGAAGAAAGATTGAATTCTCGGAGCTTGGTGCCGGAGGGTAAAAACTCAGAGAGAGCGGTGCCCTCCTGCGGAATCCAGGCCACAATCTTGGCCCCTTTTCCACTGCCCAGAACCGTGACTTCGACGCCGCGGCGGAGCAGTGAATTGAAGGCGAAAAATCCTGGATGAATGAGTTTTCCTTTGGCGTCGAAAATGCGAATTTGAGGGCCGCCACCCGCGCCAGCGCCCGTCACAATCTCGGCCTTCCCATCACCGTCCAGATCCGCCACGTCGATATTCACGCCTCCTCGAAAGTCTTTGCCATAGGCGAAAAATCCGGGGCCCAACAGGCGACAATCGGAGCTAAATGTGCGAACGAGCGGCCCGCCCCCAGACCCCGTGGCGGTGACAATCTCAAGATTGCCCGCGCCGTCTAGATTGCCCGCGCCGAGACGTATCTCGCCGCGATAGGTTTGGTCGTAGGGAAATACGCGGCATCGAATCGCTCCTTTGGAGGCAACGGTCAATTCACCGCCGAAAGATACAATTCGCTCGGTCTGTCCGTCGCCATCCAAATCAACTTCCAAAAATAGTGCCCCTCGGGATACTCCAGAAACCGAGGCAAAAAATCCTCCGCGCAAAGTACTGCCATCTGGGCGATAGGCAGAGGCAAAGGCACCATTGGTAATGGAAATAGCTGAAAGAGAAGTGAAGGGGCGGAGTAATACGAGAGAATCCTGGGGCCCCACCACGACCTCCTTTCCCACCAGTCCGCTGTTGGTTACCGGATCCTGCACCCCGCGGATGCGAGTATATTCAGACTCCAGAACAACTTTTTGGGACTTTGATGTGGAATTGACCAAAACAATTCCGCGGTCAAAATCTCGCCGCCAAATGCCCGAGGAGAAAAATGAGGGGCCGGAAACAGCCATGGCCGAGGCGAAAGAAGACCCCACAAGATAAGCCTCGGTCTTGGCTCTCCCTAAATCTTCTTTGTATTCATCATAGAAATAAAGGCTCGAGCGGTCTTCGGTTCCGTAATCGAAATTGTAGTAGCCATCCGAAAGAAGCGCACTACCCAAGCCAAAACGCACTGCCGGATAATTGGAGGAATTGCCGGTATTATCCGTATCGGAATTGAGGATCACCAATCGCGGAGTCTTAGCTTCTTTATTCCAAGAAAAGTAACTCTTCATCGATCCATTCCAGCCCCCTTCAAAAAATTCGGGGAAACCTTCAAGCATGCGGCCATTGGAAAAAGGCTTGTACTCGCCCACGCCATTAGTAATGATCAAAAAATCATTGCCCACGATACTCCGCAAATACCGATAAAATTCTTTCTGACCCGCGAACCATCCCGCGTCGATTTTTTCTTTACTGTCTTTTTTTCCGTCTCCATCGATATCAATATCCAAGCCTTTCCACGAAACGTCATTCCACACCGTGTCAAAAAGAAGCCCGTCCCAAAGACCGCTGTCCACAGCCGTATTTTTGAGAAAATTAGCGAGATATGTCGAATACAATTGACCCGAGGCGTTCTTTTGCCCCAAATTCATGGCCACATTGCGGGGCCAAAAAGAAATTTCTTCTCCTTTGTAGGTTTCGAGGATCCATTCAGAAGATAATTGTGCGGTAAGACGTGTCCAAATGCCATCGGAGAGGGGCTGTTCGATCTCGCCATACCAATATTTGGGATATTCAACCGATGTTATATAAGCCAAAATCAAGACATTGGGATTTTCTTTACGAATAGAAAGAATCAAAGGACGAGATGAAAATTGGGCCTGTAAATTAAGTATGACCACATCCCATTTTGCCAATTCTTTAGCAAAAGACGGCGATATAGGCGCACTATTAAGATAAATGGCTGCGGTTTTGGGAAAAGCATGGTCGGGAATCTTGGCAAACACAAAAAACGGAGATAGAATCCCAAAAATAATAAAAAAAAGAAAAGTGGAAAATTTCAATACCATATTCCGAAAAACACCGAGTCATTATCCTATCTAGGCCTTTTTGCCCTTTAACACCCCGCCATACAATTCCATTAATCTCTGGTAATGCAGTTCTTTATTATACCTATCTCGGGCAACTTGAAAAGCGTACTCCCCCATAGAGGCCACCCTATCTTTCTCGTGGCTCAGCTGCAAGAGCGACCGAATGACCGATTGCTGATCGTTCATATCAAAAAGAAACCCGGTTTTCCCATCCTCCACCAATTCACCGAGCCCCCCCAGAGAAGAGGATAAGACAATTTTTTTCTGCGAAAACGCTTCGAGCGCGGCTAGGCCAAAAGTCTCGTACACCACCGAAGGAATCACCACGCCCAAAGACGCCGCCATTGTTTCCAAAAGCACAGATTTTTCCAATTTACCCAATAAAATAATATTTTTAATCTTATTTTCTTGTAAATATCCTTCAATTTCAGATTTCTCGGGTCCATCACCCGCAACCCATAATTCAAGATCCGGAATAGAAGCATGATGAAAATAACGAATAAATTGGAATATCCCTTTTTCAGGAGAGAGCGCACCACCATATAAAAGATACTTGGCTGTTTCACTTGTGACTTGTGACTTGTGACTTGTGACTTCTAGTGTTGGTACATCCACAAAATGCGGGATCACCTCGATTTGGTCCGGGTTTTGGCCGAATTCGACGAGTTTATTTTTTACGAATTGGCTGGGAGCGATAAAGCGAGAAACATATTTTTCGTAAAATCGGAAAGTTTTGTGGAAATACAATTCGACCGTGCCAGCCAGACTCTGCGCCGTGGAATTTTTGAGACATTTGTGAATCGTCGCATTGTAATATTTTCCGCCTTTACATCGCTCGCAGATCGCCCCTTCCGTGTATAGCGTGTAATTGGGACAGATGAGCTTAAAATCATGCACGGTCATGACAATCGGAATCCCTCGGGCATGAATCTCCCCCAAAATCGACGGAGAAATATGATGATAAATATTGTGGATGTGGGCAATATCTATTTTTTCGGCATCCAGCAGATCGCCGATATTCCGCCGGGCTTGAGGGTAGTAGAGGATGCGGCCGAGAGTGCGGAGGGACTGGGTCATTCCGTGCAGGGTCAACGCTGAGGGTAGGGTCGACGACCCATGTAAGGGCGTATTGCAATACGCCCTTACATTTGAGAAGGGGGCAGATTTATTTGTAGTTCCCAATTCCAAATTCGGCACGAAATATTTCGAATACACCGACGGATAATTGCGATCATCCTGCATTGAAAATGGAATCACTCGATGGCCCTTTTCCACCAGTAATTTCGTCAAATCAAAGTAATAGCGCTCGGCGCCACGGCGTTGGTAGTAAAATTTGTGGATGTTTAGGATGTTCATAGATTGAAAGTCACGCATGACAAATTACAAATAGACAACAAACAACACAAATTACAAATGAATAACAAATAAAACATCAAAACAATAACTATTTAGGGGCTTTTAATTTCAAGATAGAGGCAGATAGAAGTTTAGAGAGCTCGTGAGCGCAGTTCAATAAAATTTCAACTTCTTTTTTATCAATGACATTCAACTCTAGCAAAAGCAATAACCAATATTCTGTTTCATTGGCACTTCGGAGGGCGATTTCATGAAAACGCTTAAATTCCAGACGACTGCTTGAAGCTTTTGCTTCGATAATATTAGCACCAATTGAAGTTCCAGATCGAACCAATTGATCAGATATTGTCCAGACCCCAGGCTTTCTTGGCAATTTTTCTATGAATCTTAAAATCATCAAACTGAAATCAAAACCTTTCTTTTCCAAAAAACCATGTTTTATAAACCCATGCTCCATATTTTGTAATTTGTTATTTGCTTTATGTTATTTTCCGCTTATTTGTAATTTGTTGTTTACTTGTGATTTGTGACTTGTGACCTGTGACCTGAAAGGTCAGACAACACCCTCCCCATCCCCAAAATCATCCAAAAGAAAATCGACAAGAGATTGGTCTCCATATAGGGCTGCCAAAAGGAGGCGAAGGCGAAATTGAGGTAGAGACCGAGGACCGCAATAACCAAAATCGTACGGGAGTTTTTTGCATGGAGAAGTCGCCAGAGCATGCGGATAAAAATAACATGTATGGCCAGAAAAAAAGCGAAGCCAACAGCCCCCATCTGTACTAGAATAACCAAGGGCGAATTGTGAAGCTCGCGGACAAAAAAAGTCTGGAAAAAATCGCCGATCTGAATGGAAAGCGCGCGGCCAAAGCCGATTCCCAAAGCCGGGGAGCTCACAAAGGCATCACCCGCCACGTCCCAGGCATACACACGCCAGTTGAGACTCTGGTCGCCAAGTCCTGTAGATACGGAAGCAATACGATTGATAAGGGGCTGGCTAAAATCTCCCAACCGCTCGACCGAATCTCGAAACGGAATATTCCACAAAATCACGCCCATCCACGCGGTGAGGAAAAATAGCAGGCCCAAATTACGCTTGAATATAATGGAAATCCGCTGGCGGTTGATTTTGATCAGCACCGAGAGCATCACGCCCATACCCAAGGCCATGCTCATCCAGAGGTGGCGCATCAAAGAGGCCAGTACGGCCAGCCCCTGCGCCCAGAGAAGTGCAGTCGCCAGATACACCCGTTTGGTCCGTAGGAGCCAGATCGGCACGAAAATCAGCATACCCATGGCAATATAAAAGGCGTGGGTGAAGGCGATATAGCGCACCCCTTCGGTCGAGAGCGGGGTCCACTGGGTCCAGATCCCCTCCCCTCGCAAAACCCCCAAAAGCAAAAATATCACCAAAAACCAAGAGGTCATGACAAACAGACTCATGAATCGCGACAATTGGCGCTCGGATCGTATCACCGAGACAAACAGCAGATACACAATCGGATAAAACGCGTAATTTTTCAGAGCGCTAAAGGCGATATCCGCGTCCTGAGTGAGGCCGGCGATACTGCGCAAATAGGTCAGAAACACGAAAAATACAAAAAAAACAATGGATATTTCCAAATGCCCCACTTTCAATAATTGGGTCTTGTGCCCACCCGAGCGCTCCCGGAGCGACCAGATGACGTGAGAAAAAATCCCCGCTCCAATCACCGCGTCCAAAAAATACAGCTTGATATCGCCAAAAATCGGTTCCAAAGTAAAAAATCGTTCGAAGACCATAGTGAGCACCAAAATCGTATAGATCGACACTTCCGGATACCGAAGAATACACAGCGACGACGCGGCCAGAGCCAAAAGAGACACCGCCGCATTTTGCAGCCCCAAAGCCCCGAGAGCCACCGGCGCGGACAAAAAAACAATCGATACAATCGAATAGAAAATAGGCGGCGTCAATTTCCTAGAAAATAAAGACATATTTCATTATTCTAGCGAGAAAATGAGGAAAGATGAAATGGATGTAAATTCTGCACAAAAGCAAAAGACTAGAAATATGATTTTATTTCTAGTCTAATCGAAAGATGTTAATCATCTTTTTTTTTAGTTGGCTTCTTTATTTGTGTAGGGGCGCGTTTGAGCTTCATGCACTCGCCTCCACTATAATTGCAAGTGAGCACGTTAAGCAAAGTGCCGGAATCCTTCACCTTCTTATTCGTATAGCTATCTTTCGGGTCCCAGGGGCAGTAGACACTTTTTTCCGTATCATCATTGTGAATGCCTCCATTGCGAAAGAGATCGCTGGTCAGACAGCACCAGTGGCCGCTTTCCTTGATATCCTCCTTATCTTCCGGCACCTCTTCTCCTTCGACAAAGATGATACTCTGAAGCTCGTCGCCTTCTTCAAACTTACTTTGTCCGTCACGGGAAGGGACAAAATAGAAATAAAAAAATTCCATTTCTCCTGCATAAGGATTCCGTTTTTCGTCCAGTCTCTGCATTTCATACACCTCATTGTTGACTATCAAAAAAACGGACTTCACGGGTTTCAAACTTTTTATCAAATCTTGAATATAGGGCTTGGTAGGCATCGCTAACCAATAACCGCCCCACAAATCCCAAGCCTTGCCGACATTCTGATAGGTAGTATGAAATGCCGTTTTCTTCTTACCCGACCAGCCCTCTCTTTTGGCATGACAATTTTTTTGCCATTGTAAAAAAGACTGACTGAGAAATGTCGTATTTATCTCCGATCCATTTTTGTCGGTCACCAGATAAATTTCATCATCCACTTTTCTCCCCTTTTCGCCGGCAGACACGTCTCCGGGGGGCAACAAGACGCAAAAGAAAAGAATCAATAAAAAAAACAATAATTTGCTCATTCTTAGATCTCCTAAACTAATAGATACAAGTGAATCAGATCGCTAATATACGTTTGAAGTGCACCAGAGATAGGTTAAAATTTGGAAAACCAATTTTAACAATATGACTGGATACAAACACTTCAATAAGCAAGAGAGATTGGAAATCTCTATCTTACTGAAGAAGGGTTATTCTCAAAGAGATGTTGGGACGGCTCTTAAGAAAGACCATTCTTCACTAAGTAGAGAAATAATGCGTAATTCGACTAATGGAATTTACGATCCTGAAAAAGCTAATCGAAAATCTAGCGTGAGAAGACACAGCTCTAAATTCGAAGGGATGAAAGTCCGTAATCATTCGGAGCTGGAAAACTTTGTCTCGAAACAGATGAAATGCTTTTGGACTCCCGAACAAATTGCCGGGCGTTGGAATTCAGAACGTTTCGTCAATCAAAGCAACAAGCCTTTAGCAATCACAGCTAAATCCATCTACAAATATTTATACAGTTCTTATGGACAGAGCCTTTGTAAATATCTTCCATCACAACGATACAAGAAGAAAAAACATCGGCCGATAAAAAAAACAAAACGCCAATTAATTCCGAATCGAATCCCGATTTCACAGCGTCCTTCTATCGTCAAAAATCGTATAGAATTCGGTCATTTTGAAGGAGACACTTTAGGCAAAATAAAATCTGAAAATTCTGTCGTCGCCGGAAATCTAGAAATGCTTTCTAGAAAAATATTCTTAAAAAAAGTGCCTCGTCTCAAATATTCTATGGAAGGATTCAAAGAAAATTTAAACCCTTATCACCAAATAATTAAGAGCCTTACTTTGGACAACGGTGTCGAAAATACTCGCTATGGAGAACTACATATTCCGACCTTTTTTGCCAAGCCTTATTGCTCCAACGATAAGGCTTCCATGGAAAGTGCTTTCAAACGACTCAGACGCTTCATTCCTAAAAAATCTTCGCTCAAAAAAATCTCTCACAAGCGCCTTTCCAAAATTGAAAATATTATGAATTCTACTCCCAGAAAATGCCTCCACTGGCGCACCCCAAACGAAATCTTTAATCAACATTTCCAAATTTTATGACTTTTCCTCTGGTGCACTTGACTATTCAATGTGCCGATATCAGATTCAAAATAGTATACACCCGCAAAAGACAACTTGTCAATCCTCGCCAAAAATAGCGAAGCCTTCACTTTTTATCGTGAAGGCTTCTTTACAGTTGACTCGGAAAAACGTTATTTTTTCTCTCCGAAAAGTTCTAAATAGGCTTTGCGTCTTTTTTCCAAAATGCCCAATAAAACCTTTTTCTTTTTCACATCGGCTGGGGTATTTTTGCCGATCAATTCCTCCAGTCCGCGAATGGTCACAGAAATCTGATCCAACAAAGTTTTCTCCGGATCTTCTTTTTCGACCGATTCTTCTTTCTCTTCTTTATTCATTTCGGCAGCCAATTCTTCGTCAATGATTTCTTGTGCCGATTTTGCCGATTTTTTGGAATTTCCGGTATTATTCGATTCTAAAGTTTCGGGATTATTATTATCTCTCTGACTACCAAGAGTCAAAGAATTCTTATTGAGAGTCAACCCCCAAAAACGTTTAGCGGAATATTCGTATGTGGATTTGACGAACCTGTCTTTGTTATCGTACAGAAAATAATCGTACGATTTCCCATCCTCCACAAGCCCTTTCGGCAATATCAACCTAAAACAAGGATGACTACTTTTTTTATTCGTATATTTCTCTGCTTTGTAGAGCTTCTCACCCACCTGCAGTTTAATAGCCTCTACGTCTCGAGATACGACCCAAAAAAAGATCCGAGTACCGTCGAAAGCGAGACCCATAATAGATCCATCGTCTACTTTATTAGTCTCTGGAATCAGATCATTGACGACACTCTCGCAAAACTTTTTCACCGCGGTCTTTTCTTCTTTCGAAGAATCCTGCGCAAAAATAGAAAGCGAACAAATAACAGAAAAAACAATCAAAAGAACTATTCTACTTCGCATGGTTTATCTCCTTACGAAAAAGTAGGAAACACTCTTTATGAAAATACAAATTTATCTTTTTTCAAAGATCCTACAAATTAGCAAATCCACGAATTTTGTCAAGCCCTCACCCTTGACAAGAGATTCAGGATATGATAAGAAGATAGGACTTAAATTTAAGTCACGTTTTGTACAAAAAGAGTCTATCTTTTTCAAGGATATTATCATGAAAAAAATCATATTTTTTGCGTTTTTAGTTCTGTGTCTCTTTTTAAACAGCGGATGTACGATACCAATAAAGCTCGAAAGAGACACCAAAACCGACTGGAAGGCAGCGGCAGCGATATTGAATCAATTCGCTGAAGAATCACGAGAAGAAGCAAAAAAAACCAAAGACCTAGAAGAGAAAAAAACGCTGAACGATCAAGCGGCTGGCTTTGAAGAAAAGAGCAAGATACTCGAGAAAGCCATCGAAAACCAGGAAATTCCTATACCTGGAAAAAAATAAAGCAGAAAAATTTCTTCCGACTAACTTTAAGACGAGTAAATTCTAAATAAACGAATTTACTTGTTTTTTTATTTTATTTTTCCTGACAAACAAAAAATCTAGCTCGACATTTATGTGTTCCGCTAGATTTCCTTTTTTATTTGATTATGGATTCTTCTCCTGGTAATTCGGACATTGGAATCAAGAAGATACCAGTCACACTCACTTTCAAAGGTTGTCCTGTTTTTGCGTTTACAAGAACATTCCCCTCTTTGTCTAGTTTATAGACGTCTGACTCGTAGGGTGTTTTTTTCACTATGTTTCCATAGCATTCTCCCACAACCTTGACCCTACCGAGTAGACCCCAATGAAGATCCGATTTTCTCTCAGTGGCTACTACAATGGAACCAATACAGAAAAGTTTATTTTTTGATAACCACTCTTTGTCTATCCAGAAAAACCAACCCGGAACACCTTCTTTTTTGGCTTTCTCTTCACCAAAAATATCAGCATAAGTAAGTGGCCATAAGGGTTTTGCTAAATCTTCATAATGAACCCAGTAGGGTTGGTATAGGACAAAAGCCAGAAAAAATAGATCTTTCCCAGCCACATTGACCCATCCTAAATTATCTTTTATATAGACAATTCCGGCATTTATAGTAACTCCATTGCCAACCGACTCAACGTCTTGTCCTCCTGGAAAATTGAACGGACAAGGCTTGAACTTAAATTTAAACTCTTCATCCGTAAACTTCTGTCCAGAATCTTTGAGGACTAGGATCTCATTCATAACCGAATCGATCCTTTCTAGTTGCTGATCTTCCCCATTGGTCAAATTAACACTACTTCTCCATGGCTTAACCTGGATATTAGTAGTTCTTTTTTCACTTTGACCATTTTTTTTATTGCTATCCCCTAGATCCGGATCCTTTTTGTCGGTCGACAACGGCTGATTCATTTCCTTTTCTCCAAAAGCCTGATCCATTATATCTTCTGGGGATAGGCTTTCATCAGCTTCCGCAGGCTTCGTTTCCATTTCAGAAGATTTCTCTTCTTCCGGTGAAGCAGAAGTATCCAACGTCTCAGACATCTTCTGCATACGACTCTCTGGTAATACCGGTCTTGTGTTCGTCGATACGCAACTAGAAAAAGAAAACCCAAGCAACACTATCAAGAAAATCAATCGATTCCTCATTTGATTTCCTCCACAAATAAAGTTGTAATTTAGAAAATTTTCAAACAATATTGTTTCCAATATGTACACTTTTAGATTCTACCTTCTTTAGAAATAAAATCCACAAGTGTAAATATGGATCTCCTCTGACTTAAGAATTTTATTTTTCTTAAATCAGAGAGAGATACAATTTTTTTAGTCTTCTCGCGGAGTTGCCCCCGTGAGGTCGAATGTGCGGTTTTCGACTACTCCTTCCTCTATATTTTGAACCAAAGTTTTCTTCGTTTCCAAATTTTTTTTCGGCTGAAGCTTAATGACTTCCTTTTTCACTTTCTTTTCCGAAACCTTCGCCTCTGCAGGTTTTGCTTTCTCAATCTCGGTTTTCTTGACCGCTTCGCCAACCGATTCTTTTGCTTCATCCAAAGTATCCTTGGCGATTTCTTCAGTCGCTTCGGCGAAATTGACGGTGTCAGTATCTTCGGATGAAGAAGTATCAGACTTATTTCCGGAATTGCCTGCCAAATTATTGCCGTCTGTGAAATAAGTTATGGCACTAAATCGAGCGCGCAAAGTATTCCAATTATTGACGACTTTGTCTTTGGAGAAAAGAGCTGTGGATTCGCCAAATACCTCTACAGGCTTGATAGAATCCATTAGTCCGACCCAAAGACCCCATCGTCGGACGAGCTCAGTACAATCTACCGTATAAATAAACTGCTGATTGTACATGTCCATAAAATCTTCCCAACGACTAGAGCCCCCTCGAGCCTTCAAATTAAAATAGCGAGCGAGATCCGCGTCATCCAACTTTGTTAAAAATTGAAAAATACGAACGGTCATGGCACCTCTATTTTTTTGAAGCCAAACATTGGAGATCTGTTGTTCAGCAGAGAGCAAGAGAGTAAAATTGTTCTCTGCCTTCTCGACCTGCTTTTCTTCCTGTTTCGCCAGAAAAGGGGTCTCCTTCAAATCCTCCGCAAAAGCAGATACGTCTACTGCCTTCGTATCATCCTTTTTCGGTTCCGCTTTGGGATCTTTTACATCCTCATCAGTTCCAAAAACAGAGATATCTACAGCTTTGGTATTGTCTTTTGCTTCAGGAAGAGGGTCTTTCTTCTGTTCAGGTTTGGGATCCGCAGGCTTGTCTGATTTTTCCTGCAATGCAATCAACTTCTTCAAATCAGCATGCATCTCCACTATCGCACTATCAGGAATTTTCTTATCCAGACTCTCGAGAATCTCGGACTTAAAGTCCCGAGGAATGTCTCTAATGAGTTCGACAAGTTCTTTCTGATATTTTTCAGCGTCTGCTTTGCTATAAAGACCATCAACGATGCCAGAGATAAAGACAATCTGGCTACAGACCCGATTGATCTGGTTTTCATTCCAAGCCGGTTTGCCTTTCATCAAGGAAACATCGGCTCGAAGCTCAACAATGAGCTTCTCGAGGTTTTTAATATCCTCTTTACCCACTTTCCCTTTCTTTTCCGATTCCGTATCACCGACGAGGTCTTTGGGAGAAACACTAGGGCCGAGAAACGAAGCATATACGGTATTTGATTTAGCCCTCACATTACCAAAGAAATCCTTCACTTTTTTCAATCCGATAACTAGAAAAGTGGCAATCACCAAGGTGGCACAGACACCACCCAAAAGAGTATGTGCTAGTTTACGTGGTCCTTTTTTGCGGATCAAATTGATCAGAGCACTCAAAAGAAACCCACATGCAAAAGATATACCCACACACACAAGAATAAATTTAATCATTCTTGACTCCTAAAAAGAATTTTACTGACCTCGTACTGAATAGAGCAAGTATAACACCCCTACCACAAACAATGTGATAAAAATCCATGCCACCCATTTAAACCAAGTCGGGTAGGCGGAAGTGGAGACTATCAAAGGAGGGATATCCAGATCGATCCATACAGGATCCTCTTTTTTGTCATCTGCTTCCGCTATACAAATGCGGATACATCCACCCTTTGCTAGGTCTGGTTCTCTGGATTGCTTACATACCAGCACTTTTTCTTCTGGCAATGCAGAGATTTCCATCCATGCCATAACCGTTTCTAGCTTAGTTCCAGGGATCAGACTGTCATACACGCAGACTTTTATCCATTTTTTTCCAGACAATAAATCAGCATTTTTATGTATTATTACTGATTCCAAGCCTGTTCCGTCTACATTTTTCCAATTCAAACGAGCTATACCTCTTGGCATAATAAGCTCCTCTACAAAAAAAGAAAAATAAAAAATCAATATACTATCCAAAACTGAATGTGATATCTTATCAATCTTATAGGTTTTGTCAAGCCCCCTGTCGCAAGGACATGATAATGTCCTACTTGAAGGAAATAGAAATGTCCGCTTTGGGGTAAGATGGCTGGGTTAAATTCTAACCCACATCGTATGTCCAA
>VMEV01000015.1 GCA_007375725.1 Parcubacteria group bacterium Greene0416_36
CAATTACCATCAAGCTATTTTCGGAAATTTAAATCGTCATTTCGCCCAATCCATCAGCCCTTCTAAATAGTTTTACACAGGATTAGTTGACACTACCAATTCCACACAGCAGAGCGTCTGCTTCAATTGATTGTCGACACTATGTTGGATATTAATAATCATTTGATTAAAGAAGCTGATTTGGATATGAGTGAGAATTTGCAAGGAACATTCCAGATTTTGGCGGATAATAAAATCTTGCCTGAATCATTTGCTGACAGAATTGCACAGACGGTTGGTCTGCGTAATCGTCTTGTTCATCGCTATGAGGAAATCGATAAACCTCGTTTTATTCGAGACTTTCGTCGAGAGATGGGGGATTTCGAAGAGTATCTGCGAATAATCGCGAAATACGTGGAAAAATCAGAATCCGGTAAGAAATAGAAAATTATGACTTCATCATCCTCGATAACTTTGGAACAAGCCCGAGATAATCTAGCTCTTCATCTGCGGCAATGGGATTTGGAGCGTTATGTCAGTGCCTCGGTGGTTGAAGAATGGCTCTATAAGACCGATCCTTGTGATAATGCTAAACTCGTCAATATTTTGCTGGGTTTATTACATTTCTCAGCGGATTTTGACGAAGCCTCCACGGATTTACTTCAGTCTATGTCGGATTTATCGAATGTCTTGCCGCATGAGTGCCTCGGAGGGAAAATACCGGCAGAACTTAGTTTATCGAGGGAAAAAGGAGGCTTGCCAAAAGAGATCATTCTTTTGGAAAATCAAAACCCGCTTATCCAAACGAGCGGGTTTTGTGGTTTTTTTTCAGTGATTTTCTTTACATCCCCACCTTAATCCCCGGTCCCATGGCCGCGTGAAGGGTCACGGATCGGATGTAGGAGCCTTTTGAGGACGAAGGCTTTGCTTTGCGGATGGCATTGGCGGCCACGGTGAAGTTCTCCACGAGCTTAACTTTCCCAAAAGAGACTCGGCCGATCATCATGTGGACATTGGAGGTATTGTCGTTCTTGAAGGAGACCTTGCCTTTTTTGAGGGCTTTGACTGCTCCGGCGATATTGGCGGTGACGGTTTCGTTCTTGGGGGAGGGCATGAGTCCTTTGGGTCCGAGAATACGGGCCAGAGGCGCCAGGAGCTTCATCATTCCGGGGTCAGCAATGGCGACATCGAAATCGCATTTGCCTGACTTCTTGATTTCCTCGATGAGTTCGGATCCGCCGATCAGGTCAGCTCCGGCGTCCTTGGCTTCTTGGGTCTTCTCGATGGTAAATACGGCGATTTTGACGGACTTCCCGGTGCCGTGGGGGAGTTCGACATTACCTCGGACGAGTTGTTCGCCCTTGGTCGGGTCGATTCCCAATCGAAAATGCAGTTCCACGGATCCGTCGAACTTGGTCTTGGAAGTTTTGATCACCAAATCCATGGCTTCTTCCGGAGAATAGGCTTTGTTTTCGTCGATCAATTTCTTGGCTTCGAGATATTTTTTACCCATATAAGTAGACATGAATAATAAAAACGAAATTGTGTGGCAGGACCACACAATTTCGTTTTTGTAGAAAAAATGTGTGGTTCCGTCGGTCCGATCTTGTTTCGGACCTCCCACGTATAGACGTTTGCTGTTTCCCCCTCCCTTGTCAAAGGGAGGGTTGGGGAGGGATTTGTTGTTGGCTGTTTATCTTACCCAACAACTTCAATCCCCATATTCCTCGCGGTTCCTTCGATCGTTCTCATAGCCGCTTCGAGGGAATTGGCAGTGAGATCGGGCATCTTTTTCTTGGCGATTTCCATGACTTGCGCCTTAGTCACCTTTCCGACTTTCTCGGTCAGAGGCTTGCCGGATCCCTTGGGAATTTTGGCGGCCTTTTTCAAGAGTTCGGAAGCAGGAGGGGTTTTGAGGATGAAGGTATAGGTTCGATCTTCAAAAACTGTGATTTCCACCGGGGTCACTTCACCCATCCTGTCCTTGGTCGCGTCGTTGAATTTTTTGCAGAATTCGGCGATATTGAGACCATGCTGACCCAAGGCTGGACCTACAGGAGGCGCTGGATTAGCTTGAGCTCCGGGGATCTGAAGCTTAATAATGACTTTAATTTTTTTTGCCATAGGATAATTTCAGTATGTCGATAAAGTGATTGTGTAGAAGCCCACATCTACGTGTTTTTACACTAAAGTTTGATAATTTGCAAGCAGTCGAGTTCCACGGGAGTTTCTCGGCCGAACATATTGACCAAGACCTTGATTTTGCCGCGTGCTTCGTCGATGGCCGAGACTTTTCCTTCGAAATTCTTGAAGGGTCCGTCATTGATTTTGACGGGCGTGCCGATCTCGACATCGATTTTGAATTTGGGTTCTTCGAGGCCCATTCTTTTCTGGAGATTCTTGATTTCTTCATCGGAAACCGGGGTCGGAATGGTTCCCGTGCCCACGAATCCCGTGACATTTGGCGTATTTCGGACCACATACCACGAATCATCGGTCACGATCATTTCCACGAGCACATAACCGGGGAAGATTTTTTCTTCCACGACTTTTCGCTTGCCGTTTTTGACCTTGATTTTCTTCTCTTTTGGGATGAGAACATTGAAAATTTTGTCATGCATATCCATGGACTCCACACGCTGTTTGAGGTTGTGGTCCACGTTTTCCTCGTATCCCGAATAGGTATGAAGCACATACCATCTTTTGCCAAGGCTTGTATTTTGTTTTGACATATTTTAGGAAGTAGGAAGTAGGAGGTAGGAGGTAGTATCCTAGGAACAGTGTTGTTTTGCTGTTCCTACTTCCTACTTCCTACCAACTACTTCCTAGTTGATAATGAGTTTCTCTACTCCCAAGGATAGCAGATAATCGATAGCTCCCAAAAAGACGGCCATGACGGCGGAAAGGCCGATGACGAGAAGGGAATGGGAAATTGTGTCCGCCCGGCTGGGCCAGGTGACTTTCTTGAGTTCTTCGATAGACTCTTTGATATAAGAGGTTGATTTTGCAATGATAGTCATAAATCATGTTAAACAATCTTAAAAAAGGCCTGGTGGCCTTTCATCAGATTGTCAATTTACTTTGAATTCAGTATACATGGAGGAATGCAATAAGTCAAAGTTGTAAGTAATAAACAACAAATCCCTCCCCAGCCCTCCCTTTGACAAGGGAGGGGGCAACAGCCTCCCCCTTGTCAAAGGGGGATTGAGGGGGATTTGTTGTTGACTCTATGCTACTTTCCTCTTTCCAATACCCTCTCCCCAAAGAACTAATCGCTCAAGATCCTCCCGCAAAAAGAGAGGATTCAAGGCTTTTGGTGATCGACCGGGCCAAGAATGATATTCGGCACTGCGAATCTTTTCGTGGCATTGTTGATTTTCTCCGGAAGGGCGATGTGCTGGTGCTCAATGACACGCGGGTGATTCCAGCGCGTGTTTTCGGGATAGACTCTCTGGGGCGAGAAGTGGAGATATTGTTTGTTTCGGTGGGGGAGAAAGAGGGGAAAGTATGGCTGGGAAGGGCTAAATCGTGCAAGAAGGGCGATAGTTTGACCGTGGGGGAGTATAAGCTGATATTGGGTGATAAACAGGACCGCGAGTGGGGTGTTTTGGCCCAGGCGCCTCTCTCAGATATTATTGCGAAATATGGCAAAATGCCGCTACCTCCTTATATAGAAAGGGGGAGAGAAGGGAAAGTTCAGGACGAGACACGTTATCAGACCGTGTATGCCGCCAAGATCGGGGCAATTGCCGCGCCCACCGCTGGACTGCATTTTACTCCGAAGATTTTGTCGGAGCTGCGAAATAATGGGGTCGAAATCGTGTTCATCACCTTGCATGTGGGGCCCGGCACTTTTTTGCCGATACAGACCGACACTATCAGCGAGCATAAGATGATGGGGGAGCGATACGTGATTTCGCCTGAGAGCGCGGGGATCATCAATCAAGCCTTGGATGCCAATCGGCGTGTGATTGCCGTGGGGACCACGTCGACCAGGACTCTAGAATTCGCGGGACGATCTGGCAGGGTGGCGGCAGGACAAGGCGTCGTGGATATTTTTATTTATCCGGGATTTGAATTCAAAGTGATTTCAGGTCTGGTGACCAATTTTCACCTCCCCAAAAGCACGCCACTACTCTTGGCCTGTGCTTTCGGCGGGAAAGATCGTGTATTTCGCGCTTACGAGGAGGCCATCGCTCAACAATATCGTGTGTTCAGGTACGGCGATGCGGTCTTGATTATTTAGCGGGAATATGTTATTTTGAGGCGTCGTCGGGATTAGGAGGGTTGCTTTCAATTTTTTTAAGATGTAAGTGATCAGGAGGTGATCATGGAGATAATATTTGTTGGGATTTTTGTTTCCGTTCTGGTATATCTGATCGGGATGGAAGGTCTTCGTCAATGGGCTTATGAGGAAGACCCTCGGCCCGAATGCCCTAATCAGATGGTTAATCGGTCTGAGGCCGGGGAGAAATATGAATGCTCCCAATCCTATCGGAAATGGGAATCTCGGCTGTCGGAATTCGAGAGTCTTGAATGCTCCGCTTGTGAGTATTCGAAGACTCATAAATGCTGGTTGAAATGATTTTTTGTTTTTTTGATAATTTTATTTTTTTCTGTTTAAGGAGTTCATCATGCCCAGCGCTGTGAATGTGTCTGAGAGAAGATCTCAGGCGGAATTGAAAGCCTTTGCTG
This sequence comes from Parcubacteria group bacterium Greene0416_36, assembly GCA_007375725.1. Taxonomy (GTDB): domain Bacteria; phylum Patescibacteriota; class Patescibacteriia; order VMEV01; family VMEV01; genus VMEV01. The sequence continues at coordinate 4,675 of VMEV01000015.1, forward strand.
TCTCTTCTCTTCTTATCGTTAATATGTATATATTGGCGGGGATTTTTAGAGTTCAATTGGCGGTTTTATTGGGTCCCAATTTGTATTTAGGAGCCGGTTTGATAGTATGCTCCATGTTGTTTTTGGGTGTATTAAGTTTTATCATCTCTTTCCGAATTTTATATAAATCATAGAATTTGAGAGAGAAAGAAGGGCAAATAAAAATGCATGCGGAGTAAAAAATCTCGCATGCATTTTTCGTTACCCAAAAAAAGTAGGGGCGCACACACAGGTGCGCCCCTACTTTCTCCTTGGGGCTCATTAAATGTCCAAGTTTTTGACATCCATCGCTCTTGTTTCGATAAATCGTTTTCGTGGCAGTACTTCCGATCCCATGAGAATATCGAAAATTTTTTCGGTATGCTCGGCGTCTTCGATAGAGATTTTTTTCATAGTGCGCTGTTCGGGGTCAAGGGTGGTTTCCCAGAGCTGGCTGGGGTTCATTTCACCGAGACCCTTGTATCGCTGGATCGTCACCTTGCCGAGCCCTTCGACAAAGGAAGAGCTGACCTCTCCGGACCCCTCATCTCCAGAAGCGGCTTCTTGAGTTTCGGGACTTTCATTTTCTTGAGTTTTAGTTGATTCTTCTCCTTCTTCATCTTTTTGTTCTTTGAGTTTACCTTTAGCTGCGAGTTCGGCGCGCATGAGGTTAAGTTTCTGCTCTTTCTCCGCGTCATTGTAGGCATAGTGCATCATTTTCCCTTTCTGGATTTTGTAGAGGGGAGGCTGGGCGATGTAGAGGTGGCCATTGTCGATCAAGGGACGGAAATAGCGGTAAAAGAAGGTCAGAAGGAGAGTGCGGATATGAGATCCATCCACATCGGCATCAGCCAGAATCACGATGCGGTGGTAGCGGAGTTTGGACAGATCGAACATCTCTCCGATATTGGTGCCCAGAGCCACGATCAGGGGGCGGAGGGTTTCGGAATTGATGATGCGGTCGATGCGGGATTTTTCCACATTGAGGAGTTTGCCTCGGAGGGGAAGAATCGCCTGAAATTCGCGGTTGCGGCCCTGCTTGGCGGACCCTCCGGCAGAGTCGCCTTCCACGATGTAGAGCTCGCAGTTCTCGGCTTTTTTGGACGAGCAGTCCGCGAGTTTGCCGGGGAGGGTGAGCCCTTCGAGTACGCCTTTGCGGAGCACCGAGTCCCGGGCGGCCCGTGCCGCGAGGCGCGCTTTCGCCGCCAATTCGCATTTCTCGAAAATGGCTTCCGCGGCCTTGGGGTTTTCTTCCAAAAACGCGGCCAAGGTTTCGGCGAAAATATCTTCGACTATTGATTTTACTTCCGGATTGCCGAGTTTGTCCTTGGTTTGTCCTTCGAACTGCGGCTCTTGGATTTTGACCGAGAGAATCGCGGTCATTCCTTCGCGGGTATCCTCGCCAGTGAGATTGTCGTCTTTTTCTTTCAGGAGATTTTTGGCGCGCGCGTGGGCGTTGATGGTGCGGGTGAGCGCGGCCTTGTATCCGGCCATATGAGTGCCTCCTCCGGGGGTCATTTTGTTATTGGCAAAAGTGGTGAGATTCTCCTGATAGTCATCGACGTACTGGAGGGCGATTTCCACGCGCACTCCGTCCTTGGTTTTGTCGGTGTAGAAAATTTCATTATGTTTTTTTTCTTTGTTGAGATTGATGTATTTGATGTACGAAGCAATGCCTCCTTCAAAATAAAGGCAATAATTGAAAATATCTTCCGCATTTCGTAGATCGGAAAAATTGATTTTGAGTCCCTTCATCAGATAGGCACTGCGGCGTAGGGACGAGAGAATGGTGTCTCGGTTATAAGTGGTATCCGGAAATATGGTGGCGTCGGGTCGGAAGGTGACCTTGGTTCCGCGGAGGGTTGTTTTGCCGATGGATTTGACTGCCTCGACGGGTTTTCCTTTTCGGTATTCCTGGGTCCATACTTTCCCGTCGCGGTATACCTCGACCGCCATCGGATCAGATAGGGCGCAGACCGCCGAGGCTCCGACACCATGCAGACCTCCGGATACCTTATACCCGCCGGCGCCGAATTTTCCTCCGGCGTGGAGCACGGTCATGACGGTTTCGAGAGACGATTTTTTGGTGGTGGGGTGGATATCCACAGGAATGCCTCGGCCATTATCCGTGACCTCGATTTCATTGCCGGGAAGTATTTTGACCGTGATGGTGTCACAGTGGCCGGCCATGGCTTCGTCGATGGCGTTATCCACGATTTCCCAGACCAGTTGATGGAGGCCGTCGAGTCCGGTGCCTCCAATGTACATGCCCGGTCGCTTTCGGACCGGATCCAAACCTTCCAAAACGGTAATTTGTTCGGCTCCATACTCGCCGGTTACTTTTTCGTTTTCATTTGTGGCCATAAGATAATCAGCTTTTAGTTTTTAGCTTCCAGCTTTCAGTAAATGAGTATTGTTCAATTTTAGCAGAAAAATTAGCAGGGGGCAATGCGGGGGGCTGATTTTTATTTGACTTTATTTATTTTTTGTTGTATAGTATTGTGTTGTTTTTAGGGAATGTTTTTTTATTTTTAATGAATTGGAGACAGCAATGTCTGATAATAATTTCTTGAACTATATAGCTTTTGCGGAATATATAGGGCAAAGAGAAGAATCTTTTTCTCTAAATTCAGAAGCCCATCGGATTTTAGAGAACTCTCAAATTTTGGAGCCTGAGGATCTTTCTTCCGGTGATTTCACAGGTTCTGGAGGAACTGGCTTGTCTTTTGCTCCCTCCCTTTCTTTTTCCAAAGAAGCTGAACCGAGATTGATTATTGATCTCGAGAGATCGCTTCTGATTTTTATTGCGGATGTGTTCCGCAGTTCTTTGGGTGAAATTATCTATGGAATGTTGCTCTTCTCATTTCGGGGCAATGGGAAATATTATCGGAAAAAAGGCATGATTGTCGGTTTTCGGAATACCTGTCCGGAATTGACTGGGTTAATTGCCAGCGTTCATGGGTATACGGATAGCTTGGTAGTGTCTTTTTCCAGAAAATTCGAAATGAAAAATTTCGTGGAGCGATTTCGCAAACATAATGTCAAGTACCCATTTTGTTGGACACGGTTGTTACTAGGTGGTGGGGTGTGGATAAAAAATTAAGATTTAAATTAGCGTTAAGCTCAGCGAACTGTTTTGGTGGCATCTTTAAAGCCGTATGAATTCTTTCATTATTGTAGATATAAATTTGATTATAGATCGCTCCAATCAATTGGGCCTCAGCTTCAAATTGAGACACCTTTCCAAGGTCATCTTTGAACTTTCCATAAAATGATTCCTGATACCCATTTTCCCATGGACTGCCTTTGTGACTCATCGAAATTTTAATACCAAAGGATTCTGCCAGCTTGAGATACTCTTTTGAACAATATTCGCTTCCTTGATCCGAGTGCAGGATCTGCGGGGGCTTTTTTTGATTTAGGGCATTTTTTAATGCTCCCCGAATCAAGTTCACGTCATGGCGAACCATGATATTTGAACCCACCACTTCACGGCTGAATAAATCTATAATCGTCGCCAAATAAATAAATTTTCCTTCATACCAAATATACGTAAAATCACTGACCCATACTTGATTTATCCCCGTAGGAAAATGATCTTTAATCAGGTTCGAATAATGCATCGCCGGCTTGTTCTCATCGTCTTTTTTTCGATGTCTCCTAATCCTAATTTTAGGATGCAAGTCGTATATTTTCATCACTCGTAAAACCCTCTTTTTATTCACTTTTTTGTCTCTTGCCGAGAGATCCATCGCGACTCGTTTATGTCCATATCTAGGCTGTCTTTTTAAGACTTCCTCAATCTTTGCTTTAAGAATCAAATCCTTTTTTTCTTTTTTCGATTCATAGTAGAGGCTGGATCGAGATACTCCCATTTTTTTGGCAGTTTCTTTCTTGGTTAATTGTGGCATAACTTTTAAAGCTTTTTGGAAAACCTCCTTTTTTTTCCAGCCTTCAATTCCAAAGTCAGGAATCCCACCAACTCCATCAGAGCTTTATTTTCTCTTTTAAGCTTTCCATACTCCAATAACGACGCATTGTTTCCGCTTTCATGCGAAAGCCATCCATAAATCGTTTTTGGTGCTATTTCGTGCTCTTTTGCCAAATCCACCACAGGGACATTCCCCTGTTTTATTTTATCTAAAATCTGATTCTTTGTTGTCTCATCGATTTTTCTATATCCCATATTTTTGTCTTTTTCTCACCTTATACCTTTTCACTCCTGTGTCTAGTTTATGGGGTACCTGTCATAATTTTTCGATTTGCCAAGAGAATAAAAGAAGGGAAGCGGCGTGGGTGGTGGGGGGCCAGGATAAGATTGCCAAGATTTATCCGCATTATGTGAAGATCCCAATTGCCGATGATTCAGGCAAACTTTTTTCTTCCGCTGAATTGGATCGCCGATTGGGGCTTATGTTAGAACTGATCGTGCTCGTGAATATGAATCCGGAAAAATTTACTCAGGATGAAAGAGGCGCTTATCGCTTTCTTCATCAATCCGATCCGATTCTGGACATATTGTTGCCGAATTTGTTTGAAGAGTCTGCCATGCGCGAGATTTTGGAAAATTGTTTTTATTTGGTCTTTTCCGGTTCTGTTTTATTGGCTCCTGGAATCCCTTTGATAGAAACTAAACGGTCAAAGAGTTCTCAGTCCAAAGGAGGAAAGTCTCAATATCGATATCTGTTGCCCAAGGGCCTTCCTCTCTATGAGTATGTATTGATCATGGAGAAAATTGAGAAAAATATCGTGATCAAGTTTGCTTTGCCTTTAGTTCGTGGCGATTTTGAAGATTTTCTTGAAAAATGTGCTTGCGGCTGTGAACTTAAAATCACAAGACAAAAAAAAGCCCAGGGTTTTGTTGGGGAAAGGGCGTTTTTTTCGGGGAAGATCAATATTTCTTCGATTGAGATAGAGATCCGTTCTTGGGAAAAGGGTTCGGCTTTAGTGTTTTCCGCGGATACATGGATTGAGTCGGATTGTGAAAAGGTTCTCGAATGGTTCGGCAAGTTCTTGAAATGGAAGCCTTTTTTGGTTGAATTTTCATCGGAGCCTCAATTCAGACCCAAATTGCCGAGTGAATATTTGAAGCTTTTGTCCTCGGTGGATCTGATTATTTTATTCTATCGCGTGGTCTATGCGGATATTGCCAAGAAAGAATTTTCAGATCAAATTAGATCAGGGAATACTGCGGCTACGCTCAAAGAAGAGGATGTTTTGCTGGTGGAGTGGATGGAAAAAGAAAAATCCTCTTTTATTCAAAAATATCCTAGCCATCCTTGGATTCGACTGGTCCATTTTTTTCTCCTTCATATTTTTCACCTGTTTAAGGAAGATCTGATAAAGAATAATACTCGCATGGGGCAGGATAGGATAATTGAATATTCTGACTCTCTCAAAAAAATTGTGGGAGGACTTGAAAAAATTTGCGATGCCAATCCTCTTTAAAACAAAAAAATCTGCCGACGATCAAATAGTCGGCAGTATTTTTTTATGAAAAAATTTGGGGCAACGTGGTATAATAAATTAATTAAAAATTAAGAATTAAAAATTAAGAATTAGACAGCCCTAGTTATAATTTTGAATTTTGCATTTTTAATTTTTAATTGGTTTTGTTGTGTTCCGCTATCTATTCTCAATTCTTTTTTCATTATTTTTATTACCGATGGGAGCGGGGGCAACGGCATCCGAGAATGTCTCCGGTTTCGCGTGGACGGAGAATTATGGCTGGATCAGCCACAATTCCACGGATCCCGGAACGAGCGGTTCTTATGGGGTGAATGTGGGGCCGGACGGCACGGTCACGGGTTATGCTTGGAGCGAAATTTTGGGGTGGGTGCAATATGATGCCCCGGGTCCTTATCCGGCTTTGCCGAATTATTCCGCAAGGTTCAATCCCTGTTCCGGCAATCTCTCCGGCTGGGCCAAGGTGATTGGTCTCGGAGATAATGGCTGGATTTCGCTTTCTAATGCAGGAGGCCCTAATGATTATGGGGTGATTATTGATACGGATCGAAAGTGGAAAGGGTATGCGTGGAGCGAGTTTTTGGGGTGGATTCACTACGATCCGCCGTCTTTTGGCGGAGTGGCCACGAGTCTCACTATCCCTTGCACCGAGACTTACAGTGTGGAGGGGTTTGCCTGGTCGGATGTGGCGGGGTGGATCAGCCACAAAATCAATGTCGCCGACAGTTTTGCCACGAGCTATGGCGTGGATCTGAATGGGGACGGCACGCTTTCGGGCTATGCCTGGAGCGACAATTTAGGATGGGTTCAGTATGACCCGTCGGGTCCCTATCCTCCGGAAGGTCCCGCCCATTCGGCGCAGGTAGATCCTTGCGACGGGAAATTATCCGGTTGGGCGAAGATCATCGCGCTGGGAGATGACGGCTGGGTGGCTCTCGGAAGTCCTGGAGGCATTGCGTTTGGCGTGACTTTGGATTTGGGAACCGGATTATTTCACGGATTCGCCTGGAATAATATTGCGGGGTGGATAGAGTATGATCCTCCGTTTGGGGGAGTGAGTACCGCTTCCGTGGGGGTCTTGACTCCGGTGGAGATTCCCAAACTCATCAAACCTGTTGGAGGGAAAGAAACATTCAAGGATTACCCCGAGTTTCGAGCCGCGCCGCTTCTGCCGACTCTGGACTGGACGGATTTTGGATCCGGCAGTTGCGTGGGAGGGGGACTCACTCAAAAATCGTATCAAGTGCAGATCGCTACGGACATCGGATTCGCGTCGATCATTTATGACCAGACCGTGGTGTCTTCCTCTAGTTCGCACCCATTAAATATGCCAAGTCCGCTCGATTATGCCCAAAGTTATTTCTGGCGCGTGAGGGTGACGGACAATCTGGACCAGACCGGAGCCTTTGCCGTATTAGGCCAGGGGGGTGAGTCCAATCAATTCCTGACTCCTCTTCATGCCGCTCCTATCGCGGATTTTGCCACTAACCCCACGGAGGTCAATCAGGGCAAGGAAACCCAATTCACCGATACGTCCACGGCCTTTGGAGGAGCCACGATTGCCTACTGGAAATGGGATTTCGGAGATGGGACAATTGTCGAAGGCGCGGATCCCGTCCAGTTTCAGAATCCCAAGCACACTTTCGCCTCCGAAGGCCCCAAGACTATCCGATTGACCGTGACTGATTCTGATGGCTATTTTTCCACCAAGATTCTCGATATCACCGTCAAACTGCCTCTTCCGGAGTTTAGGAAGACGGTGCCGAGGTAAAATCTTATGCAAAAAAATGTAGGGGCGGTCTTGCGTGACCGCCCCTGTTTTTTTGATTATTGAAAGAAAAAATTATTTTTTGTTCATTTGTTCTTTCAATTTTTCTAAGTTTTTTACTAGTGATTGTTTTTCTTTTTGTTTTTCCTCCATTTCTCGAATTTCTTCTGTCTTGATTTCGATTCGAATTTTTCGGCTCTCCTCTAGCTTCAATAGTTCTTGGGCTTTCCCGGAATTCCATTTGATTGTGAATTCCTTGGCTTCTTCCCATTTTTTTTGTTCAATCGCCAATCTTTCCAGCTCTTTTTTGAGAAGTTCTAGGATTATTTGGTCCTTCTCGTATTGTCCGTGGAGGGCCATCAATTCTCGTTCTTTTTTGATGCGGTCTAATTTTTCATTTTGCTGTTGAATCGCAGCTGTATGATCTGCTGTAAGTTTCTCTTTCGCAGCAGGTATTTTATTGAGGTCGATTTCCGTCGCCTTTACCCCTTCTTTTTTGTCCGCGATTTTTTGTGCTTCTTTTTTGTCTCCTTCTTTAGCTACTCGTTCTTTTTTGTTTTGTTCGGTTAAGACATAACCTCGATAGGCCATGTATATCACTCCGAAAAAAACAAATATTTTCCATAACCAAGATAGACATCCCGACAGGCAGCCTTTTTTTTCTTTATGCCCGCCCTTTTCTTCTCCATGTCCATGATCACTCATCGTATACTCCTTAAAATTGAGGAAAACTTGAACCCCAAATTATAGCCTTTTTACTGGTTTTGTCAATGGTTTCTGATTGTATTTTATTGCTTAAGGCTTTAGTATTAAAGGAAATCATCGCGCTTTTAATGACAATTATGAAATATTTTTTATCTATTTTATTTCTATTGTTTTTGATGGCCTCGGGTGCCGAGGCCGCGTCTTATTTCGGCCGATTTATCAGCTCACCTGGTGCTAAGGGAGTGGTTTATTTTGATGCGAAAAATCAAGCGTATCCGATTTTATCTGAAAAAAATTGGAAAGATTGGGTCGCCAAAGTTGGGTTGGGGATCAAGAATCGTGATCTCTCGGATATTCCAACCTCGGGGGAAACTAGGGCGGGTAAAATGGCGCTTCGAAAAAAAATGGCGGGCAGACTCCTTATTGCCGTGGAAGACAAAGGCAAACTCTGGTATGTGGGGCCCAAAAGTCTCAAGAAATATCGGATTGAGTCGCTTTCGGATTTGATCCGTCAAAGCGGGACTTTGTCGGTGTCGGTTAATGCTTCGGAATGGAAAAAATGGGCGGGGGACTCTGCGGCTACCAAAAAAGAAGGGGATTCGTCATCTAAATTGCCTACCGGCGTGTCTTTTTATGAAAAAAGTATCAAGGTGGGGGAGAGAACTGTCCCATTTTCGGTGGTGGAGATATCCCGCGCCATTCCCGGCCTGAAGCTCTACTCTAGCACCGCGGATTCAGTGGATTGCGAGAATTGTTCGGCCATACCTCTGGCTGATCACGTGAAGCTTTTTGCCGGATTCATGGGGATTCACGGGGCATATTTTTGTCCGCCGGATTATGGGGACTGTAAAAACAAGGTAAATTCGTATTTTTGGCCATTTTATAATTCCAAAACCGGGTTTTGGTCCAATCGGGAGCGTCTCAAATGGACCGAGGGGCCGGTGATTGTGTTTGACGCGGCCAATACCCCTTATTTTTTTTATCGCACGAAAGAAATGTACACCCCCGAAAAATTCAAAGAGAAATTCGGCAAAGAGATCACGGCCGCTATTTCCAACGGTCCGGTTTTGGTCATGAATGGCACACGGGTGGTGGAGGGTGAACCGATGGATGCCAAGCAAAAAGAGACTCGGAGTTCTCGAGGGGGATTTGGATATGATGCAGATCATTTTTATTTGGTGATTGCCACGAATGCGACCGTCCCCGATTTGGCGGGAGTGTTTGCGTCTCTCAGCGCCACTACCGCCATCAATCTCGACGGCGGAGCCTCCAGCGCTCTTTATCTGGAGGGGCAGTACAAAATGGGTCCTGGAAGAAAATTGCCGACGGCAGTGGTGTTTGGGGTGGGGAACTAACTACCAGCGATCATGAAGATATTCCATGAGCTTTTTGGGATCCGTGAATTTTTTTGTTTTGCCTTCTTTATATTCCCGGTGCGCTTCCATAACCATCTTTTCCAGTTCAATGCTCGGGCTGATCTGAAAAGGAATGTGTTCAGTAGAAATGATTTGATTGATATAGAGATTCATCGCTCCTGAGATCGTCATCCCCGATTTTTTGATGACTTTTTGCATGTTTTTTTTTCTTTTTTCGTTGATTCGAATTTGAATGGTGGGCATAATTTTATTGAAAATTATAATTTTTTTTGAGTATATCTATTTGTGGTGACAAATGCAATACTTTACCGATTTTTACAAAAAATCAAAAAAAAGCATGCGCTTAGCCAGCCTCTTTCCTTATAATTACTTGACTTTTGCCTTTTAACTTCTGATTTTCTTCACCATATACGTCCCCTCCAATTCATACCCCAGTTTCGCATAATATTCTCGGACTCCAATGCCCGCTATCACGGCCATTTTGGTGATCCCGTGTTCTCTTGCGATTTTTTCAGCTTCGGCCATGAGTCGGCGGCCGAATCCCATGTGCTGGGCGGATTCGGTATTGTTTTTGTCGCCGATGGGGATGAGTTTTCCGTAGGTGTGGAGTTCCCGGATGAGAGCCGCACCCGCAAGTTCAGGAATAGCGCGGACGACCCCGCTATTGGTGGGCGAGGGGAGTCGGAGCCGGCAGAAGGCGTAGATTGTTTTCTCATCCAAGCTCTCATACGAGAGAAAAAATTCTTTCGTGTCATTGACCGCGATTTCTTGGACGGACAATTTCACTTCATCTTCCTTGGCCATTAGTTTTTTGGGTTCGCGGCATCGGATGCATTGGCAGACGAGGCCTCGTTTTTTGAGCTCTTTTTGGATGATTTCGCGGAGATTGGTTACGGTGCATCCGCCCTCAATGCTTTCGGTGGGGATATCGCGGTGGAGGCGCGAGATGCGGCAGTATCGGGGCACGAACTGCTTGGCAGCGATGATCACGTCCGTGAGTGTTTTAGTTGAATAGGGCTTGAAATCGCCTTTTTTAAAAATTTCGTAGAGATCTGAGTCTTTGACAACCAGACACGGATAGATTTTGAGGAAATCGGGTTTGAGGTCGGGGTCCGCAAAAAGCGTCCGGAACATCTCTATGTCCCGTTCGGGGGTGGATCCGTACATGGCTGGCATCATGTGGAAGGCGACTTTAAATCCCGCGTCTTTGAGGAGTTTCGTCGCGTCTTTGACGTCTTGGACACATTGTTCTCGCCGATTGAGATCCGCGATATCCTGATACAGGGTCTGTACTCCAATTTCCACCTTGGTGGCCCCGAGCATTCGCATTCGTGCCAATTCTTCGGCAGAGATAGTATCGGGCCGGGTTTCAAGCGTGATGCCGATCACTCGGTTTTGTCCGGTCTCGTTGATTTTTTGTTCCTCCAAAAGTTTGGGGATTAAAACCGAGTCGTCTTCAGATTGAAGCCGTTCCTCTATTTTGTGGCCGGTAATAAGTTTTTTGCGGATAATATTTTTCGCTTCGCCCGATTCGGCAATGCCTTCGCCGATCACCTTGGTCACATCATAATGATTGCACGCCTCAAATATTTTTTTGATGTACCAAGTCTGATACGCGCGGGGATGAGCGGACCAAGTGCCGCCGTTGATGATGATTTCGATTTTGTCGGTGGAGTGGCCGTTTTGGTGGAGGGCCTTGAGTCGCGAAGAGGTTTGCGCCCCCGGGTCGAAGTCCGAGAGCACGGCGCGCATGGCTGCGGGCTGGTTGGAGAGATAGCTCTTGGGCATATTGCGCTCGGTGGGGCAGTAGAGGCAGTTCTTGGGGCAGGAGAGGGGAGCGGTCATCACGGTGATCGGCGCGACTCCCGAGATCGTGCGGATGGCGCGTTTTCGAAGGAGATTCTCGAGTTCGGGATTGCCTTGAATTGCGCCTGAATCCACCATGCTTTTATAGACTTTCCATATCTCAGACTTTCGCGGCAAATTCATTTTGTAGGGCCCCATCCATTTTCGCAGATCGTTAATCAGCCCGTTTTGATTGAGCGGGAGGTTTTGGTTGAGATCACGGATCAGTTGTTGGAAATCGGGGAGGGGGAGCATATATAAGTCCAATAAAATTGGACTTATAATAACAAATTTATCATTTTTTTCAATGCCTGCCGTTCTGCAATAAAAAAAGAGAATCCATTCAATTTTGAATGGATTCGTTTTTCGCCAAGCGTATGGGGGGCGACTATAGCGATAGGGGTGGGTTTTTTTGGCAGGAGTAGCAGGATTTTTTTGTTTCCTGCTCTTGGTTTTCTGATTTTTTGCAGGTAACCAACCTCCCGCAATCCGGACAATTCCACTTTTGGCTGACTTCAATGACTTTTTTTTCGAAGTGAATGAAATGTCCTTGCGCTGCAATATCATCCTCTCCTGTTTTGTTGGGGGTGTATTTGATGATGTGTTCGGCTATGCCTCCTTGTTGAAGATAATAGTTCACCAGAATGCACTCTTGTCCATCTTCCAGAGTTTTCTTTATTATCTCGACTCTGAAAACGCCCTTTTTGTCGAGCCCTTCTTCTTTTGTAATGCCATACCAGTGCGTGAATATCGCACCTTTTTGTACCAGTATGATTGATCTGTAATGGGCTTCTACTTGATGCCCATTGAACATGTGAGAGTTGACCCATTGTGTTGGGGTACGGGGTGTTTTCCCATTGTACTGGGGAGATACCTTTGCTGATTTTGCGGAGGGGGTTTTAGCAGCTACGTTCGTGAGTGTTTTGATTATCTGATAAGTAATCATGACAGGGCCTCTTTCTGAAGAGATTTTTTTGAAAATAAGAACCAATTTTTATGGCGTTATAATATATTATTTTATTAAATCTGTCAAGTGTTTTTGCGAGAAATATCTGATAATATTAATAAAATAAGGATTTATATATTTGTATGCTGGGCTTATTTTTTAAGAGAAAATCAAAAACTGGGCATATCCCTCAATTTTTACAGCCCTTTCTGTGGGCCTATCGATTGGAAGGTTTGGATTTGGAGAAACATAAAAGGGTGATTATTTTGAATTTGCTCAATTTGGGGAATAAAAAAGCCACGGATTGGCTTTTTTCGGAGTATTCCAGGAAAGAAATTGTAGAAGTTTTAGGAACCATTCGGCAAGGAGAACTAACACCCAAATCTTTGAATTATTGGTTTCATATATTCGGACAATCCGTGCCGGCCAAATTTAAAACACGTTTTTAATATGCACTACGATATTTTGGATTCATTTCGACGGGATTTATTGCCTGCTTTTGGGGCATTTAAAGGGGAGTTTTATTTGGCCGGAGGCACGGCTTTGGCTTTGCAATTGGGTCATCGAGACAGCTTTGATTTCGATTTTTTCAAAAAAGAAGATTTTGATCCAATGGCTCTTTGGAAGCGTCTCGAAAAGCATTTTGTGCCGCACTCTCTCCAAATGATCCAGAATGAAAGAAATACTTTGAGCGTGATTATTGGCGAAAAAGTGAAATTGAGTTTTTTTTCGTATGATTATCCCATGATCGAGCCTTTGCTTCCCGAGCCCTATTTGAACATGGCGGGGATGCTGGATATTGGCTGTATGAAATTGTCCGCGATTATTGCCAGGGCAACGCTCAAGGATTATGTGGATTTATATTATATTTTGCACAATATCACCCTGCCGAGCCTGCTTGAAAAAACAGCTCTCAAATTTTCTCATCTAGACCAAAATTTAGTGCTCAAAAGCCTGCTTTATTTTGAAGATGTCGTGGAAGATCCGGTCATTTTCAAAAAAGATCGAGATATTTCTTGGCCGGCGATACAGGATTTTTTGAAAAAAGAGGTGGGGAAAATTTATCGGCTATGAGGTTTGTAGGAGGTCAAAAAAATGTAGTGGCACAGCGCGCTTGTCCGCCGTAGCCCTGACTTTTAGCGGGGCGAAGGAGGGCTGTGCCCCTACATTTTTTGGGTCGAAGTGATAATCAATGCCCAAAAATAAAATCGCCCCGAATCAGTTTTTCCTGATCGGGGCGATTTTTCCTCGTTAGTTAGGGGAAACAAAATGGGAGTTATTCTATGATTTGTTCTCCTTTCATATTATATTTCCAATACACGAGTCCATCATCGGTTCCTCCCGTATAGCTGTGATTGAAAATATAAATGTTTGTAGGTTTTTCTTCGTAAAGATCTTCAGCTTTGATTCGAACCGTTGCTACGCCAGTTACTCGAGCCAGATCACCATCATGGATTTCGTGATACGCGATGATATCCCCCGTATCATTTTTGATAATGACGGACTGAGCTAGATCTAATATAGATCCTTTTAAAATCAAGTCGAGACTTTTGTCTTCTACTACGACATTGATCGGGTAGAGTTGGTTGGAGCAATGTCTTTGGGCATAGTCTGCTCTTTCTAATCCCGCAGGTGCCATTCTTTTTGTCGCACAACCGGAAACGAGTAAAGCGCAGGCAAAAATCAATACGAACATTGTTAATTTGGACATAAAATGTCCTCCTTAAAAAGTTTTTTAGAAAAAAATGTACGAAATTTATGATTTAGGTATATATTATTATTATTATTATGTCAAGTGCGGCTTTTGGGATTACCTGATAATATCAATAAAATACCACGTTTAGTATTATGGCCTATATTAGCGAATCATGTGTTTTTTGGGCGTAATATCGCACTTTAATAACCCAAATTACGCGTAATTTAGGTTGACAATGGTTTGAATTTGGCGTAAAATGGTAATATAAATATTGAATATCTCATTGTTTTATGTATAAACGTCTTATTTTTGAGGAAATAAAAAACAAGTTATGGAGTGGTAAAGTCATTATTTTGGCAGGGCCAAGGCAATGCGGGAAAACCACTTTGATATTGGATTTGCTCCATTCATTGGAGCCTGTGGTTAAAACGAAAGTATTCAACTGTGATAATCCGATTGATAGAGAATTATTGAGTGGGCATGATTTGGATTTTTTGAAACAGCAGCTGGGGGATGCTAAGATCATTGCCATTGATGAAGGGCAAAAAATCGAGGCTATCGGTCAGACTTTGAAATTGTTGGTGGATCATTATGGCAAAGAAAAACAGTTTATTGTCACTGGATCTTCCAGCATCAATTTATTGTCCGCGGCTGGGGAGGCTCTTACGGGCCGAAAGTGGACTTATTTTCTGTATCCTTTGTCCGCGGAAGAATTATTTTTGGATTCTCCGGGGCTGGAGCTTCTGAAAAATAGGGAATCTCTTTTGATTTACGGCCAATATCCGGAAGTGGCCAAACAAACCTCGTTTGAATCCAAACAGCAGGTGCTTAAGGAACTTGCTTCGAGCTATCTTTATCAAGATGTTTTGGAGTACGAAAATGTCAAAAATTCGGATAAAATTTTAGCTCTGCTCAAAGCTCTGGCATTACAAATTGGCTCGGAGGTTTCCTATTTGGAATTGTCCCGATTGCTGGAAGTTTCCAAATTGACGGTGGAGAAATATGTGGATTTACTTGAAAAAAGTTTTGTTATTTTTAAGTTGTCTCCATTTACTCAAAATAAGCGGCGAGAACTTTCAAGAATGAAGAAAATCTATTTTTACGATTTGGGGATTCGCAATGCTATTCTCAATAATTTTAATCTGATGCCGAATCGATCCGATGCGGGAGCTTTATGGGAAAATTTTATGGTTGCCGAACGCATGAAATATCGAGCATACCATCATATATATGCCAATTCGTATTTTTGGAGAACTTACGATGGCGCTGAAGTTGATTTGGTGGAGGAGAGGGACGGCAAATTGTTGGGATATGAATTCAAATGGGACGAAATGAGAAAGGTCCGCCCGCCCAAGACTTGGCTCGAATATCCGGAAGCCTCTTTTGATGTTATAGGTATGAAAGAATGGAAGGGGTTTATTTGGCCGTAATATCGCACTTGAATAATCCAAATTACGCGTAATTTGGAATTTTATGATCCCCGAAACCGCCCGAAAATTATTAAATCTCAATGCCCGAAGCTACGACACTCTCGCTTCGGCTTTTTCATCGACCCGCCGCGAGCCTTGGCCGATCATGCGGTCATTGGCGGACCAGTATATCCGAGAGGGCATAAGCGTCTTGGATCTGGGATGCGGGAACGGGCGGTTTTTCCCGCTGGTGCACGCGAACAAGGCGCAGTATACGGGCATAGACCAGAGCCAGGGACTAATTGGCAAGGCGCCGGTGGTGTATCCGGAGGGGACGTGGAGGGTGGGGGATGTGACGAGTCAATTAAGAATGAAGAATGAAGAATTGTCGAAGTGGGGTGCTAGTGGTCGTGGTTTTGATGCCATCTTCTCCTTCGCCGTCCTCAACCATATTCCGACATTTGAACTCCAAAAACAGGTGCTGGCCAATGCAAAATCGGTTTTGAAACCGGGGGGACTTTTGATCATGACTAATTTTAATCTTTGGAGATTGACTCTTCGAGAAAAGAGTGTGTGGAAATGGATTTTGGAGAAGCGAAAATGGAGCGATGCGGATTTTTATAAAAAATTCGGATTTGCGAAAAATGAGCTGGGCTTGTCGGATGTCCTTACCTGCTGGTCCTCCTTCGCTAAAGCTACGAAGGACAGGCCTGGAGGAAGCAAAGAAGCTTGGCTTTATTATCACGCGTTTACAAAAAATGAAATCGCCCGTTTGGCGAAAGAGTCTGGATTGGAATTGATTGATTTTTATTGGGAAAATAATGCCCAGAGGTCTTGGTGGGGGAAGGGGCGGAATAGCGTGGCGGTTTTGAGGTAATTGGACATGATTTTTGAATCATGATACAAGGGGATCAGTGTTTTTAGCGACGTTTCAACCGCTTGAAACATTTACACGTACACATAAAATCTATTTCTCAAGGCCCGGTCATCGAACCGGGCTTTTTTTTAAAAAAAATTCGAGCTACTTTTTCGTAAAGTAGCTCTCAAACCTCTTTTTATTTCACATGAATGATCTTACTGTGAAATATGACTGGGTTTTCTGTATAGCTTATTGAAAATAACTGTTCTTCATTATCTTCTACAAGCGCCAGTCGAATACGACAAAGCACAGATTCCTCTTCTCCAAATTCTTCTATCTCGGCGTCTCTGATTTTGATTTTGCCTCCGCTTTTTTTTTCGACGTCTTTTTTGAGACTTGTAGGAAAAGATTTGTTTGCAACCAGTGCCCACCATGCTTCATTTACGGAATAAGGGTCGTACATTGAAAAATTAGGCACTTCTTTCCTAGCTAGGGAAATAACGGTTTTGTTGTATATTTCCACTTGACTAGGTGGTTTATAGTCTTCATTATCACCTAGTCTGCTGAGATATTGTATTTCGTAATCGGGTTCACCGGTGAAAAAAGTCTCAAATGTTTTTCCTTTTAATTGACTGGCCTTTTCCGCTTGGAAATATTTTATCAATCCTGCCATTTCAACAGAGCTTAAAATAAAACTCGGACTCCTTGATGTAAAATTATTTGTAACTTTACATAGAAAATTTTTATCACAAGCTTCGGAAATTTCAGAAATGCTCCATACTATCGAAAGTTTGGGTTTGACCTTGCGATATCCCGCATGCCCAGAAACAATAGAAAAAATGAGAATTAAAAGGACTGTTAGATTTTTCATGGTTTGTTCTCCTGAACAAAAAAACTACGATGCTTTTAGTAAAAACTGGATTCTATTTAATCATATATCTGTAAAAATGTCAAGTTATATTTTCCCCTCCAATCTGCTAATTTGAATGCATAGAATACTATTCTAGATAGGGTCCACAAAGATTTGAAGGTTAATTTGTCGGTTGTATTTTTAAAAGAGGGGATTATCTTTTAAAGAATTTTTAGAAATTTTACAGCGATTATAAAAAAATCTATGGCTTCCATCAATCGTCTCATGTTCCGCGAATACGATGTCCGCGGGCAGGTAAAAGAAGGGGAATTGACCAAGGAATCAGTCTATTTGATCGGCCGAGGATTCGGCACTTTTTTGGCTAAAAAAGAGATTCGAGAAGTCGTGATCGGCTATGATGCTCGCTCGTATTCCGAATGGATTAAGGACGAGACAGCGCGGGGGCTGGCGGATTCCGGCCTTCGCGTGATCGAGATTGGCCTCGTCACCACTCCGATCCTCTATTGGTCGCAGTATCATCTGGGACAAAAAGGCTCGGCCATGGTGACCGCGTCTCACAATCCCAATGGCTGGAGCGGGTTTAAGCTGTCCTACGGCTATTCTAAAACTATGGGGCCGGAGGAGATCAAGGAGCTTTATTCTCTCATTGAAAAAGATACTTTTGTGTCCGAAAAAGGCAGTATCGAGAAATATGCTGGCGATATTATCGCGGAATATGGCGCGGATTTATTGTCCCGCGTGAAGATCAATAAAAAAATGAAAATCGTGGTGGATTGCGGCAATGGCACAGCCGGACCGATTTATCCCAATATTTTGAAGCAGGCGGGACTCCGAGTCGAAGAATTGTTTTGCGATCTGGATTTCACTTTCCCCAATCATGAACCCAATCCCTCTGACGCTCACGCCGCCCAGTTTGTCTGCGATAAGACTCGGGAAGTCGGCGCGGATTTGGGCATTGGTTTTGACGGCGATGGCGACCGGCTTGGTATTTCTGATGAGCTGGGTGCTCGTGTCGATGCTGATAAGTTTTTATGCCTTCTCTCTCGCCAGGCACTTCTTGAGAGTCCTGGTGGTAAGATTGTGTTCGATGTGAAGTGTTCCCAGTCTCTGCCCGATGACATTGTCGCCCATGGTGGCGTACCTGTGATGTGGAAAACCGGCCACTCTTATATCAAACAGAAATCTCAGGAAATTGGCGCGATTTTGGGGGGAGAAAAAAGCGGGCATATTTTCTATGCCAAGAGTTTTTTTCCGCATGATGACGCGCTTTTCGCGGCTCTGAAATTGCTCGAATATTTGAGCAATCAAACCGAGTCTTTTTCGCGCATCATGAAAACGGTCCCGCAATATGTGACCACTCCCACGCTTCAGGCTCCGTGCGCCGACGAGATCAAATATAAAATCGTCGAAAAATTGGTGGCCGAATTCAAGGCTGAATACGGGTCCGAAAAAGTCATCGATATCAATGGCGCTCGCGTGCTTTTCCCCGAAGGCTGGGGCTTGGTCCGCGCTTCTTCCAATCTCCCCGTGATCGTCATGGTCTTCGAAGGCAAAACCGAGGAGGATGTGGAGAAAATCAAAGAGATTTTTAAAGCCAAATTTGCGAAATATCCAGAGATTGGGATGGAGTGGAAATTTGGATGATTTTTAAATTGATATGGAATGAAAACAACAAATCCCCCTCAGTCCCCCTTTGACAAGGGGGAGGCTGTTACTCCCTCCCTTGTCAAAGGGAGGGTTGGGGAGGGATTTGTTGCTGGAGTATTTATGAAAAAAGAGATTTATATATCGGTAGATGTGGAAACGACGGGCGCTATCCCTTCCAAATACAGCATGTATCAGTTAGGAGCGTCGGTTGTTGGAGATAGTAGCCGAAATTTTTTTAAGGAAATACAGCTTATTTCTCACGATTTCGAGCCTGATGCGTTAAAGGCGGTGGGAATTACATTGGAAGAATTGAAAATATTAGGAGTGGCTCCAAAAGTAGCCATGGCGGAATTTGAAGCATGGATAAAAGAAGTGTCAGGCGATGGGCAACCTGTTTTCGTGGGCTTTAATGCGCCTTTTGATTGGAGTTTTGTGAATGGGTACTTCCATTTATTTTTAGGGCATAATCCTTTTGGTTGGGATGCTCTGGACATCAAATCTTATTATATGGGCATGCAAAAATGTTCGTGGATGGGCACTAAAAAAGGAAAATTACTGCCCCAATTTCAAAGCACGAAAAAACATACCCATAATGCTTTACAGGATGCTATCGAACAAGCTGAAATCTTTGAAAAAATGATGAAATTGGTTTGATTTATCCCCGAAATCCAACGTCTTGATTTATAGAGGTCTCATAACTTGATATCACAAATTGTGATATCAAGTTTTCAAATTCTTCGGTATTGAGCTGAAACATAAAATCATCAGGAAATCTGTGTATATTTCTGCGCACTGACTGATTGAGTGTGCCGGTTTCCACTCGATAAAGTGTGGCCAAATCTCTATCAATCATCACCTTTTTGCCCCGAATGACGTGAATCTTAGCGGCGATCCTTTCATCCGGAATCGCCAGAGACATATCTTGTTGTTTGTTCATAAAATCTGATAAATAAAAAACCTCACAGGGGGCACCGTGAATGTGTTTTATTTCGAATAATATAGGCGATAGCGGGAAAGAAATCAACTATTGAATTTCTTGTTGGAATAAAAAAATACCCTCCAATGCCTTATTTTATAAAGCTCTTCGGGCATTTTATGTTATTTCAGAAAAAATTCTCTAAAACTTTCTATATATTGGATTCGTTCGTTAAGGTCGATCAATACTTGTTCGAGATTTTTCTCTGCTACGAAGGTTGGGTTTTCTTTCCTTTTTTCGCTTTGAGTCCAAATGATCCATGAAATGTTGGCAAATTCCTCCCACAAGATCGTCCAAAGAAGTAATTCTTTGAATTCCGGAGATTGTTTTGTGCCTTCAAAATAGATATCTTGTATTTCATCTATTCGATTGACGAGTTTTGCTCGCGATGGATTTTGGCTGCAGAATCGGGCAAGCATGAAGGCTGGGTTGCCAAACAGGACATTGGTCCAACTGTGAATTCGAGGACCCTCTGGCGTTATTTTGATGTTTTCAAGGTATGTCCCTGTGTGGTGGATCTGGGGATGGGATTGTTCCAATAATACTTCAGCTCGCTGGAAAACTCTTTCGCTTCTGATGAGAAAATCTTTGGTCCACATGAGTGGTCCTTGCAGTTTTGCTTGTACTTCAGGCAGTAGACTTGAGAGTCTTTCTATCCATTTTTCTCGGTCGACGCGAAAATTCCATTGGAATTTTCTATAGGGGAAATCTTCTGGGTGGATCCCGAGATCTGAGATTTTTTTTATAAGTCTGATGATTCCATGTAGTCGATCATTCTCTAGATACTCTTCTCCTCTCCAATAATTTCCCTGCATGAATTCTTCAATCATGATGGTAGTTTTGCCTCCCATGAAATAAATTTTATGTGGTTTGGGAGCGAGTCCGGGCATTTTTTTGTCAATCAAAGAAAGAAGGGTGTATTGATGAGGGATATCAAAATTAGGATTCTTTGGATTTTGGGTTCGGACTATAAAGCTGGGTTGATTGATGTCCTCAGGTTCGATTTTCCAGCACCAATGTTGTCCGCTGGCGCCATGGGTTAGCCGCGTAAGAGAAAAAGGCGGAGCTTGTAGCTTTTGTTGGAGGAATTGCTGAATTGCAGATTCTATGGTTTCGGGTGTCTTCATAGTATTTCCTTTGTGAGAGGGGACTCGAAGTTAAGATTGTAAAAGAAACGACGATCAATCGTTTCTTATCATATTCTAGCATTTTTGTGAATCAAAAACTCCCCCGATAGAGGGGAGTTTTTGTGAATAACCCTAACTTTTGGCTAGAATCTTCGAGCAGGTCGCTCTTCACGAGGGCGAGCGATATTGACGCGGATTCTTCGTCCGTCCAATTCCTGACCATCGAACATTTGGATAGCCTTTGCAGCTTCCTCATCGCTGGACATGGTAACGAAGCCGAAGCCCTTCTTGCGACCGGTTTCACGGTCTACAATGACCTTGGCAGATACCACGGTTCCAGCCGAGGCGAAAGCCTGGGCAAGTCCCGGTTCTTCTGTCGAGAAAGACAAACCTCCGACAAATAAAACATTTTGCATATTGGCAATGTGTTTTTATACTAGTTTACTTTTGTAGCTATCGACCAAAGGTTTGTCTTTTTTGGAAAAAAGCGCATGTAACCTTGATTTCGCTATAAACTGATACAAGTATAGGGGATTTGCTTGCCTTTGTAAAGAATTTATGAGTTGTGGAAAAAGACAGGAACATGACGTAATGACATGTGAAGTGAAATCAAAACAGGTAAGGACGTAGCAATGCTACGTCCTTACCTATTTTGGGGATTACGATCAATATTATTTCACAGACTCCACGATTTTGGCCATGACTTCGGGATGATTCATGATCAGGCTCGACATGGTTTTTCGATCCAGATCAATGCTCGCGCGTTTGAGCATGGGGATGAATTTGGAATAAGTGAGGCCTCGTTCTCGTAAAAAGGCATTGAGGCGAATGGTCCAGAGAGCTCGGAAATCGGCTTTCTTTCGATGGCGGTCGCGCCGGGCATGCACACCGGCATGCAAAATGGCGGTAGACGCTTCTTTGATGTGGCTCTTCCGTCCCCATTGGTAACCCTTGGTTTGTTTTAAAATATTTTTGCGTCGCTTGGCATGCATGACGCCTCGTTTGACTCTTGGCATATGGGCTAGGAAGTAGGAAGTAGGAAGTAGGAGGTAGGATGCAATGGGTGTTGCTACTTCCTGCCTACTACTTCCCACCTCCTAAAAAAAATTAACAGTAAGGGATGAGGGCTTTGAATGCTTTTTCGTCGACTTTGGCAATCTGCAGCCGGAGTCGCTTGGCGCGGGTTACTTTGCCGGGTTCGCGGGCATTGAAATGATTTTGTCCGCAAATTTTGTGGATGAGCTTCTTTTTGGCGCTGAGCTTGAATCGTTTGGCGGTCGCCTTGTGGGTCTTCATTTTTGCCATATATTTCTAACTTATTTCTTTTCTTGAAATAATGCTTGTTATTTTCCCTGCCATTTTCATGGGATTGGATTCAATCTCGAGGGTATAGGCGGAGGAGAGATCTTTGATGAATTTATTGATCACCTCCATGGCCATGCCGGTGTGCTGATGTTCTCGTCCTTTGATATTCATCTCGATCTTGATTTTGTCTCCTTTTTCTAGAAATCCTTTGGCCTGATTGATTTTCATTTCCAGGTCATGGTCCGAGATGCGCATGGAAAGACGAACCCCTTTGATATCAACCTTTCGGGCCTTCGCTTTTTGCTTTTGCATCAGCTTTTCATGCTGGTAGATGAATTTACCATAATCCAATAATTTTGCAACCGGAGGATTGGCCTTGGGCGAGACTTCCACGAGGTCGGTTTCGCGTTCCTGAGCCATCTTGAGGGCCTCGGCCGTGGGGATCACCCCGACGATCTTGCCGGTCTCGTCAATCACTCGGAGTTCGAGAGCGCGGATCTCTTGGTTTTTTTTAAATTGAATCGTCGCCTCCGGCCGACGTCGGTGTTTGTAGCTTTTTCGCATGGAAGTGAGATGAAGAATTAAAAATGAAAAATTATAAATTAAAAATTGAAGAAAGGGATTGTAGCGACAGATTCTGTTGTGGTGGCATGAGCCCCACTACGCTCATTCGATGATCTGCGATCATCGAGAGCTACGCGGGGCACTTCGCTTTTTTTTCCTGGTCAATCACCAACTGTTGTTATTGACCCTGCGAAGTGGTGCGTGCACCGCGAAGCTGTTTTTTTCCGTCAGGAAAAAAAAGCGAAGTGGTGGAGATGGTGGGAATCGAACCCACGTGTACCCGGCGCCTCGAGAATAATCTACAAGCTTAGTTTGTTTGGATTCTTTACGGCCGAGCCGAGGTATGGAAACAAACAAAACCCCCGGCGAGGCAGGCTCATGATTTATTTAACTCCCGGCGCATGAGTAACGTCTGGAGCGATCCTTTCTGTATGACACGGAACATTTGAGGGAAGGAACTTCAAAGTCCATGACCCGCGCCTTGTTAGGCTGCGGAATAAGCGTTCAATGCGGTCGCTTGCGCGAACACGTTGGAAGCCTTGCTAAATAAGTTGTTTACACTTATAGGTTGCTCAGGATTGATTTGCGAGAGTCCCAGAGCGCTCTCGGCTTGCGTATTTTCAAGTTCGGCCAAATATCGAGGCCAAAACATCCCCCATGTATTAGGCTTTAGGCTTTAGGCAATTAGCTTTTTAGGTAGACAGCCGGGCTGTTTCTAATAAGCTAATGCCTAAAGGCCTAATGCCTTTCACATGGCGAATGTCTTGATAATTTTATCTCCCCTTCATATCCCTCCTCATCTCTCTATCTATATCCCGGGCCTTGATTTTTTCTTTCTTTTCGAAGAGTTTTTTGCCTTTGGCAAGGGCTATTTCAGCCTTCACGAGACCTCTAGTAGTATACACTTTCACAGGCACGATTGTCAATCCTTTTTCCTGCATTTTGCCTGTTAATCTAGCGATTTCTTTGTGATGAAGCAGTAGCTTTCTCGTCCGATCCGGAGCCTGCTGCCGCATTCCCGCCGGTCCATAGGCGCTGATATGGCAATTGACCAGATATAACTCTCCGTTTTTGATGCTGACAAAGGCATTTTTGAGTTGTATATGGCCTCCTTTTGCTGATTTTACCTCCGACCCTGCCAATTCTAACCCTGCCTCGTAGGTTTCCACCAGGTGATAGTCGAATGACGCGGATTTGTTCACAGCTAATACGGGCATATATTTGAGCTCATTCTCTCAAATTTTGGCTAAAAATACAATGAATTGATGGTTTTGGATTGTGCGGGTTTTTCACCCATAGTCGAAAAAGATGTACGGGTTTTTCGACTATGGGTGAATTTTTTGCAATACGGGTTGTCCGGCGACGTGTGTAGGGGCGGACCTGTGTGTCCGCCGCTAAAACCCAACAGCTGTCGTGCGCCCTCCAAATTTTGGCTAAAAATGCAATAAATAGGGGGATTTTGGCTAAGGTGATGGTTTGACTTTCTTGGAATAGTGTGGTATTATATATGCAGAAGATTGAACTGAGAGTTAGGCCCCAAAAGCACCGATGAGGTGTTTTATTTTTTTAGTAAATTATTTTCTTTTAAGATTTCGATTGGGGTTTTCCAATCCAGTTTTT
>VMEV01000016.1 GCA_007375725.1 Parcubacteria group bacterium Greene0416_36
CCTAATGCCTAATTTTTTTACATCATCCCTCCCATACCCCCCATTCCCATACCCCCCATTCCCATCCCGCCCATTCCTCCATGTCCATGGCCGCTGCCCGCATCTTCCTTCTTGGGAATTTCCACGACGAGGGCTTCCATGGTCAGGATCATCGAGGCGATCGACGCGGCGTTCTGGAGCGCGAATCGGGTCACTTTCGTCGGATCCACGATTCCGGCTGTCATCATATCGACAAACTTGTCAGTGGCCGCATTGTATCCGAAATTGCCCTTGCCTTCTTTGACCGTCTGACAAATCACCGAGGCGTCGCGGCCACCATTGGCCGCAATCTGTCGCACGGGCTCTTCCAGAGCGCGGCGGACAATATTGACCCCAATCATCTCATCGGCATCGCCTTTGACCTGATCCAAAGCAGGAATCGCTCGAATAAGAGCCACTCCTCCTCCAGGAACAATTCCCTCTTCGCGGGCGGCCTTAGTCGCGGCCAGGGCATCCTCGATGCGGTCCTTCATCTCCTTCATCTCAGTTTCCGTCGCGGCGCCCACTTTCAGGACCGCGACACCTCCGGACATCTTGGCCAGACGCTCCCCCAATTTTTCCTTATCAAAATCCGAATCCGCCAATTCTATTTCTTTCTTGATCTGCTCCATACGGGACTTGAGTCCAGCAGCATCACCCTTTCCTTCCACGATCGTCGTATGTTCTTTGTCCGCAATCACCTTTCGGGCCTGTCCCAAATCCGCAATCTCGACATTCTCCAGCTTGAGCCCCACTTCCTCGGAAATCAGGCGTCCGCCGGTGAGAACCGCAATATCCGCGAGCATCTCTTTCCTTCGATCGCCAAATCCGGGCGCCTTAATCGCCAAAGAATTGAAAGTCCCTCGGAGTTTATTGAGAACCAGAGTCGCGAGAGCCTCGCCGTCCACATCCTCAGCCAAAATCACCAATTCTTTCTTTCCCATCTGCGCGAGCTTCTCCAAGAGGGGCAAAATCTGCTGAACCGAAGAAATTTTCTTGTCCGTGATCAAAATATGCGCGTCATTGTAAACCGATTCCATGCGATCAGGATTGGTCACCATATAGGGAGACACATATCCCTTGTCAAACTGCATGCCCTCGACCTTCTCTTTTTGCACGCCAAAAGACTGTGACTCTTCCACCGTGATCACGCCATTCTCGCCCACCGACTGCATGGCCTCGGCAATGGTCTTGCCGATCTCACTGTCATTGGCGGAAATGGAGGCCACCTGCTCGACTTCTTCTTTGGACGACACTTTTTTAGAAATTTTATTCTTGAGTTCCTCGACCACGGCTTCGACGGCCTTTTCAATGCCGCGCTTAACAGAGAGAGGAGCCGCACCAGCCGTAATATTTTTGAGGCCTTCATTGATCATGATCTGGGCGAGTAAAGTTGCGGTCGTTGTGCCGTCTCCGGCCACATCAGCCGTCTTGGACGCCACCTCTTTGACCAGTTCCGCGCCCATGTTTTCGAGCTTGTCTTCCAGCTCGATTTCCTTGGCCACGGACACGCCATCCTTCGTCACCGTTGGCGCGCCATAACCCTTATCAATCACCACATTTCGCCCCTTGGGGCCGAGAGTCACCTTCACCGCGTCGGCCAGCTTATTCGCCCCTCGCTTGAGCGCTGCCCGGGCTTCTTCTCCAAAAATGATTTGTTTTGCCATAAAAAAATCAATTAAAAATTATTAATTAAAAATTCAAAATGAACAACAAAAAGACAAAATATCTGTAATCAATTTTTAATTTTGCATTTTTAATTTTGAATTATTCCAACACCGCCAAAATATCCGATTCGGAAATCACCAGATATTCCTCGTCGCCGACTTTGACTTCGTCGGGACTATGTTTTTTGAATACGACTTTCTGTCCAACTGAGACGGACATCTTGGACAGATTCCCATTCTCGAGCATTTTTCCCGGACCCACGGCAATGATCTCTCCTTTTTCAGGTCGATCCTTGGACGCGGTGTCCGGCAAAATGATTCCGGATTTGGACAGCTCATTTGCTGACATCGGTTTCACTATCACATGGTTTCCCAAAGGTTTGAGTGTGGCCATAAATCAATTAAAAATTATTAATTAAAAATTAAAAATGAACAACCAATATTCACAGTGCTGCTCAATTTTTAATTCTTAATTTTTAATTTTGCATTTATACTTTAGCACTCTTTCCTGAAGACTGCTAATTTTTCTGATTCAAATTTAGCACTCGCCCCTCACGACTGTCAAGGATTTGCATTACCCTAATAGAAATGTTAAAAATTGAGCAAGAAATAATGTTCTTTTTATAACCTATTTTCCAGCAAAACGGAGGTGTCACATGCCTAATGATTCACTAGAAATCATTGTACAAAATATCAAAAAGGCACAAGAAAATTCGAGGGATTTTATAAGCCGAAAAAAATATTTAGAAATTGTAGAATTAGAACTACAATATAATCCCCATATTATCCATTGGAGAGATTACTACCGAACACTCATTTGGATAAAATATGAATTCGGACAAAAAAAAGAAGCACTGGATCAACTAGAAAACCTAGTCATCAGTAATTTTCATGCTATATTTGGAAAACAGACTTTGCATTGCGCTGATATAATTTGGGACTGTTGCGCAAATTTATCTGCCGAAAAGCTTTCAACTATTTCTAATAGAGTTGCCCCATTATTCAAAACTTCTCCAAGTATCTCAAAAAAAGAAGCAACCAAAGATATCAAAATTCTGATTAATATCTTAAAGGAAATAGAAAAAAACAGTACTCAAAAAATTCTAAAATATTTAATGTTGGTCTATTCAATACTTCCCGAGTCTGAATTAGAAGAAGAAATACTATTATTAAAATAATAATAGAAAATCAAAAAAAGAGATGTCTTAAAATAAGTAAAGACATCTCTTTTTCCATATATAAAAATCATTTCTTTTTAGTACGTCCTTTAATCAATTCCCGCATGGATCGGGCTTCTTTTGTTTTCGTAGCCAGATCTTCTAATCCCCTCAAAAGCTCTCGAGTTTGAGCATTTTCAGGATCTGTTCTTGATACCAAATTCGATTCAATACCCTTTATTTTCAATTCAAATGTCGAATCCAACGCTAATTTTTCAGACATATCCTCTACACTTTGAGGATCTTGCAATATTGCAATTAAATTTTCCATGAATGCTGTCCTATCCTCCACTCCAGACTGCTTTATTTCAGGTTGAATCAAAACTTTATCCGATTTATCAGAGGATAAATTAAAATGATCAAAAAATATTTCCAATGATTTTAAATTTTGACCAAGCTGTTCTTGCCTTACCCGCTGTCTTTCATCTTCTTCAGACGATGCTTGCTCCCAAGAATCACCACTTTTTTTTACCGCGGTTTTTTGTTTCTCTTGACTTTGAGATTCAGCAACTTCACGACTCCAACTATCATCTGCTCCTTCGCCTCCTTTGTATATAGGAGAATCAGATTTTTTTCTCGCTTCCTCTACGAACTTTGGAACATTAGTCACAGTTTGAGAAACCTTCTTACTAAGCCTTGCTTCTAAGTTTTTTTGCCTTTCAGCTGCAGATGAAGGCTTATTGGATTCTGGTGATCCTGACATAAATTTAAAAAATAAAGATTTAAATCGGTCATTTCATCGTCATTTTACAGCAAAATCAAGCTTTGACAAATCATCTCCATTTCCATAGTATCCCTTATAAGGGTCTCATTTTTTCCTTCAGATAAAAAAGGAGATAAACCATGTACACCACGGATCATTTTTATGATCTCTTGGGCAAAAATAAACTCCAAGAAGCTCAGATGGAGCTGGAATTTTTGAAAAACAACCCGATAATCCAACGCGAGTACGCGAACTGCTTGGCTGATTGGTTTCTATTTCAAAGAGATTACAAACCAGCTTTAAAGATCAAAAAACAATTTTTGAATATCCACTTCTCAGCCTGCCACGGCTTTCCCCACCACAATTTTCCAGCAATCCTCCGGCAATGCTATGCCCGGCATCTGACAAAAGATTTCACGCTTCTTTCAAAAGTCTATATTGCAATGAAAAAGCCACTGAATCATTTGTTTGATCGAGAAAGACTCTTTCCAGCAGCAAAGGATCTGTCCGATATTTCGCTCATTTACCACCAAATGCGAAATTGGGATGAAGCTATTAGGGCCAGAGTCTGGAAAATATTGATTTATCCCGAAATTTCCGACTGCCAACTGCTCATCCGGTTAGTCAAATATGCTAACCGGCATCAGGATATTACCAATATCGTCCAATTTGTAAACCAACATTTGGACTAAAGAAGATAATTGAAACATCGATTATCTTTTTACTTTTTAGTGAGAACCTCCAATTCCTTCAAGGCAGATGCCGCAGATAAACGACGATCTGTATTTTGATCCATCATTCGGGCCAAAATACCAAATGTCTTATCCGCGATAACAGGATCTTTAAAATCAACATTCAGACTATCATCAAAATTCTTCTTGTTTAATTCGGCAACCAGCATCTCGACAGTCGGGTGGCCTCCCTCGGCCGGATCAGTCAAAAGCTTTTTTTTGGCAAAAACAGTATTTTCAGAAAAAGGGTCCACCTTGAATCCAAAATCAACCAGAGTATTACCCAAAAGATGATTGAACATGACCCCAGAGGCGTAACTATCAACTTTCGAATCAAAAACCTGCCCGTCACGGGCGCCATAAATTTCCGGAGGCAAATAATCCGGAGTGCCCATAAGGCCAATACCGGCAGAAAGTTTCCCCTGATTTTTCATGGCCAAATCAAAATCGATTATTTTCACACTCCCGTCCGGAGTAACCATCATATTTTGTTCCTTGATATCTCGATGTCAAAACCCTTCCAGTCTTTTTTTCGCTTCCAGTTGAATCTTCTCTCTTTCCTGCAACAAAATAGAATTTATCAAAGATTCTTCTTGAGCATCTCTTTCACCGATAGATATTTTTTCAAATCGAGGATCTTCTTTTTTCCATTTGGAATATAATATTTCTCTGGCGATTTCTTTCTCGGCCGCTTCCAAAAATTTCTCCCGATATTGAGTTTCCAGAGGACTATTTAAAATAGCGACAGACTCCATCGAATTTCGAAGAATTTCAAAAAAATCACTTTCGGAAATTTTGCGGCCTCCTTGAGTATTCTCCTTCCACCAAGACTGCATTGTCCGGCCTTTCACCTCAGACATGACCTGCTTGCCTTCCTTATTCAAGAATTGTTTTGGGAACGGCGACTTTTCTCCCAAGACCACCGATATCGTAGACTCAAATTCCGCAAATGCACGAGCCATTTCTTCTTTTTGATCCTGATTCTCAAAACCTAAATTTTCACGATTTGCCGGAATATCTTTTGCTTTTTTATATATAAGACGGTCCGCTTTAAATACTTCCCCCATGGCTCCTTCTCCCGATTTTTTATTCTTCATATTCAAAACACCGTCAGATATTCCAATCCACTCCGGGATGCTATTTTTCAAATCCTGCAGCGATTGACTACTTTTATTTCCCGCTTCAAACGAAGCAAGAGACTCATCTATCTTACGATACAGCTGTCCTGCCGTGAATCGAGGGTTATTCGTATTTTTTAAATAACCCCGAACATATTTCACATAAAGAGCACTCTCTCCGGCATACATTTTTTCTTGCCAATCCTTCAAAAGCTCCTTCAACCCCTCATACCAAATTTTCGAATCTTCAAAAGACTGCTGTTCTTCTTGTTCTTGGAATCGTTTCTTAGCTGAATTCTGGTCATCTCTTAGATGCTGTACCAATTCACCGGGAGAAATATCCTGAGTCTCTTCCGAAGAAATAGGTATATCTAAAGTATCTTCATCTTTTTTATCCGCCTTTATTGGATCTATTTGAGATTCTACTATATCAGCCGGCAAATCTGGCATCTTTTTTGGGTTCTTTGGCGATTTTACTTTTTTAGTCGAAATCTCTGCCTGCGATATTTGTTCGTTCATAAAATAATTTTCTAAAATTTAATCGCTCTTAAAATAATCAATAGAAACAAGGCCACCCACCACCCTACTGCCATGCTCCACAGATAATGATCAAAAAGTCCGATCACGGCGAGACCCAATAAAATTGAAATGGATATTCGCGTCCAAGGGTCAGCTGGATCGAAAATATTTTTAAAAATCTGGCGAATACAAATTCTGCTTTTCCAAAGAAAATAACCGATAATCGAAAGTCCAACCAATCCCAATTCCGCCAATATCAGGAGGTAAATATTATGAATCGGCTGATACGTCCATGCCGGTTCTTCGGAGCGAATAAAAGACGATAAATACGCAGTATAATTTCCGATCCCCACGCCTGTGATCCCTTTTTGTTTGATTATAGCAAAAAATTCTCGTCCTTGATCGAGGCGTGTATCCACAGACTGCTGTTCCAGAGCGCCCTCCACTCCGAAACGAGTTTCAAATAAAGGCGCGAGCAATAAATAAAACACAATAATCATGGCCAATACAATCGAACACAATTTCAAAAGAGAGAGCCGAATCACGGGCCACTCGCTATTTTTTCTATAAGCCCTCCACAAAAAAAAGAAATACGCGGAGATACCCACACCCGCCCCGATCCACGCGGACCGTGAAAACGACACCATCAATCCCGAAAAAATAATCACCACCGACATCCACGCCCCAATCATTTCAAAAAAAATCTTTCGGGACGCGCTGGTTACCCGCCGCCCCACATCCATCACCCAATACGCTGCAATGACCAGTCCCGCCGCCATCAACCCTCCAAAAATATTCGGGTGAGGCAAGGTCCCATACGCGCGGAGCCACCGCCTGAGGCCCGTATCCACGATCGAGGTGCCCAGTTCCGACGGATCATGCGCCGAAACGCCCAGATATTTATTCTCCCCCACAATATCGCTTTGCAAGAAAAACTGCATCATCCCCAAATAGCCTTGGAGAACACACGCCAACAGAAAGCACACCGCGATTTTCTTGGGATTGAGAGAGAGACACACCCAGACAAACCCCAGACACAAAAGCAATTCCAATCGCCCCAGTCCATAGAGAGCTAAATCTGAATCCACCGCCCACCCCGCCCCCGCCAAAATCCACAGCCACACAAATGCCAATGGCCACTCGAGCCCCGTCTTCGTAAACCCCCGCCACACCTCCCGCATTCTCATTCTCCATTCGGGACTAAAGGCCCAATACCCCACCGACAAAATAATCACCCCCAGTGCCAAACTCTCCCACCCATAAATCGAAATCGTCCCATATTCCCACGCTCCCCCATTCAACTCTCCTAAACGCCAAAAATACCGTGCCTGCCACGGGATAAGAAAAACGAGCAAGTATGATAGAAACCGTAGTAATTTGAGCATATGATTGAACAACAAATCCCCCTCAGTCCCCCTTTTCACGCGATAGGCGGATGTGCCTTTGGCATCAGACAAGGGGGAAGCAACTACCCCCTCCCTTGTCAAAGGGAGGGTTGGGGAGGGATTTGTTGCTTTAATTCATAATTCTTTTTAATTTCCTCCCTCCTATCCAGCACATGCATTTTGAGAATATCCGCATTGATCACCACATCCGTGCCTTTATTCATTTTCGCCGTGATTTCTGGATTCATTTTCCGCCGCTGGATTTTCTCGGTCCATAGAGTCAACCGATCCCCCAATCTCCCCCTCAACATCCATTCTGCTATTCTCTTAACCCTCATATTACCCGATATTCGTCTTTTTGGATGACTCGAATAAAAATGGGCATTCGGCAGATATTTTTTAAGCCACGCATTTTCTCTTTCTAATTTTTGTTCGATTCCCACATCATCGTAAAGCGCGACCAACTGCACCAGCCAATAATAAAAATAAATATCGCCTTCTCCCAAGGTCAAAGACTCCAAATTTAATTTTTGCTCACTCACCCAAAAAGACAGGCAAATCGTATCCCTCGTATGATTAGGTCGCGGGCGAAGACGTAAAATCGACAGAATCATCACCGCCCAAAACCGCGCGAACCAGATTCTTCCGGCAGACGTCACGATAAAAAAATCAATATCGCTCTCCGGCTTGGCATTCGAATAAGCCAAGGTATTGGACACAAAAATCGCGCGAATAAACGGGATCCTCGATAAAATCCACGCGATCCTCTTCGCTTTCCGATATTTCGAAAATGCCAATAAATAACGAGCATGTCGAGTCTGCACTATCTCCCCCCTCCCCCTTAGAAAATAAAACCCGTTTTTATATTCGATTTTTTCTCGGAGGAATACGGATTCGGCAAGACATTTTTCGATGTCTGCAAATCCACCCTCCCCCTCGGTAGGGGCGGGTTTCAAACCCGCCCCTACAGGGGACACCCCCCCAATATTCTGCCAAACCTCAAACCCCGTGAGCGGATAATCCCACAAGTCAAAATAAATCAGCGTATTCAAAATCGATTTTTCTAAAGATGTTGACATCTTTTTATATTTATGATATTAAAGACAGGTGCTTTTTCAAGTTCTTACCAATCCATATTTTAAGGAGTGTTTGTATGCCAAACACAGTAACAGCCTATGTTAATAAAGAAAATTTCATCAACTTCATGTCAGGTTACGATATTGCCACATTTCTAATCCTCGACCAAATTCAGGTAGAAAAGGGAGATTACATAAAAATTCAAATCGACATCACACCTGAACACGGTTGGAAATTGAAAAGTCTCCATTTTGGTGGAGTAAGTCATTGGACAAAAGACTCAGATTATTGGAGTAGTATAACAGAGAGTAAAAAAACACAATGCCCTATTTGCGAAGGAATATACGTCTTGCAAATAGGAAAAGAAGCAGAGAATAAAGGTATATGGTGTGTAAAATGTTGGGCAGGAATGCAGAAAAATCCTAAATAAATTTCTGAGTCTTCATCTCCTGCTCCAATCTAAACCTCAAAAAAGAAGGTACCAGCTCCAATAGCGAGGGCCTTCTTTTATTTTTACTCTCTTCGATAGAATCCTGCCAGAGCTCACTTTTAATGCTTTCCAAAAATAGAATGTCGTCACCGCTAATTTTAATCCCTTCTCCTCCTCTTTGCTGACAATCTCTGCACAGCACTCCCCCGTCCAAATACGACATAAATAAGGCGGACAAATCGAGCCGGCCGTGACAGCGCGCGCAGTCTTCGAGATGCGGATAATAGCCCAGATAGGCAAGCAGACGAAGGGTCATGATCGGAATAAACATCGGGTGGTGATTCTTTTTTTCATTCTTTTCCCACGATCCAATCTCCCCAAGTCCAAACAAAATCCACTCATACACTCTCGGATCCGCCACATGCTCCCCCAAAAATCGGTCCACCAGCTCGAGAAAATAAAATCCCGCAGACATACGGCCAAAGCCCTCCAGAATCCCCGAATAGTTGGACCCTGTCTCCACTCCAGCCACAATATCCCATCGCCGCCCTTTCGCCAAAAAAAAATCAAGCTCCGCGAAAAAAGCGAGCTTTCGTGATAGTTTGCTCTTGGCCTTTCGTACCCCTCGAGCGAGAAAGGTCGTCTTGCCCTGCTCCCTCGTGAAAACCGTGAACAGACGATCGCTTTCCCCATACGGACGAGCGCGAAGGATGAGGCCGGAGGTGGAATAAGTCACAAAATCAATTAAAAATTAAGAATTAAAAATTAAAAATGAACAACTGTTGCCTGGCTGTTTAATTCTTAATTTTTAATTTTGCATTTTTAATTGATCTAAATGTCCCTGCAAAATAATCGCCGCGGCCACGGAATCATCGGCTTTGGGATTGAGTTTGGCGGCCATTTTGGAAGAGAAACGCTCGTCCACCGTGGTAACGGGAATTTTAATTTTCTCGCGGATTTTATCGATGAATTTTTGGGATCGGGCGGTCTGAGCCGTGGGCCCACTCGATCGGCTGATAGGGAGACCAATCACAATGTCAGACACTTCTTCATCCCTGCAAATGCCCAAAATAGCCTCCACCGCTTCCGCGTCCGTGAGGCCTTCCAAGAGGTCATAAGGAACAGCCAGACGAGTCTCGCTGTCCGCGACAGAGAGGCCAATACGGACCGTGCCGGGGTCGATTCCGAGATATTTTTTAATTGGCATATTCATAAGTCACACTATTATCCGGAGTCTACACCTCCGTCAACACTTCAAACCCCTCCTCCGTAATCACCACCGTATGCTCGAAATGGGCGGAGAGGGTGCCGTCGGCGGTGCGGACGGTCCAGCCGTCGAGGTCGGTCACGACCTTCCAGGCGCCCATATTGACCATAGGCTCGATCGCCAAGACCATGCCCGGCTCAAGAATCACGCTGGGATACATGCCGCGGACAAAAAAATTAGGGACCGCGGGCTCCTCATGGACAGCAAAACCCACGCCATGGCCCACCAGCTCCCTCACCACGGAAAATCCTTCTTTCTCGACCACGCGCTCTACGGCTCTAGAAATCTCAGATAGTTCTAATCCTGGAGAAATAGCGCCAATCCCCATGTCCAAAGAGCGACGAGTCACCTCAATCAATTTGAGCGCGTCTTTCTTAACCTGTCCGACCGGCACGGTGATGGCATGATCCGTATAAAGCCCCCGATACTCAATGCCCATATCCAGGCTCACAATCGAGCCTTCCTTGAGTGCCAAATTGCGGTTGCCGATCCCATGCACCACCTCATCGTCAATTGAGACACAAATAGCGGAGGGATAGGGTCTGACTCCCTTGGCTCGGAAACCCAAAAAAGAAGGCCGGGCTTTGGCCAATGTCGCCAAGCGGAGAGCCTCCTCATTGAGAGAAAACAAAGATACGCCCGGAGCCACCTTCCCGGCTAAATGAGCGACTATTCCACCCAAAATCTTTCCTCCCTCCCGTAGAATATCAATCTCCTCCTTGCTTTTTAAGCGAATCATAATCAATCTTTTTACTTCTTTAACTCTCCTAAAATACGAGCATGAACCTCTTCAATACTTCCCTGACCCTCCACATCCACCAACACACCCTTTTCTCGATAAAAATCAAGAAGTGGCACCAGTCTCTCGCGGTACGTAGCAATACGCTTTTTGGCTACTTCCGGAGCATCATCCGCGCGGCGAGTGAGTTCTTTAGCCCCGCTCTCGCCTTCCACGACCAAGTATCGCTTGGCCAGACGATCCACCAGTTCCGCTTCCGGAACCACCAAATGGAACACACGAAAATCCCGAATCTTCTCTCCCTTGGAAAATTCCTCGACCGCGCTCAGCTGCCCCATGGACAAAGGATACGAATCAAAAATAATCCCCTTGCCCGATCCCAAGCTAAACATCTTATCAAAAACAATCTTATTGATCACGCTGTCCGGCTGAGGAGTTCCATGCCGATAGCGGTCAATGACGGCTTGGTGCGCTGGGTCCTTAACCGATACTCCCTCCGCGCACAGTTCGCGCACCAAATCTCCAGCCACCAAATGAAAGTAGCCCAAATCCTTGGCCAGAATGGCCGCCTGTGTGCCTTTGCCGGTTCCGGGAAGCCCCAAAAAACAAAAGATAGACTGGATCATATTAATTATGATATTTCTCCATTACCCTCTGTAAAACAACGCTTTTATACTTTTCATCCATATTTCGAGAAACAATTCGGCTGAATGTCTCTCCGCTCATATCATTTTCTAAGGCATGAATCACTTCATGTATCTGCTTTTTGGAAGCGACACTTTCCGGAATATCATACAAAATATGCTCGATGGTAGATCTACTCAACCGGAGACTATTCCACTCGGACCGAGAACGAACACGAGACTGATGACCCGCATCAGCCGACTTTTCCCTTTTTGGCGATTCCTCTTCTCCCCCCAAATCATCCTCTTCTTCGTCTCGAGAAGATCCAAAAGATAATGCCATATTTATTAAATATAAAAAAATTAATGAGTGTTGAAAGCAACAAATCCCCCTCAATCCCCCTTTGACAAGGGGGAAGCTACTACCCCCTCCTTTGTCAAAGGGAGGGTTGGGGAGGGATTTGTTGTTTAAATTGATTCTATCTTAATCCAAAAAACCACTAAAAAGCAAAAGCATAGAGTAGAGGCAGCCCGACGTAATGTCGGACTGCCTCTACTCTCTACGCCTTATCATTCCGAAACAATATTAAACATTATCGTATTCCCGCATGGTGAGTTGAGAATCGATTTGGCGGACGGTGTCAAGGACCACCGAGACAGCGATGAGCAAAGAAGTTCCGCCCAAAGCTAGAGCTGAGATACCAGTAGCACCCTGTACAATGACAGGCAATACTGCAATGAGTGCCAAAAACAAGGCACCGGCAAGCATGATGCGAGTGGAGACAAAATTGAGATACTCGGCCGTGGGAGCGCCGGGACGAACACCGGGAATAAACCCCGCTTGTTTTTGCAGATTTTCAGCGACTTTTTCCGGCTGAAAAATAATGGAGGTATAAAAATAAGTAAAAGCAATGACCATGAGGAAGTAAGCAATGCCATGGAACCATGAATTATTGAAAAGATAAATCACGAATTCAGCGACTGATACCAGACTAGGGCTCTTGGCACTCAAAAACAATTGAGCAATCACAGGCGGAAACAAGATAATAGATACCGCGAAGATGATCGGAATCACTCCAGCCTGATTGACCTTGATGGGCAAATAGGCACTGGCTCCTCCACCCACACGTCCCTGTGCATTCATGCGGGCATAGCTCACGGGGATATTGCGCATGCCTTCAGTCATGTAGATAACCACCACGATGGTGAGGAGAGAAATCGCCGCAAATAATATCCATCCCAAAAACTGGGTACTGTCATAGGCTAATGCCGCATTGCGGATAGCTCCAGGCAAGGTGGCGACGATACCGGCAAAAATCAGAAGCGACATGCCATTGCCGATTTTCTTTTCCGAAATCTGATCGCCCAGCCACACCAAAAACAGAGATCCTGCGGTCATAGAGATGACGGACGCGATATATTGAAAAGGGGAAAGGCTCCCTAAAATATTTCCTGGAGCACTGCTCAAAAGAGACAATAAGGCGATAGACTGCATAATAGATATCGGCAAAGTCAAAAGCCTCGTATATTGATTGAGTTTATTCTGTCCCTGTTCCCCTTCCTTAGCCAATTCTTCCCAAGACGGAATCACCATGCTAAGAAGCTGAACGATAATCGAAGCTGTAATATAAGGAGCTACACCCATGGCGGCAATGGAAAAGTTACTGATGCCACCTCCGGAGAACAAATCAATGAATCCCAAAAGCTGATTATTGCCGATAAAATTCTTCATGGCAGCAATATCAACCCCCGGAAGAGGAATATGAGCCACCACTCTGGAAATAACGAGAAGAGCCAGAACAAATAAAATGCTCCAGCGCACTTCCGCCACTTCCCACACTTTCAAAAGTCTCCTTGTTGAAAACATAAAGTATTTTCTAAAAAAGATGCTTATTTTTTAGATTTCTGATTTTTTCTAAATTTTCGAATTTGCTTTGACTTTTTGATTTTTTTTAACTCTTGAATCAATGAACCGGATGCTTTAATCTTCTCGATAGCTGAAGAAGAAAATACCAGTCTAGAAGAAAAAATAAGTTTTTTTGTCAATTCTCCCTCACCCAATACTTTGATCTCAGCCCGAGCCGCCCGCACTAATCCTCCGGAGCGAAGGGTCCCGGGGCTTACAAGAGCATTGGCTGAAAAATGAGATTCGATATCGCGCAAATTTACCACCAAAGGATGAAGCTCCAGTGTCTTGAATCCCTTATATTTTGGAAAATGCATGAGGTTCTCGCGCATAGCCCTCTTATATTGCCCCCTCATGCCGCCGCTTCGAGCTCCCTGCCCCTTGATGCCACGGCCGGAATAGGACCCCTTGCCCGATCCATCGCCTCGGCCCAAACGCTTGCTGGGACGCTCGATCCCGCTTCCAATTTTAATTGCTTGTAAAGTGATTGCCATATACCGCTATTTCTTAATAGGTTTCTTATAATCCAAAAAGGAATTGAGAAGCTCAAATGTGGCTCTAGAATTATTGATCTTGCTGTTGGAGCCCAATATTTTGGCAACTACATCCTTAAACCCCGCCATTTCCAAAATATTTCGAACCACGCCTCCGGCAATAATTCCGTCCCCCGCTCTTCCGGGTTTGATAAACACTTTTGCCGCCCGGTATTTGACTTCGAAACGATGAGGAATAACTCCGTGATAATGGGTCAAATCCAGCATATTTTTCTTGGCTTTCGCGACCGATTTATTGAGAGCATCCGCGACATCCGACCCTTTGGCAAGTCCCAATCCAATTTTCCCCTTCTTGTCTCCGATAATCACACAGGCCCGAAAACGCATGCGCTTTCCTCCGGAAGTCACACGGGCCACGCGGCTCAAATCCAAAATTTTCTGGCCGAAGTCCTCGTCCCCACCGCGCTCCCTTCGGCGCATCGAAGATTTGATCTTCCCAACGGTCGATTCTTTAGATTCTTTTTTATTGTCTTGCTCTTTCTGTATCATATTAGAAAATTAATCCATTTTTACGCGCCCCTTCAGCCAAAGCCTGAACCCGGCCATGGTATTTGGAAGCTCCCCGATCAAATACAACTTGGATAATCCCCTTGGCAACAGCTTTTTTGGCAATCGATTCACCCACCGCGGCGGAACACTCAGTTTTGGTCTTCAATTTCAAAGACACAATATTCTTATCTCGATTGGAAGCCGCAACTAGAGTCCTGCCGGATTGATCATCAATCACCTGTGCATAGATATGACGCAAAGTTTTCGCAACCGACAATCGGGGCCTGCTCGAAACCTCACGAATCTTGAAGGATACGCGATTTTTGCGTCGCAGTTTGACGAAAGCCTGTTTTTTATTGGGATTCATACATTTTTGTTAGATTAAGCCGTCTTGGCAGCAGACTTACCCGCCTTCTTCATGATGACCTCATCCACATATTTAATGCCTTTGAGTAAATACGGATCCGGTTTCTTGAAAGCGCGAATCTCGGCAGCCACTTGGCCAACCTTCTGTTTATCGATACCAGAGACGGTTATGATATTCTTCTCGATAGCGACAGAAATCCCCTCGGGAAGCTCATAGGTTATATCATGACTGTAACCAATAGCCAAGGTCAAAACTCTTCCGGCCAGAGAGGCTTTATAACCGACCCCATTGATTTCCAATTTCTTAGAATACCCTGCGGTTACTCCAACCATCAAATTATTCACCAATCGGCTATAGAGTCCCCAGAGAGACCGGTCCAATTTCAGATTCTCATTCAAGACCGTAATGGAAATCCCTTCCGGGGTTTGGGAAGCATTCACTCGAGGATGCAAAACCAAACTCAAAGAGCCTTTGGGGCCTTTGACCGATACATCCCTGCCGGCAAGTTTTACCTCAACCTTCTCGGGAATAACAATATTTTTTTTGCCTATTCTAGACATATATTTTTTTAATAAACCTCGCAAATAATCTCGCCCCCCAGCCCAACCGATTTTGCTTGTTTATTGGTCATGATGCCTCTCGGAGTTGAAATAATAGCAATACCCGAATTGTCCAAGACAATGGGAAGCTCATCTTTGCGGCAATAGACTCTCTTTCCGGGCTTGCTGATTCTTTTGATAGATGTAATCATGGGACGCTTTCCACTGTACCGCAATTCCAGTGCCAGAGTATCAAAAGCATGGTCGCCGGAGGATACGATATGTCGGACATCGCTTATATAGCCTTCTTTCTTCAAAATATCCGCAATAACCATTTTAAATTTGGAAAAAGGCAGTTCCACATGCGGTTTGCGCACCATCGAAGCATTCCTGATTCGAGTTAGCATGTCGCTGATTGGATCATTGGTGATCATAAACTTCGAGTAAGAATTAAATCCAAATTAAATTACCAGCTGCTCTTCCGGACTCCCGGAATGAGACCCTGAGAAGCCAATTCTCGAAAACAGATTCTGCAGATGGAAAATTTCCGTAAAAATCCTCGGGATCTACCACATTTCCAGCAGCGGCGGACAATGCGAGTCGAAAATTTGGGAGTTCGGAGTGACTTTGCAACTCTAGATTTAGTAGCCATATAATTTATTTAGTATCTTTGTCTTTTAGCTCTTTGAAAGGAAATCCCAAAAGCCGAAATAATTCGAGACCTTCTTTCTGACTCTTGGCCGAGGTCACAATTGCAATTTCCAATCCATGAAGCTTTTCGATGCCTTCAGGGGCAATTTCCAAGAAAGCAATCTGCTCTTTCAGGCCAATATTGAGGTTGCCGCTAGAATCAATATTCGCCACTGAAATACCTCCGAAATCTCGGATGCGAGGCATGTTGATATTGAGAAGTTTGTATATAAAATCAAACATTCTTTTTCCACGAAGGGTAATTTTATATCCCAAAAACATTCCTTTTCTGATTTTAAAATTGGAAATAGAAGTCTTGGCTAAAGTTTTAATCGGTCTTTGTCCCGTGATATCCGTAAGATTTTTCTCCATAGCCACAACCAAGGGCGAATCATCCTTAGCTCTGGCCCCAAAGCTGGCAGAGACAACTATCTTTTTGATGCGGGGAACCGCCCAAATATTTTTGGTGCCTAAAACCTCGGCCAGCGCGGGCAGAACTTTTTCCTTATATTGTTTTTTGAAAATTTGCGACATATAGATTAATCAATGGTTTGCTTACACTTTTTGCAGTTGCGCACTTTCTTGCCAGTTTCCAATAGTTGATAGGCAATGCGTGTCGGTTTAGCACATTTAGGACAGATCAACATCACCGAAGAGACCCTGATCGGAGCAAAAAATTCCACTTTTTCTCCCTTGTTCTCTCCCTTCTTATTCGATTTGCTTTTCAAGTGGCGAGTCCTCTTATTTGCGCCATCGACAACAACCAAACCCTCCACTGGAAAAGATTGTATAATCAACCCCTCTTTTCCCTTGTCTTTTCCCACCCTTATTTTGACTTTATCCTTCATTTTGATCTTCATATATTTCTATAATACTTCAGGGGCTAATGAAATGATTTTCGCGAAACCCTTGGCTTTCAATTCTCTGGCAATCGGTCCAAAAATGCGGGTCCCTTTGGGTTCTTTGGTCTTGGGATCAATAAGCACAATCGCATTATCATCGAAACGAATCCATACCCCATTTTTTCGATGATATTCTTTGCGGGTTCGCACAATGACGCCATGATGCACTTCCCCTTTCTTTACAAGGGTATGAGGCTGAGCCGCTTTAACAGAAACGGATACAATATCCCCCAATCGGCCATACCGCTTTTGATAACCTCCCTGTACTTGGATGCAGGCAACGCGTTTAGCGCCAGAGTTGTCAGCTATATTCAAAATGGATCGCAATTGAACCATATATTTAAACTTATTCCTTATTTAAAAGAGTCCATCTCTTCCAGCGAGACAAGGGGCGGCATTCCATAAATGAAACAGTATCCCCAACTTTTGAGACATTTTTTTCATCATGTACCTTATATTTTCTGGAAACTTTATAAGACTTGTGATATTTGGGGTGGACTTTGGATTCTTCAACTACAACCACAATAGTCTTCGCCATTTTAGCGCTCACCACTTTTCCTGAAAATACTCGTTCAATTTTAGTGCTGGAAGATTTCATATTAAAAAATTATTTTTGATTGAGGCAGGTCAAAACCTGGGCAATCAGCTTCTTAGCTGTTCGAATCTCTCGAACATGCCTCTCGGCCCCGCTGGCAACCTTAAAATTCAATTCCAACAATCTCGCCCGGCTGGCCGAAAGCAATTCCTGCAATTCAGGCTTGGTTTTAGTTTGTAATTCGGAAACTTTCATACGATTTTAAATATTGTGACGGCTTACGAATTTAGTCTTCACCGGCAGTTTATAACTGGCCATATGGAAAGCCGCTTTGGCATCCAATTCCGAAATTCCTGATAATTCAAATAATACTGTTCCTGGCTTAACAACCGTTACATAATGATCCACGGTTCCTTTGCCCTTTCCCATCGGCACTTCAGATCCCTTGACGGTAACGGGTTTATCTGGGAACACTCGAATCCACATTTTGCCGCCTTTTTGCAGAGACCGAGCAATCACTTTTCGAGCAGACTCAATTTGTCTGGCGGAAACCCACTTTCCTTCCATCGACTGAATGCCAAATAATCCGAAACTCACACGATTACAACTGGTGGCAATTCCACGGACCGCTCCTTTTTGCCACTTGCGATGTTTTACTTTAGAAGGCATCAACATATATTTCTCTAGTTATTTCTCAGCTTGTTCTTTTTCAAACACCTCGCCTTTGTAGATCCAGACCTTTATTCCAACCACACCATAAGTCGTAAAAGCTCCGCCTTTGGCGAAATCAATCTCGGCCCGAAGCGTATGGAGAGGCAACTTGCCGGCAGATAAAGTCTCACGTCGGGCAATTTCAGAACCATTGATGCGGCCGGAGACCAAAATTTTTACCCCCTTAGCCCCTTCTTTCATGACTTTTGCAATGGTCTGCTTCATTGCTCTTCGGACCGCCACGCGCTTTTCGATTTCATAAGCCATGGTCTGCATCACGACCTTTGCCGATAACATCGGTTTCTTAAGCTCGACAATATTGAGATCAATATTTTCCTTTCTCCCCAATAATTTATGCTGGATTTCGTTTTTCAAATCCTCCACACCAGCCCCGCCTTTGCCAATAATGAGTCCTGGCTTGGTCGCCTGAATGGTGATGGTAAAATGATTATTATTGCGTTCTATCTCAATCTTATCGACCAAGGCTTCTTTCAATTTCTTCTGAAGATATTCCCGAATTTTGACATCCTCTTTAAGAAAAGTACTGAAAGCACGGCGAGACACCCATCGGGATGGCCAAGTATAGATCGTGGCGATTCGGAAACCAATTGGATTTACTTTCTGTCCCATATATTATGATTTAGAACTCATTTTTAAATCCTTGGGTAATGCATCCACTACCTGGGTATTTTCCACATCGGAAAGAGGAACCTTTCTCTGGTCCAGCACAATCTCAACATGAGAAAAACGCTTCATGATCGGAGAGGCGCGGCCAAAAGCCAAGGGACGGAAGCGCTTGAGAGCCGGTCCCATATTCACCACGATCTTTGAAATGAACAAAGATTCGCGGTCCAGCTTAAAATTATGCTCCGCATTGGCAATGGCAGAATCCAAAAGTTTGAGGACTGGTTTTGCGGCTAAACGAGAATTGAAGCGAAGCTGATCTCTCGCTTCCTCAACGCCCATATTACGAACGAGGGTCGCGACTAGGCGAACTTTATTCGGAGACATTCTTAAAAATCTTAATTTAGCGTGAACTTCCATATATTAAATCTTACTTGGTAGTGGTAGTAGTAGTGCTAATCTCTTCTTTAGTTTGGGCCTTGGCCATCTTTCCTCCATGCCCCACAAACTTGCGGGTATGAGAAAATTCACCCAATTTATGTCCGACCATATTTTCGCTCACACGAACAGGAATATGAATCTTGCCATTATGAACTCCAAAAATATACCCCACCATATCCAAAGTTATGGTGCTCTCACGCGCCCAAGTCTTGATGACGGTGTTTTCTCCGGGTTTCACCTTCTTCATCTTCTTGAATAATTTTGGATCCGTATAAGGTCCTTTTTTGATGCTTCGTGACATATTATTTTACAAAACTAGGGATCAATTAACTAAATTATTTCGTTCGGCGGGAAAAAATCATGCGGGTCGAGGCCTTTTTAGTACGCCGGGTATGCACGCCTCGAGCGGGCTTGCCCCACAGGGTCTTTCGGAACTTCAGGCCAATCGGACAATGGCCATTACCTCCGCCATGGGGGTGATCACAAGGATTCATGGCTTTACCGCGAACGGCAGGGCGGTGGCCTCGATGTCTTGATGTACCGGCTTTTCCTACTCTTGTCAAATGGTGATCCAAATTGCTCACCACACCGAGAGTCGCCATACAATTTCTGAGGACCTTACGAACTTCTTTGGAGGGTGTTCGCAAATGAGCAAATCGACCTTCAATAGCTAGCAATTGAACGGAACATCCGGCCGACCTAGCAAGAACCCCGCCTTTTCCAGGTTCCAGCTCCACATTGTGAACAAAGGATCCTTCCGGAATCATCTCGAGAGGCATTCGATTGCCGGCCTTGACTTCAATGCGAGACTTGGAAGACATCACCGTTTCTCCAACCTGAAGTTGATCCGGAGCAATATTATATCTCTTTTCTCCATCATTATAAGCAACCAAGGCAATACGAGCGGAACGATAAGGATCATATTCA
Organism: Parcubacteria group bacterium Greene0416_36; assembly: GCA_007375725.1. GTDB lineage: Bacteria > Patescibacteriota > Patescibacteriia > VMEV01 > VMEV01 > VMEV01. The sequence goes on from VMEV01000016.1 coordinate 20,180, forward strand.
ATACTCACGACTCGAGCCGGAATTTCCAGCTTGTCCTGTTTGAAATCCAAAATGCGGCAAGTCCGAGCACTGCCTCCTCCGCGATGGCGCACCGTAATCATTCCCTGATTATTTCGCCCATTGCGTTTCTTAGTAAAAGCGAGCAGGGCTTTGTGAGGTTCTGAGGTTGTCACCTCGCCAAAAGAATGAAGAATCATGTTTCGGCGTCCAGAATGATTCGGTTTTATAACTTTTACGGGCATAAAATTGATTATTCAAAAAAAATAGTATCCTTCTCGTTGAGAGTCACGATTGCCTTTTTCCAAGATTTTCTCTGGCCTGCCTTATGACCCTGGCCTACGCGCTTCCCTTCTACAGAAATCATATTAACCGACACCGGCCGAACCCCATAAAGATCAAAGATAGACTGCTTGACCATTATTTTGTTGGCAGACTTCTCCACCCTAAAGATATATTTATGGATTTTGCTCTGAGACAAAGACTTCTCGGTCTTAAGCGGCTTGACAAACACACGATAGGCCATTTTGGATCCAGCAGAAGCTTTTTTAGGTGCCAAAACAGCCTTCCCATTCTCGCTTGGGGCTGGTGCCGAATTCGTCTCTTTTACTACTGATTTATTAGGCATAAAAACATTCTAATTTTTTTTAGAGGGAATAGATTTTCTGAATTTTCCCCAATGAATCCGAAGATAAAAGTAAAACTTCATTATCCACAATATCTCCCAAATTCAAACTATCAGCCAAAATCAATTGGACATTCGGCAAATTGCGGATAGATGCCAATAATTCGGTATTCTGTTTACCAATCACCCATAAAATTTTCTTATCTTCTATTTTTAAATTTTTGAGCATGCCCACCATCTCTTTGGTCTTCCGTCTTCCTTCCGCCAAGCCTTCCAGTAGGATGATCATGCCATTTTCGGCCTTATCAGATAATCCCATCTGCAAAGCCTTGGTCTTCATTTTAGAATTAATTCCTTTTGAATAGTTGCGGTCGCTTCTGGGTCCAAATACCCGGCCTCCACCCTTCCAGATAGGAGAGCGAATCGAACCATGACGAGCACGTCCCGTATGCTTCTGCTTCCAGGGTTTCTTTCCTCCGCCACTGACTTCCCCTCGCTTTTTGGTGTGAGCAATGGAATGCCGGGCATTGGCAAACTGGGCAATTAAAGATTGGTAGATCAAATCAGAAACCGGAGCCACTTCAAAAATATCAGCCGCCAGATCTACGGATCGAACTAGCTCTCCCTCCATATTGTAAACTTTTGCAGATTTCATAAAACCCTAATTATTTGGTGAATATTTCGAGATAACCGCCTCGGGCTCCAGGCACTGCACCCTTAATATAAAGGAAACCGTTTTCCGCATCGACTTTGATAATACGCAGACCGCGAAGCAATACGGGATTAACACCCATATGGCCTCCCATGCGATGTCCCTTTCGGACCGGACCTTGCCGCTTGGAAGTAATGCTTCCCGGCATACGCACCTGATCCTTGTGTCCATGAGTGGCAGGGTGCCCAGAAAAATGATGGCGCTTGACCACACCCGCAAAACCTTTTCCTTTGGAAATGCCTCGAACCAATATATCTTCACCTTCGATAAAGGCATCCGCTTTGATAATATCCCCCACTTTTTTATCCGTGGAATCCGTACAAAATTCTTTCACCCAACGAGGCGATTTATTCCCAAATAAAGAAATCACCGGAGCCAGATGACCTGCGAGTGGCTTGGTGATATGTTTTTTGTGGCCGCAAGATAATTGAACCGCGCTATAACCATCATGTTCTACGGTTTTAATCTGACTGACTACGCAAAGAGGTACATGAACCTTGGTCACAGGAACCCAGTGGCCATTGGTTGAGTACATTTGTGTCATTTCTAATTTTTCACCGATAATAAATTTCATATCTTTTAGAAAAGTCTAATAACCTCGTCCCTCAGATTTTACTGCCCTTCATAAAACAAAAAGCCGAAAGCTATAGTCAAAATGAGCTCCCAGCCGAAAACGAAGGGCAAAATGATTTGTTTCGCTTGGCTTATCAATAACTGTGACTATATGGACTCCTTTTAAATCTTGCTTCCATTTTATCGAGGTTTTCTAGAGATTTCTCGAGATCTTCTCGATACCATGGAACCATGACTCTTTATTGTAAATCATTTACATTTTAATTTCAACATCCACGCCAGCCGGCAAATTCAGGTTCATGAGAGCATCAATAGTTTTAGGATTGGGCTCTTGAATATCAATCAGTCTTTTGTGAAGGCGAATTTCATATTGATCCCGCGCATTTTTATGCACAAAGGTGGAACTATTGACCGTTATTTTGGATTTTTCAGTCGGTAAAGGAATGGGTCCGGAAATAGTAGATCCAGATCGGGTAGCCGTATTGATAATCGTTTTAGTCGACTGATCAATAATCTTATGATCATAGGCTCGAAGTTTGACTCGGATACGATCTTTTTCTTTGATTTGTTTTCTTCCTGTAATCATGTTTTTAACGGTCGTGAGGTCTCGCCTAGGCGAGACCTCATTACATAAAATTAAACGAGCTTAAGCAATGATCTTAGTTACCACTCCAGCACCTACCGTTCTGCCGCCTTCACGGATAGCGAATCTCTGCTTCTCCTCCAAAGCCACGGAAGCCATAAGTTTGACGTGAATAGAAACCGTATCTCCAGGCATTACCATTTCAGCGCCAGCTGGAAGTTTGATTTCGCCGGTGACATCCGTAGTTCGAATATAAAACTGAGGCTTATATCCATTGAAAAAAGGCTTATGCCGTCCGCCTTCTTCTTTGGAAAGAATATAGACTTCACCCTCAAATTCTTGCTTGGGTTTTACGGAACCAGGTTTGCAAAGGACCATGCCTCGGAGTACTTCTTCCTTTTTGATACTTCGGAGGAGTAAACCGGCATTATCACCCGCTTGACCTTGTTCCAATTCTTTATTGAACATTTCAATGCCCGTGACCACCGTCTTTCGGGTTTCGCCCAATCCGACGATTTCAACTTCTTCATTGATTTTGATCATTCCGCGTTCAATTCTGCCGGTCACCACGGTTCCACGACCTTCAATGCTAAAAATATCTTCAATGGGCATGAGGAATGGCTTGTCGGTTTCTCGAACCGGGTCCGGAACAAAGGCATCCAAGGCTTTGACCAGCTCTCGAATAGAATCGCCACCCGGACCAGAAGGATCTTCCATGGCCTTGAGGGCGGAACCTCGAATCACTGGAGTTTTATCCCCAGGGAATTGATATTTATTGAGTAATTGGCGAACCTCCTCTTCCACCAAATCAATAAGTTCTTTATCTGCCACGATATCGCATTTGTTGAGGAATACGACAATGGAAGGCACGCCCACTTGACGAGCCAGCAAAATATGCTCTCGAGTCTGAGGCATAGGGCCATCCACAGCAGAAACTACGAGAATGGCACCATCCATCTGGGCCGCACCTGTAATCATGTTTTTGACATAATCCGCGTGTCCGGGACAATCCACGTGAGCATAGTGGCGTTTCTCGGATTCATATTCCACGTGAGCGACGGCAATGGTCACGATCTTGGAAGCATCACGAACCGTACCGCCCTTGGCGATATCCGCATACTCCTTAAACTTTGCTTTTCCCTCGGCGGCCAAAACTTTTGTCAGAGCCGCAGTCACGGTCGTTTTTCCATGATCCACGTGGCCGATGGTACCGACATTGACATGAGGTTTAGTACGTTGAAATTTTTCTGCCATAAATTTCTTGCTTATTAAAATTTTTTTAGGGTTTCCCGCCTGAGGCGGATACGCCTTTGGCGGAAAAAAGCCGACAAAGACGGCGCCTTATAAAAATTACTTGATAAATTTGAATGTATCGATGGATTGATTATTCTTTTCATTAGACCGTTTCCAGTCTAAAATTTCCTGATTGATTTTCGTAAGCAACTCTTCTTCGGTCAAAGGTAGGGTCTCTAATGATTTTGAAACCGTAAAAGCCGGAGGGGTTTCAGAAATTTTTGGAGGAGGAAAAATGCTCTTTTTTTTATCATCCCCATCTCCCACTAGGCGAGAAAGTGTGTAAATATCTTCCCCGTCAGTAATGATCACTCGATCATTGGAATGCTTCGCCAAAGAAATCAATCGTTTCCAAATTACATTTTCCATAACAAGCAAAATCTTAATATATCAGAAAAAGAAAGTCAAATAGTTTTCCGGCCGCCCCAAGGCGGCCGGAAAACCATCCCCGAAGGCCGTGAGGCCTATCGGGGATCCCGTATTTACGGGCCCTATCTCCTCACCCCTTCCTTTTCTGCGATGATCTTATCAGCCACATTTTTAGGCACCGCAGCATAATGCCCGAATTCCATGCTATAGCTGGCTCGGCCTTGAGTCATAGAACGCACTTCGGTAGAGTAGCCGAACATTTCAGCCAAAGGAACAAATCCGTGGACAACCTTCATATTTCCACGATCCGTCATTTCATTAACTTGCCCGCGCTTGGAATTGAAATTTCCAATCACATCTCCCATATATTCTTCGGGAGTCACGATTTCAATTTTCATAATCGGTTCGAGGATCACCGGGCCGGCGGACTTAACCGCATCTTGGAAAGCAAAAGAAGCAGCCATTTTGAAAGCATTTTCAGAAGAGTCGACATCGTGGTAGGAACCATCGAATGTCGCGACCCTGACATCCACCAAAGGATAACCCGCAATCACCCCTCGAGCCATAGCCTCCACAACCCCCTTTTCAATGGCAGGGATAAACTCTCTGGGAATAGCGCCTCCCTTGATCTCATCTTCAAATTCAAAACCCTTTCCCATTTCCATAGGCTCCACACGAAGCCAGCAATGGCCATATTGACCCCGGCCTCCGGACTGTTTGATATATTTTCCTTCGGCTTCCGCAATTTTGGTGATGGTTTCTTTGTAGGCCACTTGAGGCTTACCCACATTGGACTCTACGCCATACTCTCGCTTCATGCGGTCCACGATGATTTCAAGATGCAATTCTCCCATACCCGCAATAATAGTCTGCTGGGTTTCCTCATCCGTAGAGAGTCTGAATGTAGGGTCTTCTTCCGCGAGCTTGGATAGAGCTGTACCCATCTTTTCTTGATCCGCCTTGGTTCTGGGCTCAATGGCCAGCTTCATGACCGGCTCAGGGAATTTGATATTTTCCAATAGAATCGGAAAGTTTTCATCACAAAGAGTATGGCCGGTAAAGGTGCGCTTGAGCCCCACAGCTGCGGCAATTTCTCCAGCATGAACTTCTTGAATTTCTTCTCGCTGATTGGCATGCATGAGGAGCAATCGGCCGATGCGTTCCCGCTCTCCAGTCACGGTATTCTGCACATACGATCCTGCCTTGAGGGTTCCGGAATACACACGGAAAAAACAAAGCTTTCCCACAAATGGATCCGACATGATCTTGAAAGCCAGAGCGGAAAAAGGAGCGGAATCTGACACTTCTCGGGTCAATTTTTCTTCTTCATTGTCCGGGTTGATCCCATGGACCGCACCTTTGTCCAGAGGAGATGGCAGATAATAAGTCACAGCATCCAAAAGCATTTGCACGCCTTTATTGCGAAGCGAGGCACCGCACAAAACCGGAACGATCTTGCTGGCAATAACCCCTTTTCGGAGTCCAGACTTGATATCGGCTTCCGTCAATTCGTCTCCAGCCAAATATTTAGCCATGAGAATATCATCTTGCTCGGCAACTGCTTCAACCAATTCACCGCGATATTTTTTCACCTTTTCCTGCATGTCATCAGGAATGGGGATATCTCGGATATCTTCCCCTTTCGCATCGACATAGTCATAAGCTTTGAGGGTGATTAGATCGATGAGGGCATGAAAATTTTCTTCTTCGCCAATAGGAAGAAAAATAGGATAAGCCGACTTGGTAAGACGGGTTCGGATGGAATCCAAATCTTTGTAAAAATCCGCGCCCATGCGGTCAAGTTTATTGACGAATGCGAGGCGTGGCACACCGTATTTTGTAGCCTGATGCCAGACCGTTTCGGACTGCGATTCCACTCCGGCCACGCCATCGAAGAGCACCACTCCGCCGTCGAGCACGCGGAGAGAACGTTCCACTTCCGCGGTGAAATCCACATGTCCGGGAGTATCGATCAGATTGATGCGATAATCCTTCCAGAAACAAGTAGTGGCCGCGGCAGTAATGGTAATGCCGCGTTCGCGTTCCTGCTCCATCCAGTCCATAGTGGTTTCGCCATCATGAACTTCTCCAATTTTATGTTTTTTTCCGGTATAGAAAAGAACGCGTTCAGACGTAGTGGTCTTACCCGCATCGATATGAGCGATAATTCCGATATTCCGGACTCGCTCTAGTGGATATTCACGTGCCATATGGTTAGGCTTTTAGGCTTTAGGCTATAGCTTCTTAGGAACAACAGACATGTGTTATTCCTATTATCAATAGGAAGCTGATTGCTAAAGGCGAAAAGTGCTTTATTTTTAAATTCTTATAATTTTTTTTAAAGTAAAGAAGCTTCCTAACTATTTCACCAGAGAGATATGCCGAGCTGACATAATCACTTGGCATAAAAAGCTAAGAAGCTATAGCCTAAGGCCTAAGCCTAATGCCTAGAATTTAGCGAAGTGCGCAAATGCACGGTTGGATTCTGCCATCTTGTGGACATTATCTTTCTTGCGGATGGCATCTCCTTCATTCTCGCTGGCAACTAGAAATTCTTGAGCCAATTTCTCGCTCATGGGCTTGCCAGATTTTCCGCGAGCCACTTCTAGAATCCAGCGGGAGGCCAAAATAAATTTGCGCTCGTTCCTGACCTGGACTGGTACCTGATAATTGGCTCCTCCGATGCGGCGGCCGCGAACCTCCATAGAAGGGCCGACGTTTTTCATGGCACGCTCGAAAACTTCGATGGGATCTTTTTTGGTCTTTTCTTTAATATAATCCATAGCACCATACATAATAGAACGAGCGACATTTTTCTTGCCGCCTTCCATTACATAATTGATAAATTTGGATACGCTCAAATTTTTATATTTTACATCAGGCTGAATTTTTCGCTTGGGAGCAGCTTTACCTCTCATAGAAAAAATTACTTCGCCAAAGGCGGATGCGCCTTTGGAGCAGAATTAAGAATTATTGGAATTACTTTGCGGCCTTGGGGCGCTTGGCACCGTAGGCACTGCGCTGCTGTCGGCGATCAGATACACCCTGACAGTCATACACGCCTCGAACGATGTGATACCTAACACCGGGAAGATCTTTTACTCTGCCGCCGCGGACCAGAACGATCGAGTGTTCCTGCAAATTATGGCCTTCGCCGGGAATATAAGCGGTCACTTCTTTTCCATTCGAAAGACGAATTCTGGCAATTTTTCGAAGAGCGGAGTTCGGCTTTTTGGGTGTCATCGTTGTAACCTTCAGGCACACTCCTCTTTTCAAAGGGGCTCCTTGAGGCAAAACACTTTTCTTTCGGAGCAAGGTATCCACGACCATATGCATGTCTGGACTTTTAGATTTCCTCTTGAAAGTCTTTCGCGGATTTTTGAGTAATTGATTGATGGTGGGCATACTTAATTAGTGAGTAGTTAGTGGTGAGTAGTGAGTAGTTGATGACAGCTAATCACTCGACAAAAAAATAAAAATAAAATTTCAAAAATAAATTCATGATCGAGATTACTTCTAAATAAAAAATCGGAAACCCCTAATCTCAAGGTTCCACGGGAAACCAATAGCCACCTTGATCTGCCGTGCATGAATTACAGAAAAATTAACATAACGATAGAAAACAGTCAATAATGGGGAAAATTGCATACAAAACTCAAAAAATGTAGGGGTCCAACGTAACGTCGGACCCCTACATTTTTTTTGCGTTACCCCCGATCCATGGGGATATCGATATTGACGATCTCAGATTCCTTGGAAAGGGAGAAAGCCGAGCCGATATAATCTTTCTTTTTTGGATTTTGGCT
>VMEV01000024.1 GCA_007375725.1 Parcubacteria group bacterium Greene0416_36
TCTCATCCCGTTCGCTATCGTTGAGGTGAGCGTGTTTTTTTTATCATCATATTTTCCACCTTAATCTTCCTATCGGTGCTTTTCAAACCTAACTTTCGGCTAGGTCTTTTTCGTCAGGTTGCTGAGAATAAAGTAGAAAAATTATAGAGAGGCTCGGGTTTCTCCATCTGCCCGAAAATGAGATGGTTCGTTTCTTTTGCATAAAAAAAGTTTTCCCACTTTTGCTCAAAAAAAAGTGGAAATTTAAAACCATCAATGATTATTGGTGGTTTTAAAGAATTTATTGGATGTAAAATACCCTCGGACGGTGCAGGACAACTTGTTTTTGCCTAAAAATTGTTTTGAGATCGCCACATAACCGCAGTTTCCTCATTCCAATTCACAATTGATTTTGCGAGTTGAAATGAGATCGCGAGCATTGTGCTGGTGATTTCGAAGAATCGAGTTTTTTTGAAGGAGGCTCAACCATGAGCGTAGCCAAAAAAAGTTTTTTGTTGGATTTGTTGGTCATCTTTTTGGGATTGATTGGTATGGCTTTGTTGAAATTAGTGCCATACAACGATCTGCTTCAGATGGGACTGTTTGTGTTGATCGGCTCGTATGTTGCTTTTCGTACTTACGAGTATCGTAAGGCGTCGTCTGTGCCGGACGTGAATCGTTACGAGGACGTCTCGGACGAGATATATCAAGTTCGTAAAGCGGAAGACGCCTACGAGACTTCGAACATGTTGTTATCGGGTGATATCCCCCTTTGGTGGGCAATCGAGACTTTATGGGACAAGACGGTTGCCTCTTTGGGACTGAAACCAGAAGAAATCGCGACTCTGGACGATTGGGGCAAGATAAGAAAGATTAAGTCCGTCGTTCCCCACGTTCACTTACTCGATCTATTTTGTCTCATCGGGGACAAAATGGGGAGAGGTATCGTTCGAGCCGAACGGTTTATTGCATCTCTTGGAGAAAACTTTTCTTTGAGTGTATTAGACGCCAAACTCAAAGAGATGGGCGAAAAAGCGTTTGCAATACTGTTACCCGTTGGCCCTCGCGCGTTTTTTGCGGATGTGAAACAGGGACAGCAACCTGTGTGGGTTCTTAGTTTCAATCTTGCGATAGACGCGATGTTAGCGTTCTATCCAGTTCGCAAAATCGGGGCAGATGGAAAAGTTTTCTGGCAAACTGGCGCGAGAGTGTCTTTTGCTAAAGGAATCTTCACTCCGGAATTGGGAGCAAAATTCTTGGAAGCATTCAAAATTTTCCGCCGTGAAAATCTCGCCAGCGGTCCAAATGAAAAAGGTCTTTTCATGCAGGAACGCAAACTGATGACCGAGGCAGATTTAGTCCAGCTCCGAAGCGATTTTGCGAAATTTGTCGTCGCTTTACCGGCTCTTCTCGCGAGAATTGTCGCCGAAAAAAAATAAATTTTTGTTCTTTCACTTATTAATTTTTTTCCCACTTTTTTTCACTAAGTAAAAAAAGTGCTGATTTGAGGCTTGGATCCTGAGTTTATCGAAGGGTCGAAGTTTCAAAAAATTAAATTTTCGTTCTATCAAAATTCCGCCCGGTCGAAAGGCAGGGCGAAGACCTTGAAAGGGGTACTGGCCATGATCAAAAAAATTCAGATCGATTCGGTTCTCGGAAAAAAAGTGACGCTGGATTTATTTCCGGATGTCACGATTTTTTACGGACAGAACGGCTCCGGAAAGAGCACGATTTGCGAGAAAATCGTGCATGCGTTTAGTAGTTCTGATAAAAAAAATGGCGTTTCTATCTTTTTGGACGACGGAACGCAATATCGGGAAGGGGAACAACAAGTTCATTGCAAGCAACTCTTTTCTCCAACGATTTGTTTTGAATACTATCCTCAGAAAGGAGGTATGGCCAAATTTTGGAGTATTGCCGAGTTGGAAAACGAGGTATACCGAAGTGACAACGAGATGCTTCTTTCTCGGCTGGATGAGGAAGGTAGAGACATTCTTGTCAAAACTCTCAACCAATTTTTCGACAAGGATCGTTTCTACAAGACAGGAAAGTCGATTCGACTGTTCCAGTTGACTCAAAAAATGGTCAGCTTTGTCGGATTTGTGGAGGATCAGGAAGATAGACTGACCTTTCTCACCAATGACGGCGCCGAATTGGAGGCAGACCAGCTTTCATTGGGAGAAAAGAAGTTGCTTAATTTCTTCCTCCACCTGATTCTCCGCCGTGCCACCCCCACTTTATTCCTGATGGACGAGCCTGAAAACTCGCTCCATCTGGAATGGCAGGGTCGTTTATTGCATGTCGCGATGGAAGTGGCACCACTGGGCCAATTCGTTGCATTTACCCATTCTCCAGGAATTGCTATGGATGGGGGATTACTATCTCGATTCATCTCATTGGACGAGGCTTACGAATGGCCGGAGTCCATGAAGATTGAGAAATAGATTTCTTATTTGTACCCTGTTAGACATTTTTTTCTCACTTTTTTCACCAAGCAAAAAAGTGATCATTTTGAGGCTGGCAGTGGATGTCACTGCTGGGCTGAAAAGGAACTGATTATTTTTTTAGACAGGGGGTTAAGATGGCATTGCGTCCATTTTATTTGCCTCTCATATTCATTGAGACCTTTGGGCCTCTAAATTTTGTTGAGGCCGGTGAAGAAGAAGAATTTTTTATAATAATTTTTTCTTCAAAAAAAGGAAAATTTTTTTATTTCGACTGCAAGACTAGAGATGCGTTTTGCAGTCTCAAAGAAAGGCACCGAGACCTTCTATTGTTTGAAGACCCAAGAAGGTCCACCTTTGTTATTTGGCAACCCTCCTTGCTTCACCGCTTGCGTGAAAAATGGAGCCTGGTATTGCAAGCAATTAGGAGATTTTTGCATCTATGACTTCAAGAATCGTTTCTAACCGAACGATTCTTTGTTTTTTATGGCGATATTGTTGGTTCCAGATATTCAAAAGTGTAAAGTGCTACTTTACACTTTTGGCATCTAAATGTATAACAGCTATTATTTTTTGATTTTACCACTATTTTCTGCTATATTATTTAAATAATATGTTCATCCTTACCCCCAAACAAAACGAAAAAATCCGAGAAATCGCCCAAAAATACGATTTGGATCTTTTGTTGTTGTTCGGGTCGCAGGCGACAGGCAAGACTCGGAAAGACAGTGATTTTGACGTGGCGTTTTACGGCGGACGCAGGCTGGAATTTCGGGAAGAGTGCCAAATGATCACCGAACTCATGGCTGTTTTTAAGACTCATCAGGTGGATTTGGTGAATCTCCGAACCGCAAAACCACTCATACTTGCGGCTATTTTCGATAAATGCCAGATTTTGTTTGAAGGGACTCGTCGGCCTTTGTTATTCGATCACATGAGGGCATTTGCCTTTCATCAATATGTTGAAACAAAGCCTTTATATCAATATCGATTCGAAAAATTAAAGAAATCTTTAAATATATGACATTACGACAATCACTAATTGTTGAAAAAGATGTGGCTATTAGAAGTTATTTAGTTGATGCTAAAGATCTGTTTGGCCGTCTTGATGATCACGGAATCTTAAAAGATTATCGTGAATTCCACGGTACTGTAAACTAAAAGTGTGTAAATAAAAAAGAAGGGATGAGATAATGGAAATGTTTAGTAACCATTAAAATCATCCTTCCTATGAAAAAGAATAA
>VMEV01000017.1 GCA_007375725.1 Parcubacteria group bacterium Greene0416_36
AATTACCATCAAGCTATTTTCGGAAATTTAAATCGTCATTTCGCCCAATCCATCAGCCCTTCTAAATAGTTTTACACAGGATTAGTTGACACTACCTCATACTAGTCTCCTGTTTGTAGTCTGTTCACTTCTAATCGTACACTTTACTAGATCATATGGTATCAGATTCACGGAATTATTTCAATTCAGATAATCTTAAAATCAGATAATCGTGAATTTACTTTTATTTATTTCCTCCAATAATTCCAAGGTCGCTCTGACCGATATATTATCGGTATTTTGTAAAATCAATCTCTTTCCATATTCCTTCATTAAGGGAGTTAAAAATTCATCTCCCCAAGACGGAGAAAACGTGATGACTCCTTCAAAATCCACAAAAAGTTGTTCCTCCCCAGACAAAGCCGACAAATTTGGCCTAAACGCAAGATAAGCTTCTTTCCCAAGCTGTCTGGATGTTAATGTTGTTCCAAATTTTACTAATGATATATTCATAAACAAATATTAAAACTCTATTTTCGCAATACACCCTCTAATAAAATCAGACACTTCTTCAATATTTAAATCTTTTTTTCTTTCACTAAGCCTTAATTGAGCATTCCCTGTTTGAAAAAATAATTTGACTCCCGATTTTTCGATATTTCGTCTTACGAATTTCAAACCATTCCCTCTCTGTTCTGGTGCTCTTCCTGTAACAATTTCGGTAAAAGCAACATATAATGCCTGACTAGGCGTTTCCAATTCCGGCTTGACTCTTTTCAATGTTTTTAATATCCCTTGTCCTCTATCCGCCAGGACAATCGTTTTTCTAGAGAGATCATAAGCGAAAAAAATCCCAGGTATATCCGCCCAATTGCCAATATTATGATCAAAAGAATTATTTCCGATTTCTCCAACCATGGCTGTGATGAGAGGATAAATGGATTCTAATCCTTGCAAGTGACTCAATTCATTCCCGAATCTTTGGAGCCGAGCATTAAAAATCGAAAAGTCACTGCAATAATAACCTGAATAAGGCTCGAAACCTTTTTCATCCGAACTCCAGCTCCATCCTAATTTAAAAATATTAGCTTTTTTGATGAGCTCATCGACGTCTTCTCTTTTGTAATAACGATGTTTGACAATTTCGGTTCTGGGAAAAGATTCTAATTTTTTGGCTTTATCCCAACGCCTCAGCGTATCTTTTGAAACTCCCAATAATTCAGATGCCCTGCCAATCGATATTTTATTCTCCATATATAATCAAAAAATAGTATCTAAATACAGAATACACAAAAAACCAAACCTATGCAAATGGTAATTAGCAGATTATATAAAAAGACAGATATTTATCTTATATTAGCTATTTTTTATATCTTATCTACTTTTTAAGAAATATCAAACCTATGCAAATAGCAATTTAGTTTTTTTCAAACACCCCCCAAAAAACTTCGCCACGTCGCCCTTAGGGCGACGTGGCGAGCCACGACACATTAAAAAATATCTTCGAAAAAAAACTATTTCTTCTTTCTCTTGGCCGCTTTTTTCTCCAGCATCACTTTTTTGATGGCCAATCGCTTCTTAGTTTTGGGAGAATGTTTTGATTTTTTGTGAGGACCAAGAGACCCGATTCTTTTTCCCATATAATTTTTTTCATTTAATAAAAGATTTCTTTTTAAGAATACTGGATAATTAAGAAACAATCCAATCACGAAAAATAAAAAAACTCTCGTTGAAGAGTTTTTTTATTTTTTTTGAATAAATTCTATCGGGTAACCGTAATAGTGGCTGCCTGTTCGGCATCCGGCGCGCAGACCGTCACCCGGCCATTGGCGCTTTTGGCGATATGGTATCCTGCCCCGTTAGTCGTAGATCCGGTTGGATCAGTTGGAACGGAAACAACATATTTTTGATTGGCAGTGATCACCGAGAGGTCAACAAGTCCTGTACAGGCGCCGCCCGTCTTGCAGACTTCATTCGTTGCGGTTGTGGCGCAAGTGTCGTTCGCTGGAATCGAGGCTGGAATAGTGCCATTATTATCCAACATATATTGATAAACCGCGTTTAAAATTGTATTTACATCTGATCGCCGCTGTGAATTGCGAGTATCTGCCAATTGTTTCGCTGGGTTGATGGCCACAATGACGATGCCCGCAAGAATGGCAATAGCTGCCACGACCAAAAGAATTTCCAATAATGTAAATCCTCGATGCTGATTATTAAAAATATTCATAAAATGAATTAGAAATTTTTTTTTGAAATAAAAAGAAAAATTTTATTTATTGTAACATTTTTTAGTATTCAATACCAAAAAGCACGGTGGACAAGATTAGGAAGAAAAATCAGCTACTTCTCTCCAAGAAGAAATTTGTATCTGGGGAATTACGGTTGCAATTACGATTTCTACTTTGCGAACAACATCCCCTTCTTGTGCTTTTGTACGGATTTTAAGATTAACGCCGCCTCCACCTAATACTGACAAAATTTCGCACTGCTTGCCATCAATCGTCCGGGTTTCATTGCCAATATAGTTGGCACCCAAGCGTACTTTATTGAGCGCATATTCAGCGCAGGCATTGGCCAGGGCTTTCGCTGATTGCGATTGGTAGGCCACTAAATTATTTTTGGATACCCCCGTTGATAATACTAATAATGACACATTGACGACTAATCCGACCGCGCTGACAATCAGAATACTCAAAAGGGTATTAAACCCGCATCTAAACCATCGATTATCGCAGCGAGGCGGACCCATAAAATGTTTTTGTAAACTCATAGGCATTTCTATTATTGGGGTTTGTATGGGAGAAAGTCAACTCCACAGAAATGATTCCCCGCGTTCCAGCGCGAGACAGATTTTTGAAGGCGACACTTTCAACAATAATCGAAGCCGACGTTAAAGATATGGGGCTTCCAGAGCCTTCAGTCATTCGGAGAACAGAATTCGACAGATCTATTACGGTTGGGTTTTTGGAATTATCATCTATATTGATGGAAAGCGTGGCGCTACTATTTCCTACGGCAGGACTGTTGACGGCGGCCGCGTTGCGGAGTGTCTGCAATAGGAGATCCAGGGTCTGTCTGCCCGAAGTCTCCACCTCTGCAATCGTTTGATGTTTGACTCTTGTTTCTACGAGCGACAGCGCCAATAGAGACAAGGCAATCAAAATAAAAGCAGCAATGCTCATGGAAAGCAAAAGTTCAACTAACGTGAATCCTTTTGGACTGGTAAACAACATAATCATTTAATTTTAGCCACCACCTACTGCAAAATTGACGGTTTTTTGGCTGCTGTCTCCCATCGTAAAGGTGATCGACATATTGGTATTTTCCATGGGAAGACTGAATTTCATATTATCAATATCCACCGTAGTCGTCCCATTGATCGAATAATCTACGATATTCAGTTCGGTTCCTCGAGGCTGGCTGCCTGTCGGAGTCCCCGGGCCGGTTAAAGACCAGACGGTATCCACTCCAATACGGATGCGTTCAATCAGCGAACTGTCATTTCCTGTCCAGGACACGGTCATTTTGTCGATGGTGATAGGCGTGGTGCCCGTATTTTGGAGATGTAGGCTACGGATTTCTTTATTATCTCCGCTCAATGTGATATCCGCAGTATTGATGTTCAAACTGTTCGCTTGCCAAGCTGACGGCTGTCTCCAATAAATCAGCTCGGTGACCAGAGAAACATTTCCCTGCCTTTGCGGATTTTGCTGCCAAGTTATATTGGAAGTGATTTGTTTAGTATCGGCATCGACATCGGCAATCACGATTGAACGGGTAAAAATATCTTTAATATCCTGGGTGCCCAAGAATCCCCATTGTCCTCCTGACTGAACCAAGCCGCGGGTGCCTGCAGTAAGATTACCGAAATTTTCTTCTCCAATATTTCGTGTCGCCTCCAGGCCTTCCTCGGCCAAATAAAGCGCCCGAAGCTGCGCTCCGCTATAGAATAAGCTCTCCCGGGAAGTAATCAAGGCGCTCATAAACACTCCAATAACAATCATAAAAGTAGCGCTGGAAAGCAACACTTCCACCAAAGTCAGGCCCGAATGGCTAGTAGCTAACGGTGCCTTTGGAATTAATCGTGACCGAGCGCGTTTCATTGTTCGGAGAAGTTAAAATTAAAGTGCCTGTAGTTTGCGGCAAGCCTGTAAATTTGGCAAATATCACTTCAGTCACCCCCGATAGAATTATACTCTCATAAATGGAGGATATTTGATCGTAAGCCGTATCGCGCGACGCATAGCTAGATCCCTTAAAAAGCAAAATGCTTCCAGTATCCGCCTTAACACCCCAGCTGGAATCTCCACTGGAAGCTTGAGCCAAGGTTTGGGCGCTACGCAGAGATTGCGTAAAAGAATAAGATGCAATGTCGAGTCCTGTTCTATTTTGAAATTGAATGGAAATAGGAAAAGCCACGAGAGCTAAAATAGCCACAACAGAGACAGACAAAAGCGCCTCGAGCAAAGTGAAGCCTTGGGGCATATTAAATCGTATTAAGCCCGCCGATGAGGCCATAAATAGGCATAATGACAGCCAAAGCCACCCCCAGCACCGCCAGCCATACAATCACTAGTAGCAAGGGCTCTATTAAAACGGCGACATTTTTGGTGGCCTCTTCCGTGCGCACTTCAAAAATTTCTCCAATTCGCAAAAAAGTATCATAGAGCTTTCCCGATTGTTCCCCAGCTACGATCATCTGCTGAATAGCGATAGGAATGAGCTTGTTTGATTTCGGGTATAGGGAAAAAGACCGGCTGAAAGTATTGCCATTGGATAGAGACTCAACAAAATAATGGTACAAATTTCGATAAGCTTCAAAGGAGGCTGTATCGCGAAGCGACCGCAGTGAATCTATAATGGGAACTCCGGCATGAAGCAAGGTCCCCATTACATAACCGATGCGGGCGAGTTCCACTTCTTGAATCAATTTGTTGATGACAGGGGTTGATAAAATGATTCCTTGTCCTATCCAGCGAGTTTTTCGGAAAAAAAAGATAAAATAAATGATGACTAAAAAACCGCCAATGCCTCCAGGAATGGCCCAAATGCCATTTTCTTTCAAAAAAGCCCCCACTTTGATAAGGATTTTTGTAATCAAGGGAAGCTCGATATGGAGCTGAGAAAAAACAGAAGAAAGGTTCGGCAGAATCCACCACGCTACTCCAATTCCGATCACTGAAGCCAAGGACAATATAAAAACAGGATAAAGCATGGCAGAGCGGATTTTGGATTCAAAAAGGCGGTCTTTTTTTTGCTGGACAACAATCACTTCAAGGTTTTGAAACAGATTGCCGGACTGCTCTCCCAGCTTAATCAGCTCAATCACATGAGGCTTGAATAAATGAGTTTTTTCCAAAGCTCGATCCATAGGCTCTCCGGCCATAATGGATTCTTTTACGCTCCGAATCACCTCTTTCATGGTACGCGATTTTATCTCTCCGCCCATGACATCGAGAGCGGATATGATATCCATACCCGCATTCAGGAGCATGATTAGGTTTTCGATAAAATATTCTTTTTCCTTGCCTCCATTAAAGATCATAAAGATTCTTCCTTAAAAAACTCTTCAGGTGCCTGGGCAACGCGGAGCACTTCAGCAAAAGTGGTTACTCCCTGGCTGACCTTCTCCAGACCATCTTCAAACATACTGACGGTTCCTTCTTTTCGTGCCAAGGCCGCTATTTCACGTTTGGAGACATTTTTTAGAATCAGCTCCTGCATGGAGGGCGTATTTTTTATGAATTCAAATAAAGCAATGCGGCCTTTATAACCTGTTTCCGAGCAAGTCGAACATCCTTTCCCTTTAAAAAGTTTGGTTCCGCGAAATAGTTTGTGGGCTTTGCCTCCAAAATCAAGATCCTCCTCTTTACAATTGTCACAAATGCGGCGGGCGAGCGTTTGGGCAACGACTATCTGCAGAGTAGACGCCAAAAGAAAACGCTCGGTACCCATATCCAAGAGGCGTGAAGGAGCTGTGGCGGCATCGTTGGCGTGGAAAGTAGAAAGAAGCAGGTGACCCGTCAGAGCTGCGTTGACTGCAATTTCAGCAGAATCTTTATCCCTGATTTCACCTAAAAAAATAACATCTGGGTCTTGGCGAACAATGGATCGAAGGCCTCTGGAAAAAGTCAGGCCGGTTTGAGTATTGACTTGGATATGATTCACTCCTGCAAGTTTATATTCCACCGGATCCTCGATCGTGGTGATGTTCACGTCTGGCTGGTTCAGATGCTTTAGAAGAGCATATAATGTCGTTGTTTTTCCGGATCCTGTCGGCCCTACGACCAAAATCATTCCAAAAGGCTTTTCAGCCGCTTCTACCAGAAGCTTCTGGTTGGGCTCCGAGAGACCCAAGTCGCCAAGGCTGTATTCGCGGACATATTCAGTCAGGATACGCATCACCACTTTTTCACCATCCAAGGTCGGCATGATTGAGACGCGGACATTAATTCTCTGTTCTCCTTTCTGGTAGCGCAAGCTACCGTCCTGTGCCGAAAAATGTTCATCCGTTCGCAGATGGGACAAAACCTTGATGCGGTTGAGCACGTTCTCATAATAGATTTTTTCAAAAGATCCCATGGGGTGCAGCACTCCGTCAATGCGGAAGCGCACTCCCACTTTTGCTTCTTGAGGCTCCATGTGGATATCAGAAGCGCGATGCTGCACGGCATTCTCAAAAATCTTATCAAAGATTTCAGCAGACATCTGAATAATTTTATCTTGTATCAACATAATAAGTAATTAAAACTTGAATGTAATTTGCTGCTCCTCCCTAGACTAAGCTGGAAGCGACAAATAAAAGGTCGTACCTTTATTTTGTTCTGATTTAAACCAAATTTTGCCACCTAGAATCTGTATAGTTTCCTTAGCTATAAAAAGACCTAGTCCGCCGCCAACACTGTCTTCTGGCACATTTTGACCACGAAAAAATTTGGTAAATATTAAAGCCTGCTGTTCGGATGGTATACCAATACCAAAGTCGTTTATTTCAACCAAGATGCCTTCGGCTTGCGAAATCGTCCGAATCACAACCTTTGAGCCTTTACCACTGTAGAGAATAGCATTTTGAATCAACTCAAATAAAATACGAGTAAATAATTTTTTGTCGGTGAAAATCCCCAAGGCCGTTGAAATGGGTTCAATTATCAAAGCCACTCCTTTTTTTTCCGCCTCCTGTGCTAAGGATCTGGTCACTTCATCCATCATATCAAGCAACCGCAAATTTTCCTTACTGGGAAGAATTGTTCTCTGGTCAATGTCAGAAACTATTAACAATCCTTCGACTAATTTAGCTACACTCTTTAATGAGATATAGGCAACGCTTAATTTATCAATAATTGCCTCTTTTCTTTTTTCTTCCAAAGCAATTTCTAAACTCCATAGTGCCCGATTGACGGGCGTTCTTAATTGATGTGAGGCATAGGTAAAATCTGAACGCATTCTTTTGGCCTCCCTTTCCGCTGAGACGTCACGAAAAATAATTATCGCGCCAATGACCTGTCCCTTCTCGTCAAAAATTGGCGAAGCACAATCACCGACAGGCATTTCTTGACCGTCTTTTTTCATCAAAACAGTGTTACTTTCCATAAAATATACTTTGCCATAAAGCATTGCTTCTTCAATGAAGGTGATATTTTCTTTCCAGTCATGTTCGCGAATAAATTTGACGAAATTCCGAAAAGGTTTCTCCAGCACTTCTTCTTCAGTCCAGCCCGTTATTCTTTCGGCCGCCTTGTTCCATTGCGTGATATTCCAATATCGATCAATGGAAAAGACTCCATCGCCAATACTCCGGAGGAGCGTACTTTCTCTATCTCGTTGAGCCTTTATAAGGCTTCTATCTCGCAATAATCGATAAGTAAAAAAACCCACAACAAAAATGGCAAGTGTCCAAATAGCGGCCACGCGTCCAACCGCTCTATTCCTCTCAATGAAAGCAATACGGGTGGGTTGTACCACAATTGCGCCCCATCCGTAGTCCGGAACCGGTGCATACGCGGTTATCCTTTCTTCATTTTCAATTGGATTAAAAAGAACCTCAACGCCCTGTTCTCCCTTAAGAACCCTTTGGATTGTTGGTACTGAGAAGTAATCCACAATATCTCCTTCGGCTGAAAGAGTCGGATGTGCGGCCAGATGCCCCTTCCGATCTACAATGTATACAAACCCAGCGGGTCCAACATCAATATTTTTACTCCAGGCAACAATGGCATCGAGTTTTATCGTCAAAAGTAATATGCCCAATATTTTGTCTGACTTAATTGGAATGGCAATACTGACCACTTTATATTGCGGCTTGGGAGCTCTTTTAAATACTTCTGAAACATATGGCTCCCAGTTTTTCGCTATTCCTTGATAATAATCGCGAGACGAAAAGTCTTTTCCTATCAAGGGTGCGATTTCGAGTGTGAGCGGTGTTACTGCCCAAACGGTGCCTGTTGTGTCAAAAAGAGCTACAGTGTCTATATATTGAAAATTTTTGGGCACATCTTCCATAATTTTAATTGCCTCATCCCATTTTCCGGCCTCAACCAACTCTTGAAACCGCACCCGCGTGGAAAGTGAAATACCAACGTCAATCACCCGATCAAACTTTTCTTTAATCATTATTGCGGCTAGCGACGCGAACCCCTCTCTGCGAGACAAGGTGAAATTATGAAGCTCGCGAAACGTCTGAAAAGAGACATAAAATGCCGCCAGAATCAGCGGTAAGATGATGAGAGATAGTACCGCAAATATGGGCCAATGCCACGTCGCCTTCTTGGTCGCATTGTGATTCGGGGACTTTCCCGTTTCCGATAGCATAAAAATTTAGATTCAAATTATATCTGAAAAAAATTTCATTTCTTCATATTTATAATTTACTACTTTTTACCCCACGGAGCTACTCACTATTTTTTAAAACCAAATTTATCTCTTGAAAAGCTCAAGATATTCGTGCAAAACGAAAATCCGGTTGCGTGAAAAACCGGTTATTTCTTTGATAATTCCTGCGTTTTCCATCTCGTGGATCAATCTGTTGGTTGCAGTAATGGACGCATTGAGATATTGGGCGGCATCAACGACTTTAAATGCCGGCATTCTAAATAGATGGAGTAGCAATTTATGAGCTGATTTGGCTCGGCGGCCAAGATCTATAATTTGTTTCTCATATCTGGCGCGCAATTCGATAATTCTTTCAAACGTATCTTTGCTTTTTTTTGCCGTTTGGATCACCGCTGAAAGGAAAAAAATGATCCATTGATCCATGTCACTACGTTCGCGGACAAAGGTGAGCGCATCATAATAAGACCCGTTATTTCTCTCAAAAAAATCTGAAAGATACAAAGTCGGTTTTCGCAAAATACCAAGCTCGATGAGATGTAGCGCTATTAGCATGCGGCCGATGCGTCCATTGCCTTGATATAATTTTGGACCTCGGACCAGTCATCTCTTTTCTCGGGAGCAATTTCTTCTTCCGGCAATATGGCTTCATCCATTCCGGTTCGGGTTCCTTCGATTCTGCTTGACTCAACAGCTTCGTTGCGCACATGCATCTGAATGAAAAAATCGACATCCGGTACAAGAATAGAATAAGCGTTCAGTTCTCCAACGAACCGAATAGCTTCTTCTAAAAGCACGGGGATTCTTTTGTCTTGCCATATTCGTATGGCTGATTAATAGGAGATGGCAAAAAACTCCGGTATTCATAATCTTTGCCCGAGAAATGCTTTTTATAGATGCCCGCTGTATATTTGATGTTTTGGTTAGCTATTGTTTGCATAAAATTCGCTAAGTTGAAATATATGTATTTATATTATCATATAATACGTAAAAGTACAATATGGATATCTATATTACATCTTTTATAAAAAACAATATGATAATAAAACAAAAAACTATCTGCAAGCGATAGTTTTTTTGTTCGAACTTCGTTCTATTGGCTCGGCGTCGTGAACGATGTTCGAACTTTTTTATCAATTTAAAGGAGGCAAAATTATATAATTTACTAATAGACTATCAAGAATTTGATAAAATATTTTTTCATATTCCTTTTTTGAAGCAATTCCAAGGTTACTATCAACCCTATAACTTATTCCTATTTTAGGATCAATGCTATAAGCGTAATAAAGATCAAATTCCATATCAAATCCTCGTTGTATTTTATTAGCCTTACAAATTTTAAAGATAATTCTACCGTTACTATATTCAATATTTTCTGCGGGATATTCAGTACATTCCTCTTCTGGCGATTGATCAGTAATCTTCTGAAAAAAAATCAAACTAGCCTCTGGCTTATTTAAAGTAGAGATACCTCCCATATCCCCATATGGATAATCAGAATATTTTCCTGAATCAATGGTCATTGAATCTTTCTCTAGCCATTTTGGTGGAATTTTTACTGAAAAATTTGTTTCAATACTAACACTTCCAGGAACTACAATGTAATTTACTTCAAAACTTTTCTCAATCCAATTTTCCGTTTTTGCATCGTTTTTTATTTGAATATTGTTTAGTATGATAAATTTAAAAGTAGAGGTCATCTGATTATAAATATTGATGATCGTATTTTTTATTTCACTTAATTCAAAATTTGGCGTGAATAATATAATTTTCTCGTCATTGTGAATAAAAACAGTTTGTATTCCTAAATTATCAATGATTTGAAAAGCTTTTTCATTGCCTATGATTATGTTTTTAATTTCACCGTTAATATTTTTTTTCCTTTGTTTTAGTTCAGCCACTAATTGACTTGCATCACTATCTGATAAAAAAGAAATTGCAATATCCCCATTCTTTATTAGATTATCTGGTAAAGCAGTCTTTTGTATTTTTCGAAAGGCAACTCCATCTGGTTGGCCTAACACTTGCCAACCATTCGGAAATTTCATTTCAAAGCCATATTTTTCGTCACGATAAGTATTCCAATCCAACGTTGAGTCTGTTAATTTATTGTTTATAATATTCATCCTTGTTTGTTCAATTGGCTCAGTTTTTATCCAATAAATCACCCAACCTGTCATTATAAGACTAACAAACATCGCCATTATAATAATGGTGGAATATTTAATGCTGCCTTTTTTAATCGATTTTATCAATGAAATAACTTTGTCCAACCTTATAATTTTAAACCTCTAAAATCTCACACCCAGCCACATCAATCCCCCCCCTATACAAAATATGCACCAAATTCACAAAAGGCAAACATCTCCGATCTGATTTTACACAATCTTTGTAATATTCGAGAGTTTGAGGATTCATTGCGGCGTATTCAGACATTTTTTCCATTTTGAAATCTTCCCATTCACTCGGGGCAATCTCAAACTGTCCTCCAGTGTCTTTTTTCTTGTAAAGATAGACGGAGAGGTTGGCTTGATTGAGCTTTGCCGGGTCAATCTTATAAAATCGTGCTTTCCAATTGAGATTTACCCCTGTTTTCTTTAAGGCTTCTTTAACTTCCAACGGATTCACGGCCAGCATATGCAAGACATCATTCCATTTGCAGTTCAGCGCGGGAATAATCTGTTCCATTAACTCTTTTCGGCCTTCATATTTTTTCACATACTGATTGTAAAGTTCAGAATGTTTATCTTTGAGTTCGTTGAGGGGGAATAAAATAGAGCCTTTCATGTTTTCGGGGACGAGGTGGTAGAGATAGGAGTTTATCATATTTTGGGAGTTGGTTAATTGGAGATTAACATTAAAGACTCTTTTAGCATATTTTTTAGAATGGCTTTGCCTTTGGTTGTCTTAAAGTAATGTTCTCTTCGCAATGCGTCTTTTTTTGATAAATAGGCTTCGTAGAAGATCAGTTGTAAGGGGAGGCGTGTAGCGGTGGAAGTATTTTCACCTCGTTGATGTTCAAAATATCGTCTTTTAAAATCGTTTGTACATCCAATATAAAATTTATAATCTTTTTTACTTAGTAAAATATACACGTAATAAAATTTCATAAAAAAATCCAACACCTATAAAAAGTGAAGGATTTTTATTGCCATGTACCACTCGGCTAATCGCCTCGGGTACAGGGCGTTCACCACTCGCTATGTTCTGAAAAGCAGAACTGGGTTCACACCACACTTTTCTCAATGAAATGGCGTGCCGTGAACCCGAGCAACGCGAGTGGTTCACGGCTCGGCGGGTAGGGCTCGAACCTACAACCAATGGATTAACAGTCCACTGCTCTACCATTGAGCTACCACCGAATGAACCCTGCACCCGAGGCCTTAGCCGAGTGGTACAGGGAAATGACCACCCACATATTATAAATTCCACCAAAATTTGTAAAGAGTGTATGATATTGGAAATATAATCAATATCGATCAAAAATATGACACACCGCAAAAAAATCAAAAGCGATTTTCTGATAATCGGATCCTCCGGAATGCAAGGACGAATTGTGGCCAGAGACCTTTTGGAATCAGGATATAAAGTCGTGTGTGCGGATTTTTATCGCGATGGTTCGGAAAAAAACTTAGGCCAATATCCGGGAACCCCATTTGAGTTTGTGGACTTACGAAAATTTGGAGAATTATCAAATTTTATCAAACAAGTCGATACTCCCATCGTGATCAATTGCGCGGAAGGTGACTGGAATCATGATGTGTATCGAATCTGCCTAGAGGAGAAAAAACATGTTTTGGACCTGGGTTCCGATATCCCGATGACACAATCCCAACTTGAAATGGATAAAAAATTTAAAAAAGCAGACCGAGTAGCCATAACTGGATGCGGTTCCACTCCCGGAATCAATAACATTATGTTCGCTCATGCAGCAAAAGGCTTTAGCGAAATAGACACCGTGGAGCTGGGATTCGCTTGGGATTCGAGCGTAAAAAAATTCGTGGTGCCTTTTTCCATGGAAAGCATTATAGAAGAACTGACCGAACCCGCCCCTGTAGTAGAAGGAGGAAAATGGGGAGAAAAAAATCCTTTTGACACGGAAGTAGTCAAAGAATTTCGAGAAATAGGTTCGGAAAAGTGCTATCTCGTCAGACATCCGGAAACCTATACTTTTTTTGAAGATTATAAAGAATATGGCATCAAAAACATACGATTTTATGCTGGTTTTCCAGACCACTCGCTCGAAGTGATTCGACGGTTAATTGAATTAGGACTCGGCGAAAAAAATTTGCTGAATTTTGAAAAAAGCGATATACGTCCAATTGACGCACTCTCCAGAATCCTTACTCGGCTCGAAAAGCCCGATAACTATACGGAAAAAGAAAATTTATGGGTTGAAATCTCAGGCAAAGACAAAGAGGGAGCTATTCGAATCACAAAAATGGAATGTCTCGTCTCCACGATTCCCGGATGGGTGGAAGAAGGATGCAATATCGACACCGGATTTCCCGCTTCCATTATCGCGCAGATGATTCTCGATGGGCGCATCTCGGCGCGCGGCAGTTTTGCTCCCGACCGGGCTGTCCCATCTGATGAATTTTTCAAAGAATTAAAGAAAAAGGGCATCACGATTTACCAAGACGGGAATGCCGTAAACTAAAATCACCAACAATTGAATGTTCCAGCAACAAATCCCTCCCCAGCCCTCCCTTTGACAAGGGAGGGAGCTATCTCCCCCTTGTCAAAGGGGGATTAAGGGGGATTTGTTGTTTAGCCTTTTTTCAAAAGGCTTAAAATGATAATAAGTTATCTAAATTTTGGATTACCTCCTGATAAAAAGTCTAAAAATCCGGAGCTCATCATATGACAACTCCCCGCCCAGACGTTCCCGGGCCGGAGATAAGGCCCATTTTTCATCTTCGCGGAAAGCGGAGAGGATTTCATCGAAACGCTCGGTTTCGGGTTTGAGATAGTCGATATCGAGATTCGGGTCGGTTTCCATGAGTTTCTCGACATGAGAAGCGATGGTCCCGATCACCATCCCCCGCCGCCGAGCGATTTCCGCGAGCGGGACTTTGTCCAGAAGCATTTTTTTCGTTTCCCCGTAAGTGGTCCCGACAAGGGCGGCTTTCCGGACAGGAGCACGAGACACGGACCCAACTTTCGGCTTTTCCGAGATCCCCTTCTCCCGCGCATAATCCACTATCACTCCCAAAAACAAATCCCCCCACTGCTCGAGTTTTTGCTGGCCGATGCCGGAGATGCGAGACAGGGAGTCCCGAGACTGCGGAAAATACACGGCCATTTCTTCCAGCGACGCGTTCCCGCACACCACATACGGAGGCCAGCCGCGCTTGTCGGCCAATTGCTTCCTGAGCGCACGAAGCCGCGCGTACAGCTCCTGGTCATAATCCACAGACTTCTCGGCTTCTTCATCTACCCCTACGACCTCTTGGGGTTCACGCAGTGAAATAGAAGCTCGGTCCCGGAGAAAAACCATACCCACGGAAGTGACTTTCAAAATAGGATATTGGCCAGAGGCTTTCTCTACCAGTCCTTTTTCAATCAATTGCGCGATAATCTGGCGGAGAAACTCTTCGGAAAAATCCTTCGCGATACCAAATACCGTGATCCTGTCATGCCCCCGCTCGAGTACCTTGGCCAGCGACCGACCTAGAAGCACGTCAATGACATGTTTGGCGCCAAACGCCGATCCCGTCCGGATAATGGCCGACAAAATTTTCTGCGCAATCAAAGTGCCGTCAAAGGTGGCGGAAGGCGCCAAACACCGGTCACATGTCCCGCAATTTTGCCTCTCCCATGGCTCACCAAAGTAGCGGAGCAAATACTCGCGGCGACACCCAGAAATCTCGCCATAGGCCGAAATCTGCTCGAGTTTCCGATAGCCATTGTCCCGTTCTGCCGGATCCGAAATCTCGCGGAGAAATACTTCTTGCTTCATACGATCCGCCGGAGAAAAAAACAAAACGCACTCAGCAGGGAGGCCATCTCTGCCTGCGCGCCCGGTCTCCTGATAATACCCTTCCACGGATTTTGGGAGTCCATAATGCACGACGAGACGCACATCCGGCTTGTCGATGCCCATGCCAAAAGCAATGGTCGCGACAATAATGGCGACATCATCGCGGATAAACCGCTCCTGCGTCTCTTGGCGCACTTCGCCGTCCAGACCCGCATGATACGGCAGGGCCGAAAAACCAGCCAACACCAAAGACTCTGCCACGGACTCAGTTTCTTTTCTCGAAAAACAATAGATAATCACGCTTTCGTCGGGATACTTGCCGAGCAGTTTGACCAGAGAATCAAAGGTATTTTTCTTTGGGAGGACGGAATAATGTAGGTTCGGCCGATTGAAACTGGACGAAAATACTTTATAATCCGTCATTTTGAGTTGAGCGAGAATATCATCGCGCACACGAGAAGTAGCGGTAGCCGTCAAAGCCACTACCGGAATTTTCAAAAACTTATCCCGCAAATTTTTGAGGTTACGATATTCCGGACGAAAATCATGCCCCCATTCCGAGATACAATGAGCTTCGTCGATGGCAAAAAAAGAAATCGGAGTGTCTCTCAGAAAATTCAAAAAAAACCCCATAGACAAACGTTCCGGAGCCACATATAAAATTTTAAGAGCGCCACTACGCGCACTTTCCTGAATAGTATCAATTTCAAAAGCCGAAATGGAACTATTGATAAAAGCCGCGGAAATACCGTTGGAGAGTAGTGCGTCGACCTGATCTTTCATGAGGGCAATCAGAGGCGACACCACGACCGCCATTCCTTCCAAAACCAAGGCCGGAAGCTGATAACAAAGAGACTTACCTCCTCCTGTAGGCATGAGAACGAGCGTATCGCGACCGGAGAGCACATGCTCGACGATCTCCTTTTGCAGGGGACGAAACGTATCATAGCCAAAAAAATTCTTGAGTTTCTGTTCAATCATAAAAAAAAGAATTTAATTGGGGCACCGTGTTCGGTGATCTTAATCTAAAATAAGGCACAAAAGCAAATCTCACCTATTTTTTCTTCTTATGTTATGATATTCAAAATATGAATAGAGAAACTCTGCCGCCCGGATGGTTCACAGAAAAAGATATCGAAACCTATCGCAAACTCATTTCTATCCTTCCTAATCAGGGATCATTCATCGAAATGGGTAATTGGAAAGGCCGATCGCTGTGTTCGATTTCAGATATCATCCGCTCCAAAAAATTAAAAGTCATTGCCATCGACACATTCGAGGGTACCGAAGATCCCCTTTTTCGGCATGAATACAAAGAAGCGGATCAATTGAATATCCGCCAAGAATTTGAAAAAAATATCGCGCGATTCGGAATCGCGGAATATATGACCATCATCCAATCCCCCACCCCGGAAGCCGCGGCAAAAATCGCCGATGGATCCGTGGATTTGGTTTTCATCGACGCCGGCCACACACTCGAAGCCGCAAAGGGAGACATCGCTCTCTATCGGACCAAACTCAAACCCGGCGGAATTTTGGCCGGACATGACTGGGAAATATTCGAATCCGTACGAGATGCCGTCCACCAATCCGGATTAAAACCAATCATTGACGGAAATATTTTTTATCAGAAGATGTAGAATTGCCTCAATCCCCCTTAGCTGAGGGGCAAATATCCCTCAAAAAACATTCCCTGCACTTCGGACTCCTCGCAGGACACAGACTCCGTCCGTGAGCGATCAGGCGATGAGCCAAGCTGATTCGCTCGTCTTTTGGAACGATTCGGATCAAATCTATCTCGATATCTTTCGGGGTCTTCTTCTTCGCCAGGCCCAGCCTTCTGGATAATCGAATCACATGTGTATCCACCGTGAAGCCTTCCGAGGTGCCATATAGCTCCCCCAGCACCACATTGGCCGTCTTCCTCGCCACGCCGGGCAATTCGAGCATCTCTTCGATCGTGGAGGGCAATTTCCCGCCGAATTTCGATTCAAGAATAGTGGCCATCCCCTTTATATTTTTTGCCTTTGCCCGATAAAATCCGGCTGAAAAAATCAGCCGCTCCAACTCTTCCTTCGGCGCCTCGATATAATCCCGGCATGTTTTGTATTTCGCGAATAAGGCCGGAGTGATAAGATTCACTCTCTTATCCGTACACTGCGCCGACAAAATCACCGCCACGACCAGTTCGAGGGGAGTTTGGTAATCCAATGAAATTTTCGCGGCAGGATAATGCTCTTTGAGTCGTTTTATAATTTGTCCAATATCAGCCATATTTATAAACTTCACAAATTCGAATGTCTTTGCTATATTGCAACCGTCCGCGGGTATCGTATAGCGGTTATTATATCAGCCTTCCAAGCTGAGGATAAGGGTTCGATTCCCTTTACCCGCTCCCTTCGCCCGCCATAGTCCGCTTTAGGACGACGGCGAGACACTTCACTGGGGGAGCCCTTTCAAATATGTAGTTCCATACAAAGACAAGGGTGTATCACAATACGCCCTTGTCTTTGTATAAAGAACCTTTATGAAAAAAATCCTGATTGTATACGCTCAAGCCGGAAACGGACACAAAAGAGCGGCATTTGCAGTCAAAGAAGCTTTTAATGCTTTACAGCCGAATACTGAAGTGGCATGCGTAGACATACTCCTATATTTTTCTTTTTTATATAAAAAAATCTATGAACTAAACTATCTCTTTTTTTCAGAATATATTCCAAGTATTTACAACCTCTTTTACAATTTTTTTGAATCCAAACAAGCAGGCAGACTTTTCAGAGATATCCTAGAAATGCTGGAAAGTCTGCAATCAAAAAAATTCAAAAAACTAGTTGAGACAATGAAACCGGACATCATTATTTCTACTCATTTTTTAACTCCGCATGCTCTTTCAAGCATAAAAGACAAAACATGGAGAGGAAAACAAATAATGATCATGACTGATTACGGACACCACGCCATCTGGACCCACCCTTTGATAGACCATTATTTTGTAGCCACTCCCGAGCTGAAAAACACATTGGCCCAAAATTTTGATATCCCATCCTCGTCCATTACCGCTTCCGGCATACCCATTTCACAAGCCTTCAATAAAACTCTCGCTCGAGATCATTTCCAAAAGAAATATAATCTGAATCCACAATATAAAACTCTCCTATTCCTTTCCGGCAGACTTTCAAATTTAGATCTGATCCGATACATCAAAAAAATGATAAATAACAAATCCGCCTACAATATAATTGCAATTTGTGGAACAAATTATTCATTAAAAGAAAAATTGAAAAAACTCTCTCCAAAAGGAAAAAACAACTTTCTGGTATTAGGATTTGTGAAAAACATGGAAGACTGGATGAATATTTCCGATATCATTATTACCAAGCCGGGAGGATTGACACTATCCGAAGGAAGCTCACTGGAAAAACCTTTCATTTTAATTTCTCCTGTCCCCAAACAAGAACAAAAAAACGCAGAATTTTTCCGGCAAAAAGGCGCGGCGACAATCATTCGCAACGAAGAAGAATTAGAGCTCATATTAGAAGATATATTTCACTCGCCTGCAAAACTCCAAAACATGAGCAAGGCATCCCGAAAACTGGGACGAGTAGAGGCAAGCAGACAGATTGTCGAGGAGATCATCAAATTGGAGAGATAAAACCATTTTGCCTTAATGAACATTTTGTGATTATATATTAGCGATCGGCGTGGTTGCCAAGTGGGAAGGCAGGAGTCTGCAAAACTTCTACGAGCGAGTTCGATTCTCGCCCACGCCTCCAAAAAAAAGGATTTAGGATTCAGAAATCCTGCTTATACCAAATTCAAATAAGCGTTAAGCATTTTCAAAAATGCTACAAACAACAAATCCCCCTCAGTCCCCCTTTGACAAGGGGGAGGCTGCTACTCCCTGAGAAAGGGGGGGTGGGTTTATTTTTTCCCAAACAAAAAAATGTCTATACAGACATTTTTTGTATTTTCACCTCTCGAATACCAAATAGAAAGCCAGCCACGAATGACTAGAAAATCAATTTCCTTCTTGGAAATGTTCGTAAACATTCCAGACGACCGTCTTGGTTCCCTTTGCCGAAGCAATAAGGAAAGATTTTATCTCCTAGAAAGGAGGTGATCCACCGACAGCTTCCGCTACCGGTGCCTTGTTACGACTTAGCCCCTATCATCGATCCTACCTTCTCACGCAATAATGCGCGATTCGGGTATTACCGACTCTCTTGGCTTGACGGGCGGTGTGTACAAGACCCGAGAACGTATTCAACGCTACATGGCTGATTAGCGTTTACTAGCGATTCCATCTTCATGAGGGCGAATTTCAGCCCTCAATCTGAACTGAGATCGGTTTTTTGGGATTAGCTCCACCTTACGGTTTGGCAACCCATTGTACCGACCATTGTAACATGTGTGTGGCCCCAGTCGTAAGAGCCATGCTGATTTGACGTCATCCCCACCTTCCTCCTCATTATATGAGGCAGTTTGTTGTGAAATTGCAACACATCATGGGGGTTGCGCTCGTTACCGGACTTAACCGTACAGCTCACGCCACGAGCTGACGACAACCATGCAGCACCTGTGTAGCACCCTCGAAGGAGTCTCGCTTTCGCGAGATTTGCAGCTACATGTCAAGACTGGGTAAGGTTCCCCGTTTGTTGTCGAATTAAACCACATGTTCCACCGCTTGTGCGGGTCCCCGTCAATTCCTTTGAGTTTTAGCCTTGCGGCCGTACTCCCCAGGCGGGATACTTAACGCGTTAGCTTATTTAAACGACACTGAGAGGGTCGACACTCCCAATGTCTAGTATCCATCGTTTACAGCGTGGACTACTAGGGTATCTAATCCTATTCGCTCCCCACGCTTTCGTCCATGAGTGTCAGGAATGTTCCAGCATAATGCCTTCGCCTTTGGTGTTCCTGCCGATATTAACGCATTTTACTACTACACCGGCAATTCCATATGCCTCTCCCATCCTCAAGTTCTTCAGTATTACATGCGAGTTCGGAGTTGAGCTCCGAAATTTAACATGTAACTTAAAAAACCACCTGCGGACGCTTTACGCCCAATAATTCCGGATAACGCTCGGGGCCCTCGTATTACCGCTGCTGCTGGCACGAGGTTAGCAGCCCCTTATTCCTCTGGTACCGTCATTTGTTCGTCCCAGAGAAAAGAACTTTACGTCCCGAAGGACTTCATCATTCACGCGGCGTCGCTCCCTCAGACTTTCGTCCATTGGGGAAGATTCTTGACTGCAGCCTCCCGTAGGAGTATGGGCAGTGTCTCAGTCCCATTGAGTCGGGCCGTGCTCTCACACCCGATACCTGTCGTAGCCTTGGTGAGCCATTACCTCACCAACTAGCTGATAGGACATAGGCCCCTCCCTCACCGATAAATCTTTGCTCTCCGAATTTACTTCGGAGGGCGTATCGTGTATTAGTCCACCTTTCGGTGAATTATTCACGAGTCAGGGGTAGGTTACCAATGTGTTACTCTCCCGTCTGCCACTTGTGTATTGCTACACTCGTTCGACTTGCATGCCTTAGACACGCCGCCAGCGTTCATCCTGAGCCAGGATCAAACTCTCAATAAAGATATTCTATTTTTTAGATAAAATATCTAGTTCATTTTTTAGAAAAACGAACCGAAAAAAAAGTTGATATAAAGGAATTGATCTTGTCTCTTTCTATTTGGTATTCCAGTTGTGAAAAAACTTTAAAATTTCTTGAATCTTTATCAGATTCAGTTCGCAAAAGCATATTATATAAATCCCAAAATCCTGTCAACACCCGGCCGGCCCCGATTTACCCACAGTATATCCTCTCTTGGTCCGGGCAGACAGGGCAAGCCCCGTGAGCGTATTTAAAAAAGCCCTCTTTTTAGCGAGAGCTTAAAACAAGGTGGTAAAAAAATTTTAATTGTTTTCGTAGGGATTAGGCCTGCCAAGACCGGAATCAAAATCATCTTCGTCCTCGGTATAGTACTCTCCTTTCTTCAATTCTTCAAGATCATCCGGATCATTGTCAAACATTTCTTCTTGCGGAATATCTCTCCAATACCTGCGATGCAAATCCGTGATGGGTCCAAAAATGACGCCATTATCATCGGACAATATTTGGACAGCTTCCGAAAAAGAAATATTTTTCGTTCGATTTCCAAGGACCGAACCCGCGGCATATTCTCGAATGGAAGGTCCGCCATAGCCTCCCGATACACCCGTCAAGGCATAAGCAACGGAGTTTGCAAATGCCGCGCGGTGATAATTGGAGGCGTTCTTTTTGGTCGTATCAGCAAAGTCTTTCGCGGCTTCCAAAACAACATCATACAAGCGAAAGAAGAAACGGCTTTCATCGATATCTCCGGAATGACTAATCCCACCCTCAACCGCGCGCTTGAGTTCGTACAGCAGAAGAAATACTTCCAAAGGGCTTTGCTCTGGAATTTTGACCAAAGCAATATTCCCTTTAAAATTTTCCACAATCACATGGCCTGCATAGCCCGGAGTTCCCGCGAACCACTTTCCCACATTATCGATGGGAATTTTTTTCCCGCTATCAGAGATTCCGGAAACCAATGGATCTAGGACAATAGGTGTGAAATATAAAGAAAACAATTCTTTATTTTCAGGCATTTTTGCGATATTTCGCAAATAAATTTTCGCACCGCCTCCCATATATTCAGGAAGCCTAATAGGGAGAATAATATTTCTACCGTGCAGACGCGCCGGATACACTTTCGCTTTTTAGCTCATCACTGAACCTCCAAAAAAAATAACAATCAGAATATGTAACGGTTTATAATACACTATTTACAGTGGATGTCAATATAAGCCAAGCACAAATAAAAAATCATCGCTATGGGATAGCGATGATTTTTTAGCAGTGAAGCTCAATGGCCTCTCTCGCCATTTTCTTTGCTTCTGCCAGAGAATGGCCAAAAGTCACAATCCCCGGAAGACCCGGAACATCTACCAAAATAGAAGAAGCACCCGATTGTTTTTAGACAACCGAGTGCTTTATTATTCATTCACCTTTAAGGTCGGAATGTGTCGACCTTTTTTGCATTTGTAGTGCCACCTCTCAAACCCAGGCGGTGCGGGTTGTGCTTGGTTAATATATTTAAAAATTTATTAACCAAGCACCTACAAGTAATGGCCAAACATATTTTGGCCTCCTTTCTTGTAAGAACTCTCCCCATCCGAATTTGCAGATAAAATTGCTATTCGATTATTCGGATGGAAAGAAAAGCCTATTTTGATTTCTGATTTTTTTTATAACGAGGGATCAGTCAACCCTCTCTCAACTTTGGTTTTCATTCCGGCCCCCCTTTCGTTGGGTAAAAGAAATGAACCAATTGAGGTCTGTTTTTGTCAAAATTGCGGGGATCACAGACAACCCCATTGCATTATGAATTTACGATTCCCTATTTTTTTTACAAGGTTAGGGATCCTTGCCAAAATCTTAGACCAGCTCTTTCACTTCGATTTTGGTAATTGTTGGAACAAATTTTGATGGTTTTGTTTCCTTATCCGCAGGAATTTCACCTGCTAACCACTTTACAACAACTACTTTATAGATATAGTTCCCATCTTCAAAGACTTGTTGAAAGTCGTCATCCGCTGAAAACTGTTTCAATATCAAACTAGATTGAGCACCTGGGTCCTTTGGGCCCCCAGGTCCCGCTACTGTAAACACTGAACTAATTCCAGCTGTTTGAAACAGTAAGGTTAACATCGGTTTCCAGTATTGAGCAGCGGGTTGTCCGCTGTTAGGGACAAATTTAGAGAAAATTTTTCGTCCCTTTTCGTCTTGCACGCACGCTGAAACCAATACAGGTTTTGGTTTTAGAGCAGCAACCTGCGCCTGCAATCTTTTTGCTCGAAGGTTGATTAAAACCGTATACGCGATTGTGAGAACTGCAACTAAATTAATTCCAACAACGGAAGTTAAGAAATTCAATAAATCCATTTTTAATCCTCTCAAATCCCTCCCCTTCCCCCTCCGCACACGCGTCGAGTTCAGGTTCGGAAAATTATTTTTTGTTTAATTTGTACCTTCAAGCCTTCATCACAAATCGCTCAGAAGAGCGGGACAAAGGCTGAAAGGGACAAACTAAACATATTGGGAAGATCAAAGGCGAAAAAGGTGTAGAGGGCCAGAGAAGAATCGACAGCGCAAAGTTAAAAAATAAGATTGAGCCTGATTCTTCATGTGTCCATAGAGAGGAACACCTCGGATACGCGTTCCGGGCATCTCGGCGCCCAACAGGCATTGCTGCACTGCTATGGCACTCAAGTGGTAGCCCAAAACCGTTATCCCAAGAATTCCAGTTCACTCGGTTAAGAGTGGTGAGGACTTTTAGATGAACCGGAAACTTTTCTCCACGACAAGCAAAGAAAAGGATCTTTATATTCATTTAATGGGTCCTCTACATTTTTTTCGTTTTGATCTATATTGTCAATGTAACACTTACTACCTAGCTTTTGAAAAGCGAATCAACTTCGCTTGGCCTGCTCTACTTGTAACTTGTAATTTGTGACTTCTTCGATCTTATGTTACCAGTATAGCATACCGCTTTGTTTGTGTCAAGTAGACGCTTTCTTGTTTTGATCAACTCTTCTTGTCTAGCATTGTATATATAATAGCATACTTATATAATATTGTCAATAAGACACCAACAAGGAGGGCAGGGATAAAGGCTCATCGCCCCTACCATATAGCCAATAAATAAAAAACCACCCTCCTATTTCAGGAACCGTGGCCACAAAAAAGGCTAATATTATAGCCTCTTTAAAAACGCAAAAAATGTGAATATTGAAACCTCAATTAGCAATAAAATGGAGAGTCAGAGCAACAAACCCATCCCCGACCCTTCCCTTAAACAAGGAAGGGGGAACAACAGTCCGGCCCTTGTTTCGGGGCTAGCTGTTGCTCCCTCCTTGTTAAGGGAGGGCTGCGTGCCGGCCGTAGCTTTTTAGCGAAGGCTGGGGGTGGGTTTGTTGCTCAATTGCCTAAGTGGGCAAATAAAAATCATTCATTAATTTAAAAAAATACTTTTAAAACTTCAAAAATCAGGTTTCAATATTCACATCGAAAATAATTGACAATAACACAAGATAGTAGTAATATTTCTCTATTATTTTACTGACCGACACTCTAGATCAAAAAAGGAAAGAAAAATGGCAAATAATATAAAAGAAGTTGAAATCTATCTGGAGGCCCGTTCTTTTTTAAAAGATAAAGATATTCCTTTCATGAAAGAATATCTGGCACAAATGACAGAAAAAGAAAGAGAAGCTTTCTTTCTGCGGTTCGAAGATGCCAATGCACTTGAAGCCACAGAAAAACAGAAAGTATTAAGTCTTATGCAGTATTTTCATCAAGAAAGGCTTAAAAATACTGTAAATCAATACATCATCAATCAACAAATCACACCCAATAGCCAAGACAAATTGACGTGTGATTGCCTGAACTGCGATCATCCTTATTGCCCCGCTTTTCGAAAATATAGAAAAGCGCATCTAATCAATAAGTTGATCAAAACTCGAGAATCCCTTGCCACACCTAACCTGAGCGAAACCCTTCTAGCAGAAAAAGCTCGTGAGATGATAGATATTCCATTATCACTCCAAAAACTGGAAAATCGGGGTTATGGAATCTGCGAGGACTGCCTCGAATATATCAGCAAAAAAAGACTGGAAAAACTACCCGAGGCAAGACGCTGTCTGGAGTGCCAGACTCGGGTCGATAAAAAATAAAAATCTGATTTTTATTTTAAAAAAGAGTAGAAAATACTCTTTTTTTCATATTTTCATATCTAATTTTTACCCACAGGCTCTTTTGAAGATGAAGTCAGTTTTGCTTCTTTTTTTGCCCGTGAAACCGGGCTAAAAACCAAAATTTTTCCTGGCCCCTTTTTCCCCTCGTCA
This sequence comes from Parcubacteria group bacterium Greene0416_36, assembly GCA_007375725.1. Classification (GTDB taxonomy): domain Bacteria; phylum Patescibacteriota; class Patescibacteriia; order VMEV01; family VMEV01; genus VMEV01. The sequence goes on from VMEV01000017.1 coordinate 24,718, forward strand.
TTCACTCCACTGGGACGGACAGCGCAGTAGATTAGATCTTCAGGTTCAATACTACCATTAAATATATAATTTCCTTGCTGACTTTGAGCTAAAGCACGTATCTCAGTATCAATTGGAGCAGGATAAACACTCCCGTGTTTCGGCTCAAATCCTATCGCCACATTAAAAGAATATTCATTCTTCTGACCTGTCTGCACCCCTTCCACAATCCCGCGATAAGCAATCGAGGTAGCGATCGTCTCTGAAACATTAGCACGAGAAGAGAATAACTTCAGTTCCTCCTTCTCTAGAACCAATGGCAAAAGCTTTAAAGGATGATCTCCTCTCCAGTAGATTTTTTTCCCTAATTGCCCCGCCTGCAAGGATTTCCCAGCCTCCCAGCTCAATTCGTGATTAGCTTCGTCTGAATTTTGAAATTCACCCACAAATGAAAACCCCTCCTTTAAAAAATGGAGCTTCAAAATATTCTCACGAACCCAAATATTCTCATTTTGCAACAATTCTTTTTGTAGTTGAGCCAAAAAACTATCTGTATTCAAAACAAATTCAGGCTTTTCACGGATCTTTCCTACACTTTTCTTATTTTTTTCCTCACTTTCTGCAATCTCTTGCCCAGAAGGCGTGCCTGCAGATAAACCCGGATTTTCAAAAGTAGACATACCCAAAAAACTTAATTCTAAAATATTTGTTGTATCAGCAACAAATACTACCTCTATCATCCAAACGTAAACGTATACACCTCCACCCCTGCCCCATCGGCTTCGAGTTCTAGAACATGCTCTTCATTGGATGAATGATGAATGATGTGATAAAGACGATCTTCGGAGATAAAAAGGCTCTCTGAGGAAGAAGCTGCCAAATCAAAACCCATTGAAGATTCAACTTTTTTTCCATCAAGAAATACATGTAACAAGGTGCCTTTGGAAGCCCTCGCCACCATATACACATCCTTCCCCTCATATCGAAACACAATCTTCGCGCCTTTGGATTCACTGCGGGCATATTCGTCGGTCAGGGTCCATTTTCCTCCCAGATAAAGACGGTTTTTCACGAACTCGGCCGGCAAGGTGAACGCCACTGATCCATTTTTTCCGGGCGTGCCATTGGAGAGGAGTTCATTGCGGGTGGAACCAAAATACACTTCAGGACTGCCGGGCTGGATCGCCCCAGCACCCGTGGACTTATCCACGCCTCCTACGGGCATGTCAAGTGGGTTCTTCATCTCCAAACCTAATGCCTTCGCCCGCTCGGCCAAGAGTTCCTGAATTTTCGCCTCAGTCTCGTCATATCCGCCCTCGCCAATATGGTCATAGACAATATAACCGTCAATATCAATCAGATATTTTCGTGGCCAGTAGCGGTTCTGATAATCGCGCCAAGTCGAAAAATCATTGTCCAGGACGACAGGATACTTGATGCCAAATTTCTCCACAGCTTTGGTGACATTGGCGTAATTTTTTTCAAATTCAAACTCCGGCGTGTGCACTCCAATAATTTCGAGTCCCAAATCTTTGTATTTCACGTACCAATCATTGAGGTAAGGCGTGGTTCTCTGGCAATTGATGCAGGAGTAAGTCCAAAAGTCGACAAGAATCACTTTTTTCCCGATCAAATCCCCGATCTTGAATTGTTGAGGCTCCCCTCCGGCCGAAAGCCCCGTATTGATATAGCCATCAATCGAAGAAAGCTCATAGGCCCACGGATACTTCTTTTGTTTTTCGGCCTTGGTCATGCCCATGATCTGAGACTGACCGTCGGTTGAGGCAGGAGCCTTATCGACTGTTTGATTCTCTATATAATAGATCGAGCCGATGATGGCGATCAAGGCTAGAATCAGCAGGATTTTTCGAGGCATAAAAATATGATGATATAGAATCAAAGCAACAAATCCCCCTTAGTCCCCCTTTGACAAGGGGGAAACCGCGCCCTCCCTTGTTAAAGGGAGGGTTGGCCTGTCCCTCGTAGCCCGTCTTAGGGCGAAGAGGGAGGAGGGATTTGTTGTCGAGACATACCTATTTCAATAAAAAATCATTAAGCAAACCCACATTCGCCAATCGGCTCAAATTACCGGTGAATACCAACACCCCCATTATAATCAAAATCACACCGAATAAGCGATTGATCCAAGGGAGTAGAGAGGCGTAACGAGAAATATATCGGGTGAGACTCGAACCGAAAAGCCCTAGAATCAAAAAAGGAATTCCCAGTCCCACCGAATAAGCGAATAAAAGCCCGAAAGACGAGCCCGGCGACGTCGAAGCCAAAGCGAGAATGCTTCCCAACACCGCTCCCACGCACGGAGTCCAGCCCGCCGCGAAGGCCGCGCCAAAAAGAAAGGCCGAAAAATAACGGGATCCGAAACGAATTTTGGGATGAAATTTCCACTCTTTCTCGAGAAATCCCACGCGGAGGAGTCCAGCCAGATAAAGACCGAAAAAAATAATGACCACTCCCCCAATTCGGGATCCCCACTCTTCTACAGAGTAAGCGAATTGGGACAAAAGGCTATTGAGGAGTACCCCCAACAGAGAAAACACGGATGAAAATCCCAAGACAAAAAACAAGCTGGCCAAAAACGTCCCGCTTCGAGTCGGAGTAGACTTGCCATCCCCCGCCCCGCCGGCCAAATACGCAAAAAAAGCTGGCACAAGCGGCAATACACACGGAGAAAGAAATGAAACGAGTCCAGCGGAAAGCGCGAATAGAAGAGATATGTCGGACATATGCAAAAATAAACAGAAGCAACAAATCCCCCTTAGTCCCCCTTTGACAAGGGGGAAACAGCGCCCTCCCTTGTCAAAGGGAGGGTTGGGGAGGGATTTGTTGCTCTCCCGTCTTAAACGTCATCACCGGAGAGGCTTTTTTGGGTTCGAGAGGCTCGACGATGCGATACACAATGCTCAAGAGGACCAAGGCGCCGATGAGCCCCACCACAATAAGAGGCAATCCAATATGATTGAAAAAGTCTTTCTGCATATACGAAAAAACTAATAAATCCAGCTTGATAAACCCAGCGATTCAGCCAGTAATGCCAAAATAATACAAACCAACAGGCCCCAGAGTAAGAAAAGCATTTGAACTCCATGATGCTCGAGCACGTCCCAATGATCACCGGCTAAAAATCGAAGAGCCCGGTAACACCAGGGCCGATGGGCCGAGATCCACGAATAAACAAGCTCGGAAATCCACGAAAATCCCAAGACATGATCATAAACCCATAGCCCCAAAGTCCTCTTCGAATCCACGGAGATCAAATGAAAATACGCTGCGGCTCCTTTAAAAAAACGCCCATCCGGCATGATCAAATAAATGGAACGGCGAAAATCATCTTTGGAAATAACGGAAGAAAATGAACCAGCAGCTTCTTGGCTGGAGGCATATTTGATCTTGCCGTTTGTAATTGTCTTGAAATAAGAGACCAAAGCCAAACAAAACTGGCATCCGCCGTCGTAAATAAATAAAGGTATGGGAAGATGAGTGAATGTTTGCATAAATAGATGATCTTATACCATTTTCAATTAACCAATCATCAAAACATCTGAATGCTCCAGCAACAAATCCCTCCCCAACCCTCCCTTTGACAAGGGAGGGCGCTGTTTCCCCCTTATCTCATGCCAAACCCAGTCTCACAAATTTTTCACAAAAATTACTATAATCCCAGATGCCTCTTTACCTCTTCATGAGTATAAAATCGTCCAGCACGAACATCCGCTCGAGCTTTTTCTATTTTCCTTAAAATAGATGGTTTTATTTCACCTTCCATATCTATCGGAACAACAGAATCCAACGGGACCACTTCAAAAATAGGAACATTTCTTCGTAAAATCATCAGTTTCGTCTTATTGCGGCGAGACTGCCGAATATGCCCGGACATATTCTGCCGGAATTCTTTCACCCCAACATATTGGATAGCTGTAGACATAAATAAAAATATTTAAATTAATAGAAGTGTACACAACAAATGTACACTTCTATCTACAATGAAGCAATCAGGAGTGCTATCTTTTCGATCCCCCATACGCAATTCCCTGCACAATATTCCAGTCTCTGGCGTCTTTGGGCACCCTTTTATAAAGAGACTTAAACGTGGTGATTGCGACACGTTCATTGGGAAGGCGCCGATTGCCAAAAGTCTGGCGAATACCATAAGCCATGATATGGATCGTGTTTTTATCCTGGCGGCTTCCTACCAGATTTGCGGGACGTTTGAATACGAATAAGAAATCCTCAAAGGCGATTTTTTCTACCGCCACATTGCTTCGCGAAGGGAGGCGGCCCGTGGAAATTTTGATAATATCGAGCATTTCCTCTTTGTTCTGAGGAACATTGCCAAAGGCGCGTTTGAAGGATTCAAGAACCGCGGTTCGTTCGCCCTCGCCCAAATAATAAGTATTGTAATCGCATCCGTAACTCACGTAGAAAACAAGAAAATTATCAATCACCGTGGTATTGCTTTGGGCTAATCCCTTCTTCAGGGGAGTAATATATTTCTGATAATTTTGGCTTTCAGTGAAGGTATTGCGCACCACATTGAGACCACGGGACAAGACTTCAAAACTGGGATTCTTGATGAAGGCCTCGAGATTCTGCTCACAGCTGGGGCCTGCTGGAGAAGGGCCTGCCTTTGGAGGAGCCACCACGGCTCGAGTCGTTAAAAATCGCTCAACGGTACGAAACACATTATTATCCTCATTATTTTCCTTGATCACATTTTCCGTATCCACTCTGGCGACTAAAATAATCGAATCTTTGTCAATGCGGTTATTCGGAGACAAATCAATGCCATTTAAAAATACATTTTTCTCTTCCCCTGCATTCCAGGAGAGGCCCGCAAATTTGGAAGTACCGGCAATGAATTGATTATCGCGGTCGTAGACAAAGAGAGAAACGATCACGCGGGAGAGATCAAGCGCGACCTGTCCGGAATTGCGAACCGTGACGAAAAAAGTGCTCGTGAACGGCTCATTTCTAAAAATATCATTCGAGGAACCCGCGAAAGTAATGGTGAGATCCTTCTCGCGTGGAGTCCCGTAAGTGATTTCTAAAAAAGGATAGTCAATCGAGCGGTTGGCGGACCCCAAAAAGGCCACACCCGCACTTCCTTCGCTCACTTTTTGAATCATGAATCCTTCATTACCCTTCTCAAACCATTCTTTGGAAATATCCGTCACGTCAAACACCACTTCAAAAAAAGTTTTATTTCCAAAAGAAGATAAAAGGGTTTTAGTTCCCGTGACCGCGGCATTACCAAAGTTAAGGGTAGTATTACCGGTCACGGTTCGGATATCCCAAGGAGTCACGACTTTTTGCAATTGAAAAGAAATGCCGGAATCCGTGCTGTTTCCGCGCACCTTCAGAAGTGCCTTCTCGATTTCCTGTCCTTTGGGAAAATTGCCGAGATTCACTTTCCCTAAATATCGGGCAGTTTCGGAACCTTCACGGCCTACTTTTACTTCAATATTAGTATCGGTTTTATATTCGAGTGTCGAAATCTCAATATCCGTTACATGATAACGCTCATTGATATCAAGCGCCGCGTGTACCCCGCTGGCCAAGCCAAACAAGCAAAAAAGGCTAATTAGAGAGAATAAAATCTTATTCATAGGTATAGTTAAAGTCTATTAATACCATTTTCAATTAACCAATTATCAAAACATCTGAATGCTCCAGCAACAAATCCCTCCCCAACCCTCCCTTTGACAAGGGAGGGCGCTGTTTCCCCCTTGTCAAAGGGGGACTAAGGGGGTTGGGTATAACATTTAATTATAGCAATTTTAGAGCAAAAAGAAAACCCCGCTTCGCCCATTCGATGGCAAAAGCCATCGAGGGCTACGCGGGGCAAGGCCCCATCCATCAAAAACAGGATCGGGTTCAGGGCCAAAGCCTAATTGTATAGTACTAGTTGCTGATAAGTGCCTCTTTCAACTCAAACCTCTGGCTGTCAGGAACCAATGGTTCCTGGAATAACTTCTCAAATTCCTTTTCAAATGAAGGAGCTACTAGGAGATCCAGCTGTTCTTTTATTTCATTGATAGACTCGAATAACTCTCCCAAAACGTCAAAGAGTTCCGCTCTTGTCTCGGCACTGGGTTTAGCCACCACCCATTTTCCAAGCAAGGTCAGATGAGTCTTGATTTCTCCAAGCTTAGCTTTCTCTTCTCTGACATCTTCCTTATTTTTCTCCCGAGTGGCAATCTCTCGTTCTATACTACGAATATCTCGAGTGAAAATCGACAATTGTCTCCTAGCATCCGCAACACTCTGTATAACCTGGGCCCTATCGCGGACCTCTTCCAGACTCTCCATAATGCTCTCCCTGACAAACTCGTCCACATCATCTTCGAAATTGCCTGATTTGATCTGCGCCATGGTCACTCCAACTAGAGACATAAGCTTTTTCATGGCAAGCAGTTCTTCGGTGGCATCCAATTTTAATTTTTTTACAGTAGATTCCGCCCGCTTGACGGCAATATCCGTACTTCGAATTTGGCGCTCGAGAAATGCGATCATCTGAGGCAATCGCGCCAATAGTTCCAATCGTGGCAATACCTCATTAAGGGACTGGGCCACATCCGGCATTTCTTCGATGATATCTTCAATCTCATCAAATGACTTTGCAGCTTTTATCCTAGCTAATATTTCTTCGGCTCTCTTCAAATTTTCTAGAATCTCTGAATCTATTTTTATTTTCTTAGCCTCTAATTTTTTGATCTTATTCTTAATCTGATTCAAGAATCGTTCAAAAGGCTTAATGCGCTGCTGCATTTCCTTAAGCATCCTCTTCTTAAACTCTTGGTCGCGTTTTTGCTGCTCTTTTTCACCTTCTTTTTGTCGAAGTTCATCGACCCGCATGCGAATGGACTGCATCTCATCATGAATGGACCGGAGCATATCCGGAAGCTCTTCGGGCAAGACCCCCTCCAATTTTTCGATTCTAACACGAAGCAAAGCCATTTGCGCTAATAATTCTTTATCACCGACCCGTTTAGCAGATACTTCTAAACTCGACAACTCTTTGAACAGAAATTGCTTCTGAGACGAAAATTGTTCCCCAGACATATGAGGTTTTTCGAATTGAGGCATCATCCCTTCCTGCCCCATACCCATCGGTTTACCATCCATAGGGGGACATTGATCCATGCTTCCCACCATCATCCCATTCGAACATTTGAATCCTTGGAAATTACTTTCACTGCACATCTTGATATCTGGAACCATTCGGCCATCGGGGCAGCGTATTCCTTCTTGAGGAGGACACATTTTTCCAGCAGGCACCCTCAGGCCGCCAGGACAAATTGTTTCCTGCTGATTCGGAACGGGACACACCACTCCCATTGTGGCACAGTAACCCATTCCGCCCATCTCGCACCAAGGCCGATTTTGAGAAACACATTGCTCTTTACTCATCATCTGGGGACATTCCTTACTATGATAATTGCAAAATCCTTTCTGCGGCAGAGTCATATCGGGACACCATAATCCACTCTCCAGCGCACAATCCGATGGATTATAAACGGGACATTTCTGATTAGGATCTAGGGCACAATATCCCCCAACTCCATCAGGGGTCTTGCACCAATGACCTCCTTTATCGGTACACATCTTTACCTGATCCGCTGAAGGAGCCTGGAAAGGACAATTATCCGTACACCAGCCAACGGACCCTGCGCGATTGGGATCCACACACCAGATCTTATTTTGGGTCCGACAATCCCCTTCATTGTAGGCAGGACAAACGCCTTTTGGATCCCGATTACACCAGCCGCTTTGACCATCGAAATTGAGACACCACTTTCCTCCCTCCGAAGCACAATCCTGCTGCATATTTACAGGCGGGGGAGTAGGATTTGTACCTGTCTGGTCTGGTGACGGACACTGTTTGGCGGGATCCACAAGACAAAATCCACCGATATCCAATCCGCACCATCTGAATCCGTTTGCCGTACACATGGCTTTTGGATCCTGTGTGCCCCAATTGGCGGATTCCTCCGCAAATCCTTGCGCTACCAAAAGAAAACCCGACAAAAGAACCGCTAGCAATGCCAGCAGTATTTCCAGCTTCGAAAAAGAACGATCATGACGTTTCATATGATTAATAAAAAATCTCTTCGGGGATCTAAAGAGAAATTTAAAAAATCCCCTCCTTTTTTTTAAAAAAAAATGTACGTTTATTATCTTTCAGTCAAATTTTTTTACAAACAAGCCAAACTATATTTCAGTATAAAATAAAAAAAAATAAGATACAAAATTATTCAAAACCCCGGCCACTGACTATCTCAATAAAGCCAGATTTTCTCTAGTCAAATATTTCCATTTCCCCTCTTCGAGTCCTCCCAGCTCCAGCTTGCCGATCTGGGTGCGCCGGAGTTCGAGGACGAGATTGCCGAGGTGCTCGAACATGCGGCGGATCTGCCGATTTTTCCCTTCGCGCAAAATAATTTCGGCCCAATATCCCGGCTCGTTTTTCTCAAAAGTGCTGATCTCGGCAGGCAGTAACTCTTCCCCGTCCAGAGACATACCCGACCGGATAGCACCCAAAGCCAGCGGGTCCAGAGGCTTGCCGAGACGAACCTCGTAGGTTTTGGCAGAGTGCTTTTGCGGGTTAGTGATCTTTTCTCCCAGCTGAGTGTCGTTGGTCAGGATGAGCAAACCCGCGGTATCTTTGTCCAGCCTTCCGACAGGCGCCAGCCATTGCCCCATTTCCCCTAGCACGTCATAAATCGTTTTCCTCCCCAATTCATCTTCCCGAGTGGTCACCACTCCAGATGGCTTATGGAAAGCGATGGTCACAAACTCTTTTTTTCCGACCAATTTCCCATCCACGCGCAGATTATCCTTTTCCGGCACACACCAAAAATGGGGGTCGGTAATCACCTTCCCCTTGAGAGACACTCTTCCCTCGAGCACGAGCTTCTCTCCCTCTCTCCGCGAGCAATAGCCCATTTTGGAAAGAGCGCGCGCCAGAGTGACTTTATTTTGAATCAGCATATATATATTAGAAGGAGGGCCTGCCCCGCGTAGCTCGCCTATAAGCGTAGCGATGGCAGCGAAGTGGGGTGTGCCCATCAAGGCTTGAACTTGAAACCTACAGCTTAGAAGGCTGTCGCTCTATCCAGTTGAGCTATGGGCACGTATGATCTAGTTGCTTGTCCCGCGGAGTCCTGCGAAGCCGAAAGGCGTAGAAGGACAAAGTAGGAAGCTACACCGAAACGTATCAAAAATGGACCTTGGCGTCAAAAAAGACCATTTCTGATACAATAAAAATAAAAAGTACCGCACTAAAAAGGATATTGCGCGGTATGATTTTGTCAAACCATATGCTTTTTTCAAAAAAAATACTAAACAAAGCCCTTTTCTTCATCCCCCTCCAAATCATTGCGCTTTCTCTACTGGGATACCTCGTGGCCGCGGGGCATCTTTTCTATTCGATAGAAAACAGAATTATGGATTTCCACTATATCGGATACACCCCGCATTCCGATATCGTAATCGTGGCCATCGACAATCCGAGCCTGCAGAAAATAGGACGGTGGCCATGGGACCGCTCGAAAATCGCGGAGTTGATCGGCGTCATACAAGAGCAGTCACCAAAAGCCATCGGAGTCGATATCGCCTTTCCAGAACCTCAAAATGACCGGGCGGACTCCGCGCTCGCCTCGGCCATTGGCGAAAACAACAACGTGATTTTGCCCATCGAAGCCGAACTCTATTCCAAGCCCGGTTCGCCACTCCTGGCCGCCCGGAGCCTGCTCTCCCCCATCCCGCACCTAGCCTCCAACGCTTGGTCTAGCGGAATCGTCAATACACCTCTGGACGGAGACGGTATTTTCCGCAAAATTCCCCTCTCGATCCAAGATCCATCGGGAAATATCCTAGAAAACTTTTCCGCCAAAATCATCCGCAAATACTTAGATATTCCCAATAATGAAAATACTCAAAAAACCAGTCAGCACTACCGCCTGGCAGATTTCTTGATCCCTACGGATGAATTATCCCGCATGTGGGTCAATTTTTCAGGGCCGAGAGGAACTTATAAAATGATTTCCGCCTCGGACTTTGTTGAAGGCAAAATCGAGCCAGGAATTCTATCAGGCAAAATCGTCCTAGTCGGAGCCACCGCTCCCGATCTTCACGATGAACAGCTCGCTCCCCTATCCAAAGGAGTACCGCTCTCCGGCGTAGAGCTTCATGCCAATACGATCCAGACGATTCTGGAGCGAAAGTTTCTGACTCCCCTTTCCTCCGGCCAATTATGGATTTTATGCCTTGCCCTAGCCGGATTCTGGACCTGGATTTTCTTTCATACAAGAGTCCTTTTATCATCCACGCTCGCGGTCATTTTCGCAACAAGCGCGATGGTTGCTTCCTTCCTATTTTTTGAGAATGGAATATTGTTTCCTCTCTTAGCTGCTCTGATAATCCTAGTCCTATCCTATTTCGGCGCTTTACTTTGGCGGTATTTTCAGACCCGAGACCAAAAACGCCTGATTAAAAAACTCTTTGAAAATTATGTGGACCCACAAATAGTGGCACAAATTCTGGATCATCCTGATTCCGTAAAACTCGGCGGAGAAAAAAAAGAAGTCACGATTTTTTTCTCAGACATCCGTGGATTCACCGCTATTTCTGAAAAGATGGAACCCGAAACCCTCATGAACTATCTCAATGAATATCTCTCCATCATGACGGACATTGTGATCAAAAACAAAGGAATCGTGGACAAATTCATCGGCGATGCCATCATGGCCTTCTGGAACGCGCCGCTGGATCTGACGGATCACCCCCAATGGGCCGCTAAGACGACCCAGGACATGTCCGCCGCGCTCGTAGACTTCAACCGCAAATGGACCGCCCAAGGATACCCGCCCGTCGATATCGGAATCGGGCTCAATACCGGAGCGGCAATTGTTGGAAACGTGGGTTCCTCTAACCGATTCGATTATACCCTGATCGGAGACTCCGTGAATCTGGCCTCTCGAGTCGAGGGGCTCAATAAAGAGTATGGGACCCAAATCCTCGTGACGGAATCGACATATACGAAAATAAAAGCACAATTTCTCTGCCGCTATGTAGATTTAGTCGCGGTCAAAGGCAAAACAAAAGGCGTATCGCTCTATGAAATACTCAATAAACCTTATACACCTCAATACCTGAAGCTTTACCAAGAGGCCGTGCAAAATTATAAAGAACGGCGATTCAACCAAGCCGCGCTCGAATTCGAGAAATTATCCAAAATGGAAAACGCGGACACCGTGGTTGCAAAATACATCGTACGTTGCCGCGAATATATCAAAAATCCCCCCCCAGGAGACTGGACGGGGATCTGGGAGATGAAACACAAGTAAATGAGAGGAATTTGTTGTTGGCTGTCTCATTCGTAATTCGTCATTCGTAATTATTTTAGCCTCACCAGCTCCCCCAGCGTCCTCCACAGATCCCGAATCGGCCTGATTTTCCCTCCGGTTTTATAAATCCAGTCCACGGGTACTTCGCAAATAGAAAATCCTTTTTCCCTCGCCAAATAAAGCAATTCAAAATCAAATCCCCAACGGTCAATAGTTAGTTGAGGAAAAAGAGATAAAGCGGCCCCTCTCTGAAAAAGCTTGAATCCACACTGAGTATCTCGAATTCCAGGCAGCAACAGGAGCCGAATCATGCAGTTGGATATCCTGCCAACCCACCTCCGAATCAGCGGCATAATAACACGAGTATCTCCTCTCGAATAACGCGATCCGATCACAATGGGATGAGTATTAATATAAGGCAATAACCGATCCAGCTCCGAAATCGAGGTGGACCCATCCGCGTCCATGAATAAAATCAAATCACCGCTTCCAGCGAGTACTCCTTTTTTGACTGAAAAGCCTTTTCCGGAATTCACCGAATTTTTTAATATTCGAAAGGGCATTTTTTGGGACTGACAAAAAGACTCGACCACTCCAGCAGTCGGGTCAGCGGAACCATCATCCACCACAATTAATTCATAATCCTGTTTTTTTTCTTTAAAATACAAAAAAATGTCTTCCAGTGTCGGCAGAATTCGTGAAGCTTCATTGTAGGCGGGGATAATGATGGAGAGCATAAAAAGTGATGGGTCATGAGTAGGGGTAGGTTTCAAACCTACCCCTACTACCCACCACTTTTTCATAATCCCGATTTTTTTTCAATCATCTCTGCACTGAGATCACCACACTATTTTCAGCGGCACAGGAGCCCACTTTGAGGCGTCCGTTTGCAGTTTTATTGACATAATAGAGAGTCTTGGTAGATGAACCGCCTTCGGTATCGATAGGCATTTCGGCCAAGTACTGATCAATAAAGGCAACAGCTGCCGGCGTCAGATTCGCGCAGGCCGCCAGCGTCGTCCCCGCCGCAGCACAGCCCGTATCGCAACCCGAAGCACCGGAGCCAAAAATCTGAGAAGTCAGCGCATCAGAGTCAATAATATTGAAACCTGTTCCATTATTGGGGAGCTTCCCTCTTTGATCAATCTGGTAGGTGAGCAAAGCCTCGAGAATAGAGTTTACTTCGCTAAACCTCCTGGCATTTCGCGCATCGGCAAAACGTTTGGCCGGATCCACTGCCACAAAGATCACTACCGCCAAAATGCCGATGATCACAATGACAATCAAGAGTTCGATAAGAGTAAAACCTTTTTGTTGGCGAGAGTTCATAAGATAAACATTTTTTAGTCTCTAATTTTTATTTCTATATTATAACAAAAAAAATAAAAATAAACATCCATTCTCAACAAAAAAAATTACAGTTTCAAATCAGGATCTGCCAAAAAATTAATTCCAGTCCCGTTTTTCAGTGTCGGAAAAATCCCCTTCGCCGCAGCGCCCCACGCAACCGGAAACAAACACTTCCAAGAGTTTTCAAAACTTCCAGATGAATCATCGATCATTCCCACGGTTACTTTTGCTTCCAAATCGGACTCCAAATAGCGGTCAAGTCCTGGAATCAAAGCCCCCCCTCCTGTACATATAATAGCCGAGACGGCTCTTCCAGTTTCGCCAAAATAAGTTTTCATCATAAGGCGCGCTTCCAAAATAAGATCCTGCAGCTCGCCTTGCATGACGGAAAAAATCCTTCCGCCCTCGATTTCAGGATCAAAACCCTCTTTGCGCTTTTTGATTTCAGCTTCTTTAGAACCAATATTGAGTTCTTTGGCGACTTTTTCAGTAAGCAAATCACTGCCGAGAGACACAGACATATTTTTTCGAATCGCACTCCCATCATAGATAAAACACAGAGTATTTCGAGCTCCCATATCTATGATTAAAATAGGATGGTCTTCGGGCGCATGGACTAAAGCCCTAACCAAACAATGTGACTCCAGTTCAACGTTTTTGGTATTCCATCCTGCAAATTTAAAAATTTCTAGATAGTCCTTCAATATAGATAAGGGAATCAGCGAAACATTCACTAGCTGTTTTTTCTTATCTCCAGAATATTCATAATAATCAAAAGCCAATTCAGTCAGAGGAAAAGGGATATGCTTTTCAAGTTCAGCCTCCAACATTTCGCGCTGCAGAGCATCCTCCAGACCCGACGCAATAGAAAGATCCAAGATATAGGCTTGAGATTCCGATAAAGCGAAATATAAATTTTTTGAAGAGAAAATTCCAAAGTGAGGTTTTTGATATAAAGTCGCCAAAAGCGTGACTAGGTATTCTTTATTCGCGATCGCCCCTCCGACCACAATTCCCTTGGGCAACGCAGACCGAGACCACGCTTCCACAACAGGAAACTCCTTCTTCGATCCGTCCGGACCGAGCTGAATCAGCTCAATTGAGTTATCCGAAATATTGAGCCCCAATGCTGAATTCTGTTTGGATAGCCAATTTGGCAGCATAATAAAAATTTATCGCACGCTGCGGAAAGAACCCGTAATCTGATAGATCGGCATGATAATTGAAAGCGCAACAACCGCGACAGCCGCGCCAATCACGAGTAGAAGCAGGGGTTCTATCACGGTCGAGAGATTTTTTGTAGTGGTATCAACCTCGGTTTCAAAAAATTCCGCTAAGTAAAATAATACTTCCTCGAGCCTGCCGGTCTCCTCTCCCACCGCCACCATTCGATACACAATCGGCGGGAATAGATGATGATATTTCTCCAAGCTCGAAGCAACCGAATTCCCCTTGGACACCTCTTCAGCAATAGCGGCAAGGGAACTTCTGTAAATCAAATTATTAAAAGTTTCAGATGTATATTGGAGCGACTCCACGATAGGCACCCCGCTTTTTATAAGTGTTCCCAAGGTTCTTGAAAATATTCCCAGATTAAAATCCGAAATCAATTTCCCAAATAACGGACTTTTGAGCATGAGGCGATGAACCGGGTAGCGCACCGCACGAAACTGCAAAATCCAAAGCCATAACGCAATCCCCACTACAACCCCTAAAAACACCAGAATTCCATAATGCTGAAAAAAGGACGAAAAAGCAATGAGTGCCCGGGTAGCCCACGGAAGTTCAACCCGAAAAGATGAAAATAGCGTGGTGATTTTGGGCAAGACAAAAGTCGCCAAAAACAATCCCAGAATAAAGGTCAAAGACAGCACCAATGCCGGATAAAAAAGGGCGCTTTTTATTTTTTGCCGAAGTTCATAAGCCTTGGTCATCTGGATAGACAAACTCTCTAGACTTTGTTCGAGGGTCCCGGAACGTTCGCCGGCTCGCAGAACATTAACGAACAAAGGGCCAAAGACTTTCGGGAAATGCTCCAGAGAACGGGACAGGGTCTGGCCATTGAGCACAGAATCCAAAGCAAATTCCAGAATGCTTTTCATTTTCCAACCTGAAGCTTGCTCCTTGAGAATGAAAATTGATTCGTCCAGAGCGATTTGAGAACGCACCAGTACAGCCAGATGCTTGGTGAACATCACTTTTTCTATCAAGCTTACCCCCCCGATTTGAAATCGGAGCCAATCTTGAAAACTCTTCCATATATCGCGACGGATTTCCGCCCCGACTACGCCCGTTCCGGAGACCAGCTTAGCCGCTTCTTCGGGAGAGTCCGCACTGACAAATCCTTCCTGAATTTTCCCATTAGAATCCGTGCTTTTGTAATGATATTTCATACCTCCTTATTGTATAGTGAGATGGGTCAAAACAACAGCCTAATCAATAGCGACACGCAAGACTTCTGCAATCGTAGTATCTCCTCTTAGGACCTTCTCTATCCCATCCTCAATCAGAGGAATCATGCCTTCGCGGATCGCCTGGTGCCGGATTTCAGAAGCATTGCGGTTCGACATGACCATATCGCGAATAGTATCAGTCATTTCCAACACTTCAAAAATACCCAAACGCCCTGCGTATCCACTGCCTCGGCACACCAAACAGCCTTTTCCTCTATAAAGCACCACGTCTTTGAAATGGGTAATTCCAAATTTCTTCTTTAGATCCACACTTTTGGCAACCTCTTCCAGGGCCTTTGGGTCCGTAGTGGAAATGATACACTTCGGACAAATTTTACGGATGAGTCGCTGCGCAATGGCAATATTGACGGATGACGCAACCAAAAAAGACTCCACGTGCATGTCAATGAGCCGAGGGAGCGTGGTCGCCGCGTCATTGGTATGAAGGGTCGAGAGAACCAAGTGACCGGTCAAGGCCGCGTTAATCGAAATTCCAGCCGTTTCTTGGTCTCGAATTTCGCCAACCATGATCACATCGGGATCCTGTCGCAAAATCGAACGCAGTCCCGAAGCAAAGGTCAAATTGGTCCGTGAGTTCACCTGAATTTGATTCACTCCGCCTAAATGATATTCGACTGGGTCTTCGATAGTCGAAATATTGATGGAACGCTTATTCAGTATCTGCAAAATCGCATAAAGCGTGGTTGTTTTTCCAGAACCCGTGGGACCCGTTGCCAGAATCATGCCATGAGGGCGCTTCATATTGCGCTTGACTATTTCATAACAGGCATCCGAAAAACCAAGATCTTGAAGGGTTAGGGTCTTGGACTTCTCGGTCAAGAGGCGCATGACGATTTTCTCTCCCTCGGTAATGGGAATGACCGAAACACGCACATCAAAACGATAACCCTTCTCGCGGATACGGAATTTGCCGTCTTGAGCAGACATATGCTCGTCCGTTCGCAGGCGAGACATAACCTTGATGCGGCTGACCACCAGCGGATGCAAAAATTTGGGAACCGAGAGCACATCTTGAAGCATTCCATCGACTCGAAATCGGACAAAGACTTCGGATTCTTGAGGTTCGAGATGAATATCAGACGCGCGGCTATTGTAAGCATACTTGAGAACCGTATCCACCATATTCACAATGGGAATAGCGGTTTCCTCTTCTTCCTGAGCTGTTTTGGCAGCCTCTTCCGCCTGGGCCACGCTTTCGGCAATCAAAGCGGCAAACTCGTCTTTGAGATTTTTCTTATAAAGCACTAGGGCGTCCATGATATCGGATTCCGAGGCCAAATAAATCAGTACCCCACCCAAAAACCGCCGTTTGAGCAACCGGATGGTTTCTGTATCATCGGGATCCATCATCGCGACCTTAATGCCGCTGGCAGATTTTTCAAACACAATCAATCCTCGGTCGCTAGCCATGGATTCGGGTACAAGCCTGATGACATCCGGAGACAAATTCACTTTTTTCAAAAATACAAAAGGGACTTTTTTATAATCCGCGATCAACTGGCCTAGCTCTTCCGCCTTGAGGATATTTTTGTAGACCAGATATTTCTCAAACGAAATCCCTTCTTCTTTGGCAGAACTAAACAATTCTTCCGCCTGTTTGTCTCCTATAATCTGATAATCCAGAATCAATTTTTTAACCTCCTCGGAGGTAACCATAAATACTATTTTTTGAGAGATGATTTTACCACATAATCCTGAACCTTTCGGACCACGTCATGAATACTGAGATTCGTTTTGACCAAATAATCGACAGCTCCCAGCTCCATTCCCTTTTTGACATCGTCTTCCTGCCCCAAATTGGACAAAATGATAATCGGAATATCCTTGGTTTTAGATGAAGATTTCACTTCTCGCAGAACATCAAAGCCATTTTTCTTGGGCATTACGATATCCAAAAGCACTAGATCGGGCAGATCTTCAGCCACCCTGCGGGCTCCCTCCTCACCATCTCCAGCTAAGAGTGTCTCATATCCTCCAGCTGTGAGCTTGGTCGAATAAACCTTGCTCAAAAAACGATCATCTTCCACCACGAGTATTTTGGCTTTTGCTTTGTCTTTATGGATCATATGGTTTCACAAAAAAATACTTTAGCCCTCCTATTCAAAATAATAATAACAATTTTTGTTTGATTCTACCACTTAATCAAAACTAATTTCATTTGCCAAAAGGTCAAAAATAAGAAAAGATGAAGAAATATAATTTGACGCGGCCGCTGATCGCGTCCCACCTGATATGTCCGAATTGCTACAACCCCAAGCGACCGCTCTAGAAGTACCGCAAGAGCAGGGTCTGCGCCCCAAAACATTATCTGAATATATCGGACAGGAATCCATCAAAAAGAATCTGGACATCTTCATTTCCGCGGCTAGGAAACGGAAAGATCCTCTCGAACATGTCCTGCTCTACGGCAGTGCGGGACTAGGAAAAACCACCCTCGCCCACGTCATTGCCCATGAGATGAATGCCAATATCCGCGTTACTTCCGGCCCGGCCATCGAGAAAAGCGGGGATCTGGCCGCAATTTTGTCTTCTCTCCAAGAGGGGGATATTTTATTCGTTGATGAAATCCACCGCCTGAACCGAAACATCGAAGAAGTGCTCTATCCAGCCATGGAGGATTTCGCTCTGGACATCATCATTGGTAAAGGGCCGTCAGCCAAGACTATCCGGCTGGCCCTGCCGCCCTTCACTCTCATCGGCGCGACCACCAAAATCAGTTCGCTTTCTTCACCGCTTCGAGATCGTTTCGGCAATATCCTGCACCTAGATTTTTATAACCACGAAGACATCACCAAAATCATCACCCGCAGTTCGAAGATTCTTAGCATTCCCATCCAAAATGACGCAGCAGAGGCCGTGGCTTCCCGGTCCCGCCGAACTCCTCGCGTCGCCAACCGCCTCCTCAAAAGAGTCCGAGACATGGCGCAGGTGCACGACAAAGAAAATATCGACAACCAAACCGTCGAAGACACCATGAAGATACTCGGCATTGATCTCTTGGGACTCGATGCCATCGATCGTTTACTGCTCCGAACCATCATCGAAAAATATAAAGGCGGTCCGGTTGGACTGGGAACCCTCTCGGCCGCAACCGGCGAAGAAATACGCACCATCGAAGAAGTCTACGAGCCCTATTTACTGCAACTAGGTTTCCTCAATAGAACTCCTAAGGGCCGAGAAGTCACGCATATGGCAAGGGAACATTTGGGATTGGGAGGACAGAAGGCGTTATTATAACAACAAATCCCCCTTAGTCCCCCTTTGACAAGGGGGAGACAGCTCCCTCCCTTGTCAAAGGGAGGGTTGGGGAGGGATTTGTTGCTTACATTCCATATCATTGTATTATATTATGACCATCAACGAAGAATCTTTGAAACAAAAACTTACACCCGATGAATATCGCGTGCTCCGGGAAAAAGGCACAGAAATGCCGTTCTCCGGAAAATACGTGGATTCAAAAGAAAAGGGCATGTTCATATGCAAAGCTTGCGGCGCCGAACTGTTTTCGTCTGATGCAAAATTTGATTCGGGAACCGGATGGCCGAGCTTTGATAACCCCGCCAATACAGAAAATATCGAACTCAAAACCGATTTCTCTGGCGGCATGGCACGGACAGAAGTACTTTGCCGTCAATGCGGTTCTCATTTGGGTCATGTTTTCCCCGACGGTCCCACCCAAACTGGACAGAGGTATTGCATCAATTCCATTTGCCTCGATCTCAAAAAATCTTAAAAACTAGGCTTCAGCAAAATCCACTCCCCCAAAGACCAGCGGCCTTTTTTTATATTCAGCCAAAGCCTCTAGCCAATAGGAATCTCTCATCTTGCCGACTGATAATACCATTTTCAATTAACCAATCATCAAAACATCTGAATGCTCCAGCAACAAATCCCTCCCCAACCCTCCCTTTGACAAGGGAGGGGGCTGTTTCCCCCTTGTCAAAGGGGGACTAAGGGGGATTTGTTGTTAGGCTATTTTCAAAAGGCTTTTAATTGATAATGGGTTATTTAAATTTGGTATAA
>VMEV01000018.1 GCA_007375725.1 Parcubacteria group bacterium Greene0416_36
AAAAACTGGATTGGAAAACCCCAATCGAAATCTTAAAAGAAAATAATTTACTAAAAAAATAAAACACCTCATCGGTGCTTTTGGGGCCTAACTCTCAGTAGATCTTCTCCGTTTACGATTACTGAAAAATTCTCAATTTGCCCATTTCTGTGTTTGTTGTTCGTAATATCGTACCATCCAATAGTACCCGGCTGACTCTTTTTCAAATCCTCAACCGTACCATTATACCGAAAACGACTCTGAATTTTTTCTTTCCTTCCATTTTTGTAGAAAAAAGTAGCTTCCGAGATATTGACACCTAATTCTACTTTGTCCCACAAAACAAAATCAACTTTACTCTCTCCGTAACTAGAAAGACCAATTCCCTCCTCAAAGCTGATAATCTGCTTCGCCCATTTACATACAGCCTCAAAATCAGCCTTAGTGCGCACAAAAATGGTTCGTTGGTCTGTATTGTTCTGATTTACACGTCTGATCTGTTTTCGGACATACAACCAACGACCCCCTTTCCAAACTTGCGTCCAATCTTTGGTAATAATATACCCATTTTTCCTTGTTACAGGTTCTCCTTTCTCCGTCAGTTCGCCACCTTGATAGCTGATTGATGTATGTGCCGGATAAATCGGACTATTTCCTTGTATACCCCAATTAGTCTCACAACTAATTTCAACAGCCCCAACCACCAACACAACATCCAACTCTTTTCCAATATTTTTTTTCATGATCAATCTCCCTTTTCAAAACCCATCCTTCCAGCAAACACTGCGTGACCGAATGGATATAACAAAATCTTTATTTCAGATCGCCATCATTTCACAATGAATTGATGATGATCTAAAAATAAGCGAGGTCGAATAGAACTCATTTGAGAAAACCACCCACTAGATGATTTGCTCGAATGAGATATCAATGTATTTTTTTTGAACATTGATATCAAGAAAATTTTTCTCCTTTGCGATTTTTTTTAGCCGTTCAAAGACCGTGAGAGCTTTTTTTAGAAACTCTCCTCGCAAAATCTATTCTATTAGATTCTTCGAGCAGAATTCCTATTCAAGATTCACCGCCAAAACCAAGGTTATTGTCCAGTACACACCTTTAAATACGAATAAAAAAAACAATTATCATTGTTGAAAATCTGCATTCCGACTTAACACCTATAAAAGAATGTTTTTATCTAACTTGATTTCGAAACCGGAGTCTTTCAACAATAGTAACTGTTTTTGTCTAAGTTCAAACTTATAAATACAGGATATCTGATTCTAAGAAAAAAGTCAAGAGAATCTGGAATAAAAACAGATTTTTACTGCATTATTAGCCAATATTAATTGTTAACCCAATTACATACCCTGAAAATCCACACTTGCATATATGAAAAAACAGGGTACCGGACCGCGCCAAATAGCGCTATTTTGATTGATTACTGATTATTATCAGAAAACATACGGAAAATGTAAACCATACTTTATTTTCCTATTTCATCCTTCAAAATCAAATTTACTTGTTCTTTCAACACAGGAATATCATTTTGAATGATATCCCATACCACTTGATAATCAATATCAAAATAATCATGAATCAACCGATCCCTAGTTCCCGCCATCTCTCTCCAATAAACAAGGGGGTATTTCTTTCTAAAAGAATCATCCACCCTTTTTGTTGCTTCTCCAATAATCTCCAAACTGCGCACAATCGCTTTTTGTAAAACAAGATCATCAGTCAAATTTTGAAATGTCTTTCCAGACATCGCACTGATAATAAAATCAACCTCCTCTCCGATATGGCGAATATAGTTAATTGGAGATTTGGACATATTCAGTCGACTCAAGAACATCATTTCTAAAATATTTGCTAATGGATTCAGGAGTAAGAACCTCCACTCGCCTCCCTAAAATCCCTTCTAATTCTTCACCAAGATTAAATAAATTATGATACGTTTTCTGTCCAGGTAAAAATTCCACGATCAAATCCACATCACTATTGGCTCGGGCCTCATTTCTAACAAAAGAACCAAATAGACCCAATTTCGAAGCTCCCAACTTTCTCAGCTGGTTCTTATTCGCCAAAACTCGATCAAAAATTTCCTGCTTTGTTGCAACAGGAGCTTTCCTAAAAGATTTTAAGATATTCTTCCGCTGTGACATATGAATAAAATCAAAATATTATTATGATGATATTATCATGATTTCCCCTATTACTCAACAAAGAAACAGATTTGACCCCATAACCCTATGCCCCCCTTCGACACGCAATACCAGCTCGCCCTCCGAAATATCCTCGAGACAGGCCACCCCATCTTCAACGAACGAACGGGCCATGAAATCAAGGCACTTCCAGGAGTGACCCTCCAAATGGACCTCGCCGAATCGTTCCCCCTCCTCACCCTCCGCAAAATCCCGATCCCCCTCTTTGTGGCCGAGATGATCTGGTATATCCACGGATCCAACAATCCCGATGATTATGTCAACCATTTCACCGGCATTTGGAAGGAATTCACCGAGTCCGACGGGACGGTGGCCGCGGCGTACGGACACCGATGGCGCCGACATTTCGGCCGAGACCAGCTGGGCGACCTCGTGCGCCACCTCGCCGCCATGCCCGGCTCGAGACATGGGGTCGTCGTGACCTGGGACCCTCGGGACGACGGCCTCAGCACTGGCACGCCCAAGAAAAACGTCCCCTGCCCCTATACCTTCACGGTCAATGTGATGGGCGGCGCGCTCCATCTCCACAATATCGTCCGGTCCAATGACATGATCCTCGGATGCCCGCACGACGTGGCCGGATTCGCGCTTCTGGCCTACATTCTCGCCGCCAAACTCGGCGTCCGGCCCGGCATCCTCACCCACTCGATCTCCAATGCTCATATTTATGATATTCACTATGAGGCGGGGCGAGAACTCCTCACCCGTACCCACGATCACTCGGCCATCCCCTTTCTCGCCGATCCCTCCCACTTTGACCGCGCGGAAAAAGGTGATAAAACGTTGGTGGAAGAAATCACGAAACTTTTGTCTGAAAAATATCAGCCACTGGCGGCGATTAAGGGACTCAAGATTGTGCTTTAGTCCAGCCCCCCCCCCTGAATCCTTATTCCTAAATCCTATTTATATGAAAACCCTCGCCATCGCCGCTCAATCCCTCGACGGATACATTTCCCCCGCGGCTGAAACCTCCACCATGACCTGGGTATCGGCGGAGGACAAAGCGTTTTTCCGCCAGTTCACGCGGGAATGCGGAGTCGTGGTGATGGGCCGAAAAACCTACGACACGATCCGAAAACCTCTCCCCGACCGCCTCAATATCGTCATGACCTGCGACCCTCTCAAATGTGAGTCGATTCCCGGCGTGATTGAATTCACGTCCTCCACACCCTTCGAAATTTTAAAGAATTTGGAGACTCGAAAGTTCGAAAAAGTCGCCGTGATCGGAGGCTCCGGAGTCTACACCTCCTTCGCCAAAGAGAATCTCATCGATGAGCTATACCTCACCATCGAGCCTATTTTATTCGGCCGAGGAATCCCCATGTTCCAAGATTTGCCAACCCCTCCCACCCTCAAACTCTTAGAACAAAGAAAATTAGGAACAAGTTCGGTATTGTTGCATTATAAAATAGCAACAAATCCCCCTCAATCCCCCTTTGACAAGGGGGAGGCTGCTACCCCCTCCCTTGTCAAAGGGAGGGCTGGGGAGGGATTTGTTGTTTCCCTACCTCCTAACCTATGATCCTCACCCACCACGAAATCCGCAATTTCATCCAAGAAGGCAAACTCAATTTCGAACCGGTATTGGACGCCTTCCAACTACAGCCACATGCTGTGGATTTGCGACTGGGTTATCATTTTAAAATACCTAAAGAATGGGAGGTCTGCGCGTCCGGACGATGCGCGCTCAATATTGATTATTTATCACAAAAAGAAACAAGCAATTTTCATGAAATCGAGCTTGCCCAAAAGCAATATTTCGAAATTCTCCCACAGGAAACCGTGATCGCCAAAACTCTTGAAAAAATCACAATTTCCGATGGGGGGATTATGGCAGTCCTATACCCTCGATCCTCGCTCAATCGCCGCGGCTTGGCTGTCGACCTCTCGGGAATTGTCGACACCTATTACTCCGGCAATCTCATCATCCCCATCAAAAACAATACCCGACAGATCATCCGCCTCTACCCCGGCGAACGCATCTGCCAGCTCGTTTTCCAAAAACTCGCCCGCACTCTCTCCCTCGAAGAAAGCAAGAATCACGGCCTCTCGCCTGCCAAATATTCCGACACCGCGGAAAATCTCTATAAACAAGATACAAATTCAGAAATGGATTATATTGTAGGAGGGAGGATTGAGGAACTGAAGGGGAAATTTAGGATAAACTAAAAGCAACAAATCCCCCTCAATCCCCCTTTGACAAGGGGGAGGCTGCTACCCCCTCCCTTGTCAAAGGGAGGGTCGGGGAGGGATTTGTTGCTAGATACCAATCTACCTCACCCATTAATACATAATTATGCCCGGCAAACTCATCGTCATCGACGGTTCCGACGGGGTTGGGAAAAAAACCCAGACCCAGCTTTTACTTCAAAAATTGACGCTCAAAAAAATCCCGGTACAGACCATCAGTTTCCCGCGCTATTCGGAAGACTCCAGCGCTCCCATCCGCATGTATTTGGCCGGCGATTTTGGCTCCCCGGAGAAAGTCGGACCCAAACTGGCCTCGATTCTCTTTGCCATGGACCGATTCGCGGCGCTCGGAGACATCAAAAAGTGGCTCGCCGAGGGCAAAACCGTGATCTCAGACCGGTACACCAGCTCCAATATGGGCCATCAGGGCAGCCTGATCCAGAACCAAGAAGAACGGAAGAAATTCTTCCTCTGGCTCTATGATCTCGAACACCGGCTCCTCGGCATCCCCAAACCCGATCTGACCCTCATTCTCCACTGCCCTGCTCAGATGTCGCAGAGGCTCATCCACAAGCGCGGCAAACAAAAAGACATGCTAGAACAAGATATCACCCTCCAAGAGCGCAGTGCCGCGATTTTCTACGAAATCGCCACTACTCTCCCCAGCTACACCCTTGTCGAATGCACCAATGCCAAACGAGAACTGAAATCCATCGAGGAGATACATTTGGAAATCCACCAGCTGGTACGAAATTTGGCAATCAAGCAATAAAAATCAATAATAAAATCGGCAGATCTAAATTTTTAAACACCGCCGATGATTTTTTCCCCCAGCTAACTTTCGTTCCCATATGATCTCCGGCTCACCCTCCGCCCCCCTTTGTAATCAAACAATGAAAGGCCAACCGAAGATTCCAAACAAAAAGTTTCTCCACGAGGAATAATCACAAATTCTCCCCCGTTCTTTAAATCTTTTTTGATAAGAACCTTCTCTTCCTCTCCCTCCCCCCTATCTGGAAGATTTTTTTTATTCGAACCAAAAACCTTAATCTTATCAGTAGCCATTTGAAAACCCCCTAGAAAAGAAAATAAAAATTCCAAAAAGAGCCTAGACAGATAGAAACATAAAAAAAGACTAAAATCAAGTTCCCCTTTAATAAGAAAGCTGTTATATTAGGCATTAGAAATGAGACTTCAGGCCATTCCGCCTTGGCCCTACGGGACTATGACGGACAAATAAGCTTTTAGCTTATTAGTAAACAGCCAAACATTTTTCCTAAAAAGCTAATGGCCTAAAGCCTAATGCCTAATAGCCTAGTTTATGAACTATCTCCCTACCATCGGCCTCGAAATCCACGTGGAGCTCAAAACGGCTTCGAAGATGTTTTGTTCGTGCAAAAATGGATTGGGACTCGAACGCGAGCCCAATATTCATATCTGCCCCACCTGCACGGGCCAGCCGGGAACATTGCCGCTTCCCAACCGAAAAGCCATCGAGTCCGTGATCAAGGCCGGGCTCGCCCTCAACTGCGATATTGCCAAAATCTCCAAATTCGACCGCAAAAATTATTTCTATCCGGATCTGCCCAAAGGCTACCAAATCTCGCAGTATGACCAGCCCATTTGCAAGAACGGCTATCTCGAAATCGAAATTCAGGGAGAAAAAAAAGGAGAAATTTCAAAAAAGAAAATCGGCATCACTCGCATTCATATTGAAGAAGACACGGGAAAATCCAATCATGAACTTGCCAAAGGCGCGACTTTGCTCGACTTCAACCGCGCCGGAGTACCTCTCATGGAACTCGTTTCTGATCCTGATATCACCAGCGCCGAAGAGGCCGGAATATTCTGCCGAGAATTACAGAAGATTTTCCGCTATCTCGACATCTCGGACGCGGACATGGAAAAAGGACACATGCGCTGTGAAGCCAATATTTCGGTTATGGATCCAGATCTCGAACACATCATGGAAAATTTCGGCACCAAGGTGGAAGTCAAAAACCTCAACTCATTCAAGGCCGTGGAAAAAGCGATTCTCTACGAAATCAAAAGACAGAGTGAGTTGCTGGATGCCGGGAAAAAAGTAATTTCTGAAACTCTCGGCTGGGACGATGCTAAGGGGGTGACTTATGCTCAGCGCACCAAAGAAGGCGCCGCGGATTACCGCTATTTCCCCGAACCCGATATTCCGCCCTTTGAAATCGACCACCAAGGCCGCGACCCCCTCAAAATCTCCCTCCCCGCCATCCGCGCCCAGATTCCGGAGTTGCCCTCCGCCAAAACCGCCCGCTTTGCCGAAGAGTACTCCATGGACCGATCCGACGCCGCCATCATCGCCGAAGACAAGATCCTCTCCGGCTGGATCGAGGACATGATCTCCGAACTGGCCGAGTGGCACTCCTCGCATCGACAGGCCAATCCGGCAATCCCCGCGTGGGAAGACGAAAAGGCCAAGCTCGTCAAAATGGCAACCGGATGGTACTTGTCAAAAGTATTAAAAATCCTCGAGGATAAAAAAATCTCCGTCAACGAATCCAAAATCACCGCCGAAAATTTCGCCCAGTTGATCACCCTCCTTAATATCGGCAAAATCAACAGCTCGGCCGGACAGGAAATCCTTATGGCCATTGCCGAGGAAGGCGGCGACCCTGAAGAATGGATCCGCCGGAAAAATCTGGGACAAGTTGATAATGACGCCGAACTCTCGGCCATGGCCGACCGCATCCTCCTCGCCTTCCCCGTCCAGGTGTCTGACTACAAAGCCGGCAAAAAACCCCTCCTCCAATTCCTAGTCGGCCAAGTCATGAAAGAATCCAAAGGCAAGGCAAATCCGGGGAAGACGGCGACGATTTTGGAGGGGAAATTAAAATAAACAACAAACCCATCCCCAACCCTTCCCTTAACAAGGAAGGGAGCAACAGCCTCAAAAATGCCACAAGCAACAAATCCCCCTCGGTCCCCCTTTGACAAGGGGGAGGTTGCTACCCCCTCCCTTGTCAAAGGGAGGGATGGGGAGGGATTTGTTGCCCCATTCTTCATTTTTCATTCTTAATTTTTAATTAATTTTATGTCCCCCCTCCAAACCCAAATCGACAATGACTGGAAAACCGCGCTCAAGGCGAAATCCACGGATCATCCGGCACTTTCGCTTCTCCGAGCGGCGATCAAACAAGTGATTATCGATACCGGCAAAGAACTTGCGGATGCCGATATTGTTACGATTATCCAAAAGGAAGTGAAAAAAAGGCAAGATTCCATTTCAGAATATACAAAGGGCAATCGCCCGGAACTCGCGGCCAAAGAGCAGTTGGAAATCGATGTTTACAAGAAATACCTCCCCTCCCAAATGAGCGAAGCCGAAATCAAAGCCTTGACCGAGAAAATCATCGCCGAAAAAAACCCCGCCAACGCCGGACTCCTCATGAAAGAGCTCATGCCTCTCGTCAAAGGCAAAGCGGATGGAATGACCGTGAAGAAGGTGGTGGAGGAGATGATGAAAAAATAAAAAATCACAAGGCACAAATAAATTAACGGCCGCCAGATTGACCTTGCATTTCTCCCTCCCCTGTGCTACAAATCCTAGTTATTCCTATATGTTTAGAATAACCAAAATTCGTTTTTTCAAAAGGAGAAGATCATGGATCCAAAAGATCACCCGATTAAAATAATCGGGAAGACCCTGTCTTTAAATGCCCAATACTTGGGAACCGATCAGGCGGAACTCTGGATCGGACCATCAGGAAAAGGCTTCAAATGGGCGAATGATACGTTCATCAAGTTATTGAGACTTTTTGGGTGGATCATGCGTTTCATTACCCAGCGACCGTCCGGCATCAGTGCGATCCAATTAGTCCAAAAAGACGGCTGGTATGCAGCAGACACCAGCGGCTGGCGCGAAGGTTATTACAGGTTCAACTGGCATACCAGAGCCAATGAACCCTCGCCCAAAGGAAGCGTGCTCGATCCCAGCAAAAGGGACCTGCAGTACTCATGGGCTTTATCTGGTGGGCGAAAAATGGAGAAGGCTATTGCTTCCGTATTTTCATTACCGACACGGGAAGGATCCTGCCTGCCGGCAATGCGTGCCTCGAAACGGAAATCAATAATGATATTCCGATAAAAATCCAAGGAAGGAGTTTGCTTCTATCCAAAAAGCATACGGAAAAAGAAGAAACCGTGCTCTTCTTCCAAAAAGTTGGCAACAAAGAACTGCAACAAATGGAAATAGCAGATCAGAATGACGACGGCTATTTTGAAGTAGAAATACGGCGATGGGAACCGGGTATATATGATCTGACATGGGTCCCAAAAAAATTTCTTTCTAAACTACCAAAAAATAAAGTCATTGACGGACAATTTGAAGACTTCCAAATGAATCTTTGTGAAGAAATGGGCTACTCTTATAAAGAACGTGACCATCTCCTATACCCCCTGAGCTGGCCAGAAGAAGAAACATCAAAATTTGGATCCTTTCTGCACAGATCCCTTTCCATAGTAATAGTCTGTACGACAATCGGAGAAAAAGTCGTATCAAGATCTCGAAAAAGCGTGGGGCCAGCCTACACAACCCGAATTCGAATAGACAAAAAGTACAGGATACACCCCGCAGGTAATTCAAAATAAGGAAAAAATTTCCAAAAAAGCGCCATCAGTAATGATGACGCTTTTCATTTAGCCAAAAATAAACGATCCGATTTTACACCGGACCGTTTATTTTTCTAAAAATTCCCGCACCTTCCCCTCCGCCTCCCCCGCGTCTCGGACCCACCGAATCTCGGGGTCTCCCCTAAACCACGTCATCTGCCTCTTGGCATATCGCCTCGTATCCCTCTGAATTAGAGCAATAGCCTCCTCCCTCGAGATCTCCCCCGCGAAATACTGCCGCATTTGGCGGTAGCCGATGCCGCTCATGGCCGGCAAGTCCCACGAATATTTCTCAGCCAAACCCCGCGCCTCTTCCTCAAGTCCCGCGCTCATCATCTCCAAGACTCGCGCGTCAATGCGACGATACAGCTCAAGACGATCCACCTCGACGCCCAGCTTCAACACCTCATAAATCCGCTCCCCCTTCCCCCTCTCCACATCCCCAAATTCCTTGCAAATCTCCACCGCCCTCACCAGCCTCCTCGGATTTCTCCAATCCAAATCCTTCGCCAAGCTCGGACATTTTTCACACAACTCTTTATAAATCATCTCCGCCCCTTTCTCCCGAATCTCCCCCAGAATCTCCTCTCTTTGTTGCTTGTTGTTCATTTTTAATTTTTCATTTTTAATTTTTAATTGATTCGGCCTCTCCACCACCGCATCTATATACAATCCCGTCCCCCCCACCAAAAACGGCACCTTCCCCCTCCCCAAAATCTCCGCAATAACCCTATCCGCGTCCCTCTGATACTCTGCAACGCTATAACTCTCGTCCTGATCCACAATGTCAACAAGATGTTGAGTTGCTTCATTCTTCATTCTTAATTCTTCATTATTAATTTTTAATTTTGCTGTTCCCACATCCATCCCTCTATAAATCTGCCTGGAATCCGCGCTCACAATCTCACCGCCAAATTTTTTCGCCAATTCCAAAGACATCTTCGTTTTCCCCGAAGCTGTGGGTCCGCAAATGACGATGATTTTGGGTAAGCTCGACATAAATTTACCTACCAACATAAGCTAAAATCCAATAAAAATCAATTTAAAAACGCTCGCCATATTTAAACGAGCGGTTATAGCCAAATTAAAGAAAGAAAATCATCAATAAAAACGAGAGAATAAAAATAGCCACAATCAATACAATCTTTTTCATGCGCCCTTTCCTTCAGCTAAAAAATATTATTTCAGCAACTAACTCCTTCCCAATAAACGAAAGTATTCCTCTCTTGTCATCCCCGAAGTTCGAAGTAAATTCTGAATGATAAAAACAGGAACATTTTCATACATTGGAATAACCAAAGCCCTAATAATTCCAGGTTTCACAAAAATCATATGATCCCCTTTTGTCCGACTATAAATGAATCCAACTTTTTCAAAAATCCCAATCAATAATCGATAATGAACGGGATTCATTTTTGGCATATCTATACAGACAATTCCAGCTTGCGATTCAGAATCCGGGGAGATTTCCAACCTTTGTTTTTTCCAGGAATAAAACCAGATTCTTGCAAAATTTGCTCCAAAGTCCCCATAGATCGAGCTTCTTCCAAAAACAATTCAACCGCTTCGGCAATATTTTTCTGAGCCTCAGCAGAAGTTCTCCCACAGGAAGACACATCCAACAAAGGGACATATGCCACATACATATCCCCCTCTTTCCAAATTTGATTATTCAATTGAATATTTAAAAAAGAATACATAAATTGATTATTTGACTTTATTTAATCATTTTTACGACTATATTTCAAATATTTCTCCCTTGCCAGTCGCACAATCCTGTCCCCGTCTTTGCCGTTCCACAAATTCTTAATCGCCTCTTCCCAGTGAAAAATCTCTCTACCAAGGGATGCCTGGCAAGGATCATTGATCGGACAATCCAAGAGTTTCACCTCCGCCCAATATCGGAGCTGATATTGAATTTTCTCAGGATCCGATTCACTCGAAACTTTCATATATCCCGCCGGCCCAAATCGAACCACCTCCAAAGCCGCTTCTTCAAATAATTCGCGGCGAAGTGTCGCTTGAAAGGTCTCCCCCGCCTCCGGCCCGCCCCCTGGAATCCCATAATAACCTCCTTTATTTTTGTAGAGAACAATATGATCCGCATCCGTAAAACAGATTCCCGATACCTGTTTGACAGGCTCTAAAACAGAAAAATCTTCATCGTCATGAAGTTCCTGCAAATAGTTCTCCCCCTTCCATTCCAATTGGCTTTTATAAATCAGCATGTATTTATTCTCAAAAAAATTCCTATTGCGATTTTTACTAATATAGTATATATTCAACATATAATCAATATGCGATATATATGCCTATTATAAATTTCGCAATTCCAACAGTTCTTGAAAAAAAAATCACACAAACAATCGAACAAAAAGGCTTTTCAAGCAAAGCCGAGTTTTTTCGTTTTGCGGCTATTTCTTTTTTAGATCAGCAAAGCAATGAGTGGAATTCCGATCCGGAGTTAAGCTATCTGATTCAATCCATTAAAAAACAAACCAAAATAAAATTCAATAAAAGAAAAATCCCGTCTGTCCGAGAGCAACTCAAAGATCTATAAAAAATATGCCCTCGGTCATTATCACTCGCTATTTCAAAAAACAGGCAAAATCTCTCAATAAAAAATTCCCCAATCTTAAGGCATCTCTCATTGAAATATTAGAAAATTTGAACATTGCCCAACATCCTCATTTAGGGCAAAATTTATATAAAATCAGAATTCGAACCTCGGATATCCCGAGAGGCAAAAATAAATCATTCCGAGTGATTGCTTTATTTTTATGCGACAATGATCAAATCATTCCGATCACACTTTTTTATAAAAGGGATCGTGAAAATATCTCAAAAGAAGAAGCAAAATATCATCTGGCCGAGACTTTAATCGAACTTCGATAAAATTCCCTCCAAATTCCACGCCCCGGTCTTCGTAACTTCCACATCGACGAACTGCCCCGTATAGTCTCGCCCTGCTAAAAATTGAATAGGCTTGGCCTCTTCATTTCGGCCGGAATTGAGGAATAATTCGCCCTTTTGCTCCGATTTATCTACCAGGACACGAATCGTTCGGCCCATGAAGCGCTGATTATATGAAAAAGCTTGAGATTTGAGAATCTCATTGAGTTCTTCTTTGCGTTTCGTTTTCACCTCACCAGACACATCATCGGCAAACAATTTCGCGGCCGCGGTTCCGGGACGCGTCGAATATTCCGAGAGAAATGCCATGTCATAATTAGCCGCTCTAAAAACTTCAGCGGTCTTTCCAAAAGCACGGTCGCTCTCCCCGCAAAACCCGACAATAATATCCGTTGAAAGCGCAATATTCGGCAGTCTCTCCCGAATTTTCCGAACACGTTCGAGATAATATTCGACCGTGTAGTGACGATTCATCTTTTTAAGAATTTCATCATCTCCCGATTGCACCGGCAGATTCAATTGTTTGCAAATCTTCGGATTCCCCGCCATCACCTCCACCAATTCATCACTCATATCATACGGATGACTCGTCAGAAACCGTATCCAAAAATCCCCCGGAATATCCGCGATTTTCTGCAGTAATTGAGGGAAATCAATGGTACCCTGTAATGCCACGGGGGTAGGGGCAGGCCTATGTGCCTGCCCTTCACCACCATGCCCCGCCACCCTCCTCCTCAAATTCATTATAATCTTCCCCACCCCCCGCACCTCCCGATCCGAAACGGTTCGATCCGGTGCCCCCACATAACTGTTCACATTTTGCCCCAAAAGCGTTATTTCTCTACATCCATTTCTCACCAATTGCTCAATCTCTTTCAAAATCTGAGTATAAGGACGCGAAATCTCGCGGCCTCGTGTATACGGAACCGCGCAGAAAGTGCAAAATTTATCGCATCCGGTCATGATCGGCACAAACGCGCTAAAAGTATTATTATAATTCGGTTTGACTTCAAAATATTCACCCAAATCCAATTCCGGATAACCCAAAAGAGCGGGCAGGGTCGAGAGATCCTTGATCGGCAAAAACCAGTCCACATGAGGCATCATTCTTTTTTTGTCTTGGTCAAGCACGCATCCAGTGAGCAGGACTTTCAACTCCCCTTTGGCCCGGCGCTTATTCCAAATTTTGAAACGCCCGAAAATCCGGTCCATGGCGCTCTGCCGCACCGCGCAGGAATTCACGACGACGAGAGCTGCTTCGTCTTCCGTATCCACGGATGTCCAGCCCAAACCAGATAAAACCGAATCCACCCGCTCGCTGTCAGACTTATTCATCTGACACCCCAGGGTCAAAATATGATATTTTTTCGTTTCCATAATTTTGAGCATTATGGCCTAATTTAACACGATTTTGAGACTCTTAACAAGAGTACCCCCTAAAACAATCACGCTATTGACCCCGCCCCATAATTCCGCTAATCTGACATGATGATGCAACATTGATCTTTACAAAATATCACTAAACCCAACGAACGAGGAGTATCCCATGAAATATTTTTTATTTCATATCCTGATCTGTCTACCCATCCTTTTCTGCCAAGAAAACGAAAAAGTATGGCCCCCGCAGGAAGAATCCGAAAAAATTCTAGATGAATTACTGAATGAAGGTGAATGCCGAAAACCTGTCCACGAAGAGATTATCGAGCCGGCAAAACGGAAAATTTCGATAAAAAAATATTCGACCGCGGAAGGCGAATTCATTTATATCGAGTCCCCTGGAAAATTCGCCACTAGCATCAATGACACCGAAGCGGATCTGGGAACCGATCCCCAACAAATCTACCACACCTTGATATTGCCAAGCGGAAAACTTTTCCTAGAATACCCGCACACGAAACGAATATTATATGATATTGTATCCACTGCAGGAAAAATCATGATCATATTCAACAATGAAATTGATTATTATCAAAAAGGAGAACTCCGCGCGGGATATATTCTCCCTTTCGCATACACCATCGAATGGGAATTCGATAATTATCCCCCAAAATATTATGGGGTTCACCAAGGGGAAAATCAATTCAAAGGCGTCATATTCTTCCACCCCGAGCTTGATATGTGGGAATATGTCGAATATATTGGCCCGCCAATCGAAGGATTCGAGGATATGGACAGCGATATCAGCCAAGATCTTTTTTTCCTGTACGTCCGATTTGAACCTTTGTCGCTGCCCGGAGTCCTCCTATTCGACGGCCGAACAAAACAATTCACAATCCGCACAAAATAGTGCAAATAAAACCAGAACTTACTGGTTTTTTTTATAGGGCTGTTACCCCCTCCCTTGTTTCCGCCATAGGCGGATGCGCTTATGGCGCAAAGGGGAGGGCTGGCCTGTCCCGCGTAGCTCGTCTTAGAGCGAAGTGGGAGGAGGGGTTTGTTGCAATATCCTCGCCTTATCCCGCAAAATTTCCAAAACTCTCGCCCTCTCCGCCTTATCATCCTCCTTAATTTGTTCGAGCTTTGCGGATAACTCCGGATCCAGAGCAATCTTCCGGTCTTCGATTTTCTTGGCCAGTTTCGAATCAACCGACAATAGTTGATCGAGTACCCGCTTATCGGTAAAAATCTTCTGCTCATAAGCCCGGAGCAAATCCAGATGATCTATTTTTTCGATATTATCGATGACGAATCTCGACGCGGCGCGTACCGAGGCATTCCACATATCTGGATATTCCAGACGGCTTTTTGCGGGCAGATCGAACAAAATCCGAATCTCCCCAGGATCTCCAATGATTTGACGATTCAAAATAGCGCTTCGGTCTGCGGCTTTTGTTTTTGACCAACTCTTGCCCCACATTCTCCAGATCCCCGCGGAGAGAGAATCGATAGAGGCGCGGTCTTTTTTCTCCGCCACAAACTCTTTCGTTCCCTCCAAAATCCCAATAATAAATAGAGATCCCCAACTCCAGTCCCACTCGGCGCCCGGCGGAATTTGTCCTTGATCCTTCGTATAATCCAGCCACGATTCCACCATCCCCAGAGACAAATCCACGGCCAAACGTTCGAGATCATTATTTTTAATTTCCATAACAGCCAAAGCCTGTTTTGTGGGCAAATACGAAGAAAGATCATTCAATAATCGCCAATCTGTTTTTTTAGTCAAATAATCCAATAAAATTTTGAATTGCGGATCATCTGCAGATTCCTCAAGTATTCGCCCCAAAAGACCAAAACGGCTAGAGCCCAAAAAACCGATATAGCGATCCAGAAAATAAATATTCCAGCTGGACGCTTTCCACTGGGCCAGATAATCCCGCACGGATCCGGCCAAAGATTCAGTTATTTCTCCGCCCTCAAATTTACGGGCCAAATCATCCAGAAATAAATACTCGACAAAATCATATTTGCCGGATTCCTCAGAAACGCTAAGTAAATCCGAGAGGACTATCGAAAACCCCAAAGGAGCCAAAAAAGAGCCGTGTGAGTCCCGGATAATCCGCTCCGAATCACCTGAAATAATAATATCCGACAGAGGAGGCAAAGCCGCGTCCCAAATTTCTAATATTTCACGATAGATCAAATCATCGCTCCCAATATTATTTCGGGCCAAATAAAAACGAATCAAAAACAGATCTCGAAGGCCGCGAGTCCATAACTCCAGATGAAAAGCCTCGTCTTCCGAAAAAGAAATTTTTGACAGACGATCGCGATAGAGATTCACACGGAATCTAAATAAAGCCGTGTCACCCAAGTGGCCCACCGTCAGCAAATCCCTATATTCGCGGTCTAAAAACCTCAAGACCGAATTCCCTTCCATTTGAGAATAAGGCAAAAACATAAATTTCATCTCATCCGCAAAATCCGTCTCCGGAAACACCTTATTCTGATCCTCGAAAAATTCCTCTTCACGGAGTAATGGAACCGTCCCGCTAGAGGCAAAAACGATGGGGTCTTTAGCAAAAACGGAGCTGGAAAAATAAAAAACAAGAGCGAGGGTGATGGCGCCTAAAAATAATGATTCAAAATGAAGTTGTTTGAATTGCATATTCAGATAAAAACAACAAATCCCCCTCGGTCCCCCTTTGACAAGGGGGAAGAGGCTGGAACCCCCTCCCTTGTCAAAGGGAGGGCTGGGGAGGGATTTGTTGCTATTTCGTATCCGGCATGGTCATCGTAAAATACAGACCCGAAAGCATGATGATCCCCAAAATCACAAAAAGATACTCCATCGGGAGAAAAAATAAAAGAAAACTGGCCAAGGCCGGCGCGGCGATATAGGCCAGAGGGCCGGTATCGCGAAATAAATTGATCAGATAAATATCCGAGGGACGAATTTGTTTATAGAAATACGAGTCGCGAAGACTCTCCACAATCGAAGCTCCTACGCGGGTGAAAAAGAGCACTATGGCCAAAACCCAAAATGAATTTACAAAAAAAAGCGAGGCCGTGGCAAATCCCATGATTACGAGGGCCATTGACAGCATCTCCGTCTCTCCGAAATACTTATCGGCCAGATACCCCGCTGGAAATTGGAATAATACAAATGGCACGAGCATGATGGTGAATAAAATGCCGATATCAGCAAAACTAAATCCGAGAGTTCGCAGATAAATCGGGGTATAAATCACCATCCAGGAATAAAAAAACTGCAGGAGAAACGCAATCGAAAAAATAGAACGCAGAGAGGGTTTGGCGATAATTTTCTGGATCACGGAGAATGGCTCCGGAATCGCGCGAGACTTCACAGATCCTTTAGTCTCTTGGAAAAAATAAGCGGATAAAATCAGTACCGGCAGGAGGAGCAGACTGGAAATCGTGAATACAGATTGGAAGCCGCGAGTCTCGATCAAATACCCCGAAAGCGCGGGACTCACCAGCCATCCCAGATTCATAAGGGTCAAATTGGCTCCGCGGATTTTCCCCGCGGACTCCCGAGTCGTGTACCCTTGCAAAAAAATATCGAGGCTGAGCCAATACAGAGACAAGGACACAATCGACAATACGAAAAATGAAGCGATAGCCAAGGTATCTTCCAGCCGAGGCAATAAAAACAAAGACAGAGCATTGGAGACCAGCACGGTCAAAAAGACTCGATAATGACCAAACTTTGAAATGATGCGGGAGTAATAATTGATTCCCAAAAAAGAAACCAGATAAGACAAGGTGAACAGCCCCCCCACCCAAGTGGCATTGATCTTTCCGGCCAAAAATGAAGACTGGACATAAGCCAAGAGTGCCGTAGAAATCGCCAAGGTAAAACTGAAAAGAAAAATAAGGCCGATCATTTTTTTTGGGTTTTGTTTTTGTATGAGGTTCATAAATTCTTTTTATTATATCATAGAACAACATTGACTCATCGAATTTCACATGTTATCATATGTTAACAAGTATTAAATTGTAATACATATGAGAACATCCACATTATTCACCGTATCTATGCCAAGTGTCCTAGCTAATAAAACTAATAAACTCGCAAAAGCCAAACAAATGACTCGAAGCGAGCTGATTCGTTATGCTGTCAGAAATCTTTTGGAAGAAGCAGATCTGGAAGGATCCATCGATATCGCTCATCGTGAACTCAAAAATGGAACCATCAAAACCCTTGGAAAAGGAGGGTTAGCGTCCTTGATGAGACAATAATGTGAATCCTGTCACAAAAATTCAATATTCTTCCAAATTCTTAAAATCACTGAAAAATTTATCACCCGAACTAATCCCGCAGATATCCGAGCGAGAAAAAATATTCCAAGAAGACTGTTTTAATACACGCCTGAAATGCCATAAATTAAAGGGAAGATTCAAAAATTGCTGGTCATTTTCGATCACCTATAAACATAGAATTGTATTTGAATTTTTGGAAGAAGACCAAGTTTTATTTATCGATGTGGGAGATCATTCGATTTATAAATAAAGATGTCAAAAAAATGGTAGGGGTTGATACCAAGGGCTGGAGAAAGCAAAAAAAAAACCTGCCGTTTAAAAGCAAGGTTTTGATATGTTTCTTTTATCCTTTCTTTTGCAAAAATTTTTCTCTCA
>VMEV01000019.1 GCA_007375725.1 Parcubacteria group bacterium Greene0416_36
TTTTTCTTTCTCGCCGACCACGAGCATATACGGGACTTTTTCGTCTAGGGACTTTTTGATTTTTTTGCCGATCATGTCGGAGGCATAATCGCATTCACAACGAATGCCTGAGACATCTAGTTTATCTGCCAAATCCTTAGCATATTCCGCCACACTCTCCCCGATGGTCAGGATTTTCACCTGCACGGGACAAATCCAGACAGGAAATACGCCGGCGAAATGCTCGATGATCACGGAAAGGAACCGCTCGATCGAACCCATGATCGCGCAGTGAATCATCACGATGCGCTCGGATTTTCCTTCCTCACTCATGCAGGAAAGATCGAAGCGCTCGGGCATGTTCATGTCGAGCTGCATGGTGGCCAGCTGCCACTCGCGGCCAATGGAATCCTTGGCCATGAAATCCACCTTCGGGCCGTAAAAAGCGGCCTCGCCCGGAGCCTCGAAATAATCCGCTTTTTTCTCCTTGGCCAAATCACGCAGTTCGCTCTCAGCCTGAGCCCAAATCTCCGGAGAACCCAAATACTTCTCCTTGGCCTTCGGGTCATGGAGCGAGAGTCGCACTCGGAGTTTCGAAAATCCGAAGGTGCCGTAGAAAGCGTCCACTATTCCCCAGATCCGGCGCATTTCGTCTTTGACCTGATCCTTGCGGCAAAACACGTGAGCATCGTCCTGAGTGATGGCCAGTACGCGCGAGAGCCCCGACAATTCCCCGCTCTGCTCGTCCCGGTACACCATGGTCGTATTGGAGTAGCGCTGAGGAAGCTCTCGGTATGAACGAGGCAGATGCTTATAAATCTGGGTGTGGTGCGGACAGTTCATGGGCTTGAGCGCGTATTGACGCTCATCTCGGGACTGAATTTTGAAGAGATCATCTTTGTATTTTTCCCAATGTCCCGAACAGTCATACAGATCGCGGCGGGTGATATGCGGGATTTCCACTTTCTGATACCCCGCTTTCTTGCGGAGGCTCCAGACATAATCATCCAATAGGCCGCGCATAATGGTCCCTTTCGGAGTCCAGAGCGGGAGTCCCGCGCCGACCAAATCAGAAAACGTGAACAAATCCAGCTCCACGCCAAGCTTGCGGTGATCGCGCTTTTTGGCTTCCTCCATCATGGCCAGATACTCGTCCAATTCTTTTTGCGTCGCAAATGCATAGCCATAAATGCGCTGCATCACGTCTTTTGACGCATCCCCTTTCCAATAAGATCCCGCGACTTTCGAGAGCACAAAAGCCCCCGCTTTTCCGGTCGCCTCAATATGAGGCCCTTTGCACATATTGATGAACTCGCCCTGCGCGTAAAAAGAAATTTCTTTCTCCCCAGAATTCTTGAGATCCTGGGCTAATTCAGCCGTGTACTGATATTTTAGAGACTTGAGTTTCTCAATGCCCGCATCCACCGCGAGCATCTCTTTTTTCATCTCTAGATTCTCTTTGATAATTTTTCTCATCTCCTCTTCGATCTTCTGAAAATCCGCTTCTGTGATCTTGTGAGAACATGAAAAATCATGGTACCAGCCATTCTCAATGGCCGGCCCCACCCCCGGCTGTGCGTCCGGCCAAATTCGGCGAAGCGCCTGCATCATGATGTGCGCCAAGGTGTGGCGCATGGAAAATAGATCATTCATAAAACAACAAATTAAAAATTCAAAATTAATAATTAAAAATTAACTACAAACTATCATCCTTTTTTGATGTGATTTGAATTTTAGCCATAATCCTTATAATTTCATTTAAATTATTTTCAATTAACCAATTATCAAAAACATCTGAATGCTCCAGCAATAAATCCCTCCCCAACCCTCCCTTTGACAAGGGAGGGAGCTGTCTCCCCCTTGTCAAAGGGGGACCAAGGGGGATTTGTTGTTTAGGCTATTTTCAAGAGATTGTTTTCTCCCAAAAGGTTGGTAGACTTTTGTTCATCCCAAGATGGGGACAGGAGAAGAAGAACGTGTTTAACAGAATAGCAAAAATGGAAAAAAAATCAAATCATTTCTAAATGAAAAAATCTGAACCCTTTTAAATTCAGATATTTTTTTTAATTTTTTTCATGTTCCAACTAATGAGAGGCTCAGGGAGCCAACGGATTCCACAATCGCCACGAAATTTCAATAATTTTGGGATCACATCCAATAAACAAAGCCAGAATATCGAGCAAAAGGGGCTCGGGCCTGGTTCGGAAAAAAAATAAAGGATCCCAACTTTTCCCAAACCATGAATCCGGCACATAAATATCGATCCACCCATCAGGCTCTCTATCATCCACAAACCAAAGGGAAACACCTTGTCCATTATGCCGAAACTCCCGGATCTGCATGCCTGGCTGAAGCGGATTGCGTTTGGACTCCGGCTCAATCTCCACCCACTTCACCCATGATTCATCGCAATACAGATGGACCCGTGGTTCTAGGGCATGAATCACCCCGAAATAAAAAAAGACTGTATCTCGAGACACGATGAAGACTCCTTATTATTGATAAAAAACAAAAAATGCATCATTCTTCATTCAAGATTAGCCATAGTTGGCTATAAATTCAACGGGTGAAGTCAAATCAAAACGGCAAAACAAAAGACCCGAGAGATTTTTCTCTGGGTCTTATCCTTTGCGACAAAAGAACATGTCTTATTTTTTCCCCGCTAACTCACTCAGCCGACTCTCCAATTCTTCGGCACGAGAAGTGAGCATAAACCCCAAAACAGCTTTCGCATCGACCTCGATCACGCGAATGCCGGGGACACTGTCAATGGGGCGTTCGTCGGGGTACAAATTGAACTCAGCAATAATATTGCGTCTTATTGCTTTAAACACTTTCTCAATCACCCAGCAAACGAGATCTTGATTTGTCTGCTGGCTTCTAAAATTGAAAAAAGGATAGGTTTGAAGCAAACAATTGATCCACTCGAGAGGATCTTTAGCAATGACAACTTCCCCATCGAACTCAAAATTGGTTTGCTCCAACAGCGAGGCAATCGAGAAGAGCTGAGCCACACATTCGGCGGCATTGGGCTTCTTCATGAACTTTCTCACCAATACCAGCCAGCTGAGCCCCAGTTGTCCGACCACTTCCTTCTCCTGAAGTATGATTCTCTTCGCCTTCGCAATATGGGCCAATGTCACCCAGCCCTCGGAATTGAGAATCAGCTCCAAGGTCCCGATCAACTGACTGATCATTCGGGCCATCGCTTTCCCCGCCACATAAATCTTGTCGGAATCGGAAAACCTGTATGAGTAGGGGCCAAATAAGTCTACCCCTTCCATGTTGCGGATGATATTGCCAACCAAGCAGGGAATCATGGCATCGGCACCGAAGATCAACACCTGGCGATGTAAATCTAGAATAACTTTGTTATTCGTCAGATCCCGACCTGCCAAAAACTCGGCAACTCCGGTTTCATCCGACCAAAGGCCTGGATTGACCTCCAAATCTACCGGTTCAACGCCCATAACCTTGGCGATTTTAGCAATAGTAGTTTGATCCTCAATGCCTACCACGGCATCGCGGTCCGAGGGAGGGAATTCTGCAAGCAGCCGATCGCATTCCCCCTCCAGCCACTTACGGCCTTCTTGGGTCTGATAAGCTCCCGAACAAACGCCAGCCAGAATATCCCACATCTTAAATATGGCTCTGGCTATCCCGCCTTTATAGGAAACCAGATCAATCGACCCCATATAAATAGAGATTTCCTGTTCTCCCATATCCACAGCAATCGTCCGATGAAATTCAGGCAATCCTAATTCTGGAACTGCGGGTAGATAAATATTTAAATTCTTCACTATCGCCCACTGACCATTTCGCTGTTCCAGAATTCCCAAATCTTTCAATTGTTCGAAAGGGATCTCGACTGGAATCTGTCCGTCGATATCCAGATCTCGGGAAACCAACGAGGCTCCCCAGTGTTTAATTTCGTCGAAAGCAAATCTGTAGCCTTGAGTGGCGTCCAGAGAGAACATAAAATCGACGAATTTCTCCATTTCTGTCTCAGCCACTAAGGCGACCGCTCTTTCCAATCGAGTATGTCTAGGAAAAGTGGAAAGAAATTTCTCGCAATGCGCCGAGAGCATCTCACAAAACTGAGAAACCCCGACGTCATTCAAGTCCCATGACTTGATCTCTTCTGACGCTTGGTAAAAACGCGCCTTTGTTTTCTCACCCAAAAGCGCTTGTTCGCTCACGTTCTTAACAGCTACCATAACCGATCCTCCGAAAAGAATAGGAATGTAAACCATCAAAAGAACACAAATCGCCCTTTTTGGAGGACGAACTTTTAAATGATACCAGTAAACAGAATTAAAGTCAAACACCAATCGAACAAAAGCAGCCAATATCAGCCATTTTAATATTATTCATTAAAACGGAATCTGCTCATAATCGAGCGATTCTATCCATCTTAACTTGAATAAATGGAGTAACCTTCATAATCTCAATTTCTGGCTCAGAATAAATAAGCCCGGTTTTAATTTTACCGGCCATATAATCCTTCATGCATTGATTGAAAAATGCCGTCAACGTGGTGCCCTCTTGACGGATCTTACGCTGAGTGAGTTCTTTAACTTTTTTATCTGTTTTGAAAACAATTTGAGCAGTCATAAGTATATATTTTTTATATATACAAAAACTATATTCTATTTCTCGTAAAAAATCAAGCATCCTCGCCTTTTCCCCCTCTTTATGCTAAAAATAGCTCATAATATGGGATTTTCTAGCAACAAATCCCCCTTAATCCCCCTTTGACAAGGGGGAAACAGCGCCCTCCCTTGTCAAAGGGAGGGTTGGGGAGGGATTTGTTGCTCCATTCTTCCGCCGTCGCCCTAAAGTGGGCTATGGCGTGATAAATAATTCTTCATTCGTAATTGTCTCTATGTCCCTCTCCATCGGCATCGTCGGCCTGCCTAATGTCGGCAAATCATCGCTTTTCAATCTCCTCACCCAAAACTGCGTGCCCGCGGAAAATTATCCGTTTTGCACGATTGACCCCAATGTGGGATGCGTCAAAGTGCCGGACGCCCGCCTCGATGTGCTCGCCAAAATGTCCGCTTCGGCCAAGATCATCCCGACCATGGTCGAATTCACCGACATCGCCGGCATCGTCAAAGACGCACATAAAGGCGAAGGACTGGGAAACAAATTCCTCGCCAATATCCGCGAAGTGGACGCGATCTGCCAGGTCGTGCGTATTTTCAATGATCCGAATGTCATCCACGTCTCCAACCGAGTGAACCCGAAAGAAGACAAAGAGATCATTGATCTCGAACTGATCATGGCCGACCTCGACACGGTCACCAAAAAACTCGACTCCTCCAAAAAAAGCTCGCGGTCCGGCCTTTCCAAAGAAGCGGAAGCTGAGATGAAACTGCTCGAGAG
The DNA here is from genome assembly GCA_007375725.1 of Parcubacteria group bacterium Greene0416_36. Taxonomy (GTDB): domain Bacteria; phylum Patescibacteriota; class Patescibacteriia; order VMEV01; family VMEV01; genus VMEV01. The sequence continues at coordinate 5,368 of VMEV01000019.1, forward strand.
CATCAAAGCGGCCCTCGACTCCGGACGCTTCGCCTCATCCGTTCCCGTGATCGACGACCTCCGCCCTTTCGCGAAACAACTCAATCTCTTCACGGCCAAACCCATGATGGTTCTCTTAAATGTGGACGAATCAACTCAAAATACCTCAATAGATCTTCCAAATATCCGACCCGAAGACATTTGCCGCATCAATGTCAAACTCGAATTCGAACTGCAGGCCCTCTCCCCCGAAGAACAGAAAGAATACCTCAAAGAACTTGGCATGACCGAACGCGGCCTCGACCGCTTCATCCAAAAAGCCTATTCGATCCTCGAACTCCTCACCTTCCTCACCACCGGCGCCGATGAGACCCGGGCCTGGACCGTCCGAAAAGGCACCAAAGCGCCCCAAGCTGCGGGAGTGATTCACACCGACTTCGAAAAAAGCTTCATCCGCGCGGAAGTGATCTCCTACGACGATTTTGTCTCATGCGGCGGCGAATCCGGCGCCCGCGACCAAGGCAAACTCCGCGTCGAAGGCAAAGATTACGTCATGGCCGACGGGGATATTTGTGACTTTAAGGTGGGGGTGTAAAATCAAAATTTGACATTCTAAATAGAAAATGCTAAGAATTACTCCAGTGACTTTCGGTTCGGTACGAACTGTCCTTTTTTTTCTAAAAAAATTTCAGGAGAAACATAATGGCTGAAAGCAAAAAGCTGACTATCTGTCAGGTTTTCAAAGTGGGATTTCGAATCATAATGGAAAGCGCTTGCCCCATTTTGAAATTCGTCTACGATCTAGAAGCAAAGCAGGAACAGCTCGAAATGGTTGATAACTTTGAAAAACAAAGCGAAAGGGTTCACATCTTAGAGAAATCTGTAGAAAAGCTATTCAAAGCCGATAGCAAAGAACCCGATATAAAAGCTTCTCTTTGTACAATAAAGGAGTTACTAGACTCTGGTAACTACCTACAGATCAACCTGCTTCCAAAAATGATACAAGGAAAAATGATAGAAATCATGCAATCGCCTGCGGATTTCGGTTTGAGGACTCAACTCTTAAACCCAGCGAATCCAGCAGTAAAACGCACAATTCCAATTCTATCTTTTTCTCCTAGTGGAGACCTGCTCAGGACCGATATCCCCATTGGCACATTTGAATTGCTGGTTCCCTACTTCGACCGGACCAAGGATCCAACCTCACTGCTAATGAACGTCAGGAAAGAGGGACATCCAGCCTCCGCGACATGGAATCTTAAAACCGCATAAGCCCCGCTAATTTCGGAAAATCATCAGAAAACTCAACGTGCTCTGGTGATTTTTATTTTCCCCAAACTCCTCCTAAAATTCGAAACCCTATTCATATTTTTAGTTACAAATAGGGTCGTTTTTTTCAAAAAAATAATTTTTTTACAAATATTCATGAGCAACTCCAAATGATTTTATCTCAAAAGTTCTCTAATTTTCGTAAACATCGTACGCAAACTTTGCAAAGATCCTTCATTGACAAAAGTATTCTCTTCTATCTCATATCGGGACAAGCAATAATTATCCAGGCTTTCCGAAAAATAACAAGACGTATTTTGAAATCGTAGAGAAAAAAACTCGCAGTTCCTTTCGACAAAAGCGGCGATCTCTCCCAGGTCCACCTTGGAATTTTGATCCACATCCGCCGCGCCCGAGAGAGCCCGAGACACGAATATCCCAAAAAGCCCGCCGATATTGACAATAGCCCAAGAAACTTCATCGAAACAAGAAGAGGTAAATACACCGATTTTCAAGCTCGGATCCTCCGACTGGTTCAAAGCTAAGGGGCCTAAATGCTTCGCTTTTCTGTTTCTTTCCTTTATATCTAAGACCATTTGCCCGCTAAAACAGGTTTGCATAAAAAGCAAAATCCGCTTATTCGCGCCGTGCTTAAAGAGACATTCTACTACTCTATCAAAAGGCACGGAGCTCTCCTTCCAAAAAAACGGCTCCATATCATAGGGAATTAAATAATGACTCCCCGCATTCGGAGATCCGGTCCAATAACCGTGCATATTGAAAAAAATGATCACCGTGGATTCCGGAGCTGCAGAGGATAAAACGGATTCTAGCGCCGCGATAATCATGAGGCCCGTAGCCTTCTCGTCTTTGAGAATCGTCACTTTTATCTCTGGATTCTGCTTTTCCAAAATCCCCACAATTTTATCCACGTCTTTATGGAATCCCGGCAAAGATTGAATCAGCGGACAGGCATATTTCTCAATCGATACGCCCAAAAAGTGGATATCTTCAGCAAAAATAAGATACTGAAAAGAACAAAGCATTACGATTAAATATCTCATGTTTTGTCCTCCTACAAAATTTCTGAGAAACACGAAATCTCTTTCAAATATACAGAACAAAGCGCGATTATTCAATCATTACAAGACGAAAATTAATAAAAGCCATTGAACTACCTTCAATGGCTTTTTTTTTACGTACAGAAAACATTTTCTACACGCATATTTTTTGCAGTTCCCCAATCGATAAACTGGAGACCCTAAATCCTTGTTTTCTTAATTCCGAACGAACAAATTCAAATCTTTCTACCGATAGCGAGTCTTCCAAATACAAATCCAGATTTTTCTCTCTCCCGTCCGAAAGTTTCAAAGACAGACGCGTTCCCGAATCCTCAAAAACAATATGTGAAACGATCAGCATGTCTTTTAAACAAGTATCGCGCATTTTTTGAGCGTGAGCTTTTCTCTGCTCCAGTTCAGAATCTATTTTTTTTAAACACTCAGCCAAAGAAATAGATTTAGAGCACTTCCTATTTGAAACCGCTTTTTTCGTCTCCCAATCTACGGTCCTTAAGCTATATCGCTGTACCACCTCATCAATGCAAAAGGTGGAATAACTATTTTGACACTCATCAAAAACAGCTTGAGCATAGGCCACAAGATCGCTAAAATCCTGTATTTGGAATCCCGATCGTGCCCGACCAGCCAAAAAATATCCTATCTGCTGACGGAAATAGTCGACTTCGCTTATTTCACAATCGAATCTCGCCACCGATACTTGATCCTTTGGCCATAGAGTATCCCCTATAGCGATAGGCCGGAAAGCTAATCGGTCATTCATCCTCCACTCCAAACACCCCAAAAAAGTCAATGTTATAGTTTCAGTCATTTCCCCATGGATACAACTTAGTGTCCATGAAAAGCATCTCTTTTTTCTTTTCATCTCCAGCTCCTTTATCAAAAAAACCATGGTTATTCTCAATCCACGATCAGAATCTAGCAAAAACCCGCCAAAAAAGCAATTTTCAATTTTTAACTAATCTCACTATCTCCCGGAGCACCTTCTGATCGGCTCTCCCATACAAAATCGTCCCTCTCTTTGGAATTGATCCCATTAGTGGTTTTTCAATATTTTTTTCAGCAGACAATTCCAATCCCGCTCCCGTGGCAATTTTCTTAATATCAATCATGACAAAATCCCTCGGATTCTGAGCGAAATTCTGCCATTTGTATTCCCCTTCCCCCAAATAAAATACGGGAAGCGCGGCCACGATGACGCCGCCTTTTTTTAAAATTCTGGATAATACAGAAAATACATCTTGATATAGACGATCCATTTCCCCCATGATTTTGGACGCCTCCCCCAGAGTCTTCATGCGCCTATCTGATGGGCCGAGATAGCCTTCCCAGACAAAGGCGTCCACAGATTCCAGATCCAATTGCTCGCCCAGAGTCTTGGCATCCGCGACTCCGCCGACAAAATCCACATCCTTCCGGTCCAGACCCATCCGGCCCAACTGCCAAGCTACATTCGCCTGTGTGTCCGACCAGCATTTCGGCGAGATATCCCACGCTCCTAGGTGGCGGTATCCCATATCCAGCGCCTCGGTCGCGACCGTCCCCGATCCGCAAAAAGGATCCACGAGAAAGGGATTATCCGACGCGCGAACCCCCGCGAGATTGATCATCATGCGGGCGAGTTTCGGCGGAAGCATTCCGCTGCGAGGGTCTCTCGACGGCCGGCCATAATCGCGCTCCGAGAACTCCTCGAATTCCTGCACGAATACCGTTTCATAGACCTCCACCTCTCCCCCTCTTTTATAGGCAACCAGCTCTACTCCTTTATCTAGCAAATTATTTTTATCCACCGTCACCGCCGACAAGACGCCGTGATCGTCCCAGACCAAACGGCATGACCTCCCCCGCTCAACCAATATTTTTTTGGTTGTCAGGGCTCCCCGATACAAATCACTGCGCTCTTTTTGAGAAAAACCGTAAACACTCATGCCAAAAGTGACTCTCCCCTCCTCGATTCTCCCATCCAAATACTCCGCTAATTTCTCGGGTTCGAGATTCACCTCCACCTTCCTCGCCGCCTTGATCCACCCCCCCAAATTTTTCCAAAAAGAAAAATCCAGCTCACGATCACTTCCAAAAATCATAGCATACGGCAAATACGACACCAGAGAAATCCCAATGCCCCCCGCCCGGCAAACCGATTCCAGTTCCCCCGCTGATAGCGCCGGATTATTCCCCCATACTGCGAAATATTGATGTGTTTGATTCATAGAAATGATTTATATGGCAATTGGTAGGGGCGCAGCGCGCTGCGCCCCTACCAATTGGCCCATAAAACCCCTTGAATTCCTATATTTATTATGTTAAATTATCGACGTTTCTAGAATATAGCGATATTCTCGAAATTTTACTAATTCATCCATCTAATTGCCTCCTGGCAATTAGCCATCTCCCATTATGGGAAATGGTGATTAGTTGGGAATAAAAACACTCCCAATCTATTTCTATATGACCAGCTCTTATGAGCTTCTCTATATTATCGCAAACAAATATACAGAAGCAGAAATCAAAGGCATCCTCGAGGCTCTGGACAAAAAAATCGCCGAGTCTCCTGCCAAAATTATTTTTTCAGAGTCTATGGGAAAGCGAAAACTCGCTTACCCGATCCGAGGGTTCACTCATGGATATTATATCCTGACACATTTCGACACGGACTCCGCGGTGATTCCGGTCCTCAATGAGAAAATCAAACTCTCCACCGAGGTGCTCCGGCACATCATCACCTTCCGCACCAAAACGGACATGGCCATTATCAAGAACAGCATGCAGGTCGAATTCGCGCCTGTCGACCCCCGCGAGGACATCTCCGGCGGCAAAGAAAAGCCCCGACGAGACAATAAGCCTTCTCATCACCAGCGTCCTCCTCAAGCTCCAAAAGAAGCCATGACCCCAGCTAAGGTCACTTCAGCTCCTTTTACGACTGCAGCTGCAACTCCGGCCGAGGCTCCCTCTCTAACTCCTGTAATCGCCCCCACCACTACCGAAACTCCGGTCGCCAAACCCAAAAAAGCCAAGACCGTCAAAGCAAAATCCAAAGATCTCGACACCCAGCTCGGCGCCATCATGGAAGACAAAGACCTCAAACTCTAATCCTAATAAGCTAATAAGCCTATTTATCTCGCCGTAGCCCTGAGTTTTTATCGAAGGGCGAAGGCGGAATGCCTAATAGCCTAATTATATGGACCTTAACAAAGCAATGATTATCGGCCGACTGACCAAGGATCCGGAAGCCAAGTCGCTCACCAGCGGATCCAATGTCTCTACATTTTCCGTGGCAACCAACCTCCGCTGGACCGATGCCCAGGGTCAAAAACAGGATAAAGTGGAGTATCACAATATTGTCACTTGGAAAAAGCTCGCTGATATCGCCGCGCAATATCTCAAAAAAGGTTCGCAAGTCTATATCGAAGGCCGTATTCAGACGCGTTCCTGGCAAGACCAAACGGGCAATACCCGCTACCGCACCGAGATCATCGCCGAGAGCATGATCATGCTGGGCAGTGCGCCGGGTGGAGCCGGAGGAGGGACGGCCGGCGGCGAAGGTACTTTCACACCGAAAGTACCGAAAGCGTCTTTCACGCCTTCCGCTTCAAATTCCACGAGCTCGGCGAATCCCGCATCTTCTTCTGGCCCCAAATCTTCCGAATCTGCCCCCTCCGTTGGCGGAGCGCCAATTCCAACGGTTGATATCAAAGAAGAAGAGATCAAGCTTGAAGATATTCCCTTTTAATCATTGCTTCCAAAGTCCCCACTAAAAACTATTTATTTATGATGATGAATAATAATAAAACCAATCGGGCCATGCCCACAACCAAAGCGTGTTTCTTTTGCGTGAACCGCTACAGCGAGATCGACTACAAAGATATGTCAGTGATCCGCCGGTTCCTCTCCTCCTACGCCAAAATCATGCCCCCCCGCCGCTCCGGCCTCTGTTCCAAACATCAGAAAAAGCTCGCCTCCTCCGTCAAAGTGGCGAGAGTCATGGCGCTCGTGCCATTTGCTCGTCGGTAAAAAACAAAAAAAATAGGAGCGCACACTCAGGTGCGCCCCTATTTTTTTCACCCCAGTTTTCTGTTCTTTTCATCGTGTTTATCCAATTCCGCCAAATCAAATCCCAAATCTTTAAAAATCAAATTGCGAAGATAAATGCCTCCCACAAACAAAACAGAATCCACATCCATTCCAACTCGAAAAGCTCCGGTTTTAAGAGAATCCAATTTCTCCGGAAATAAATCGGGTAATTCGCGTACTGCAGATAAAACCGAAACTTCAGCATCGTACGGATTCGTATGCTTTTTCTCTTGGATTTTTACAAAAAGAGAGTCTTTGTGTTCATCCACCCACTCTTTAATCCCACTTTCGGTCAGAATCTTCTCTCCCTGTTCATTCAACTGCCGAGGAGACCGCGAGGGAGCGAATCGCTCTCTCCATAATTGATCCATACGGTCCTCAACAATCATAAACCTCTCCCGAACATCTTTGAGGTCCACCTTGACGCCTGTCTCAATCCCATGATCCAAACTTTCCAAATTCTTCTCCATTCTTTCCAGATTTCTTTTGACACCTCGCACCTCAGTTTTAAGAGTCCCCCACGCCACCCCCATTCCAACCAATAATACAGCAAAACCCACCAAGGTCTCCGCATGGCTCAATTCAATCTTGTCTAGAACATCAGCAATTGTGGGTTGTGGAACCACGATTGTCTGCCCAGAACTAATAAATTGTGTATTATTTTCCTCCATATTCTTTAATTATAGTATATCATTACCCCTCGGCCTCCGGCGACTTTTCGGGTGGAGTTTCAACCTCCCCGTCTTCCGCCGGCGTCTCGCCTTTTCCTCCAGCCAAAAAAGTCTCGAGAATCTCTTTGCGGATAGTCTCCATGAGAGTTAGATTTTCGGACAGGGCTTTCTTGGCATTTTCCTTGCCCACACCGAGCTTTTGATCACGATAAGAATAGGTATTCCCCGCTTTATTCACCACCTTATAAATTGCCCCAGCCTCCAGAATATCGCCAGACTTGGAAACTCCTTCATTAAAGATGATATCGAATTCCGCGACTCGGAACGGAGGCGCCACCTTATTTTTCACCACCTTGATCTTGGTGCGATTACCAATGATCACGTCCCCCAGCTTGAGCTGGGCAGCTCTCCTAACCTCTATACGAACCGAACTGTAAAATTTGAGGGCATTGCCGCCGGTCGTGGTCTCGGGATTGCCGAAGAACACCCCGATTTTCATGCGAATCTGATTGATGAAAATCACCACGGTCTGCGTCTTTCCGATAATGGCCGTGAGCTTGCGAAGTGCCTGGCTCATCAGACGTGCCTGCAGCCCCATATGCTGGTCCCCCATCTCGCCTTCGAGTTCGGCCTTGGGCGTGAGCGCCGCCACCGAGTCCACTACGATCACATCCACGGCATTGGACCTGACAAGCGTCTCCACGATCTCGAGAGCCTGTTCTCCACTGTCCGGCTGGGACACAAGCATATCATCGATATTGACCCCGATTTTCCTAGCATATTCAGGATCCAGAGCATGTTCAGCGTCCACGAAAGCCGCGATTCCTCCCAATTTCTGGACTTCCGCGACCATGTGGAGTGCCATGGTAGTTTTTCCTGACGATTCCGGACCAAACACTTCCACGACTCTGCCCCGCGGAATCCCGCCCACTCCCAGAGCGATGTCGAGAGATAAGCATCCTGTCGGAATCACATCCATAGACACTTTTTTCCATTCTCCCAGCTTCATGATCGATCCGTCGCCGAATCTTCCGCGAATCTGTTCCATCGCCACCCCGGCTGCTTTGAGTTTCTCTTTATTCACTGAAATAGTATCAGACATATTTTTTATTTTAGAAATTAGAAAAATAAAAGAGCCAATTTAGCCCTTTCACGTTAACAGACCCCGAATAAATTACAATCAATTTGTCCCCGTGTTTTCCACAGAAGAAACCGCCACCTCGTCATCCATATACATGATCTTGCGGATGACCGTATTGTTCTTGCTGTATTTTTTCGCCGCGGAAATTTCCAATAAATTCATGCCTTTTTGGAGAGGCAAGGACTCGCTGAAATTTCCCGATTCATCGATCAGAATCAGTTTCCCATTGACCTTTACGGCCGCCTCTTTTTGAGTTTGGCCGGAAATAGTCACCGTAGGCTCTCTCGTGACATAGTTGTCCGGAGGCGTGGACAAAGCCAAATTAGGAGGCGTGAAAATTTCCTGAGAGCTCCTCGCCAGATAATATCCGGCGAAAAGAACAATACAACAAATACTGATATTTCGCGCCATTTTGGGAATAACCCACAAAGAGCAGAGAGCGGAAACATCCAATTTTCTAGGCAGAAGCGCGGACTCCTTTTGCTGGCGGGATTTCTGATAAATATCCAATTCTTTGAGAAAAAGGCCTTCCAGCAGGGCATAATCCAGTTCCAAATACTGTGAATACGCGCGCAAATAATTTTTCGCATAAACCAAAGCCGGCAGGACCCCATACTGGCCATTTTCAAAAGCATCCAGATATTTCCGATCAATAGCCAAGATACGAGATACTGTTTTCGTATCCGCGCGCTGAGACTCTCGCTTCTCGGAAAGCGTGGAACCCAAGGTCCCGTAATCTTCTATTTTTTTATTGTGGAAACTGACCATAGCAAAAGCAACAAATCCCCCTCGGTCCCCCTTTGACAAGGGGGAAGTTCCATACTCCCTCCTCCTTCAAAGGAAGGGCTGGGGAGGGATTTATTCTAGTTTATCATCTTTCACCCCACTCGAGGGAATCGATGGAGGACGAGACTCAGGGCGCTCAATACCCATCGAACGAAGCTCGGTGTCTTTCCAATCCTCACCCGGAGAAGCCAAAATCTCGCGGGGACGGGCGCCGTCAGAAGGACCGATCACACCCCGCTCTTCGAGCAAATCCATGAGGCGGGCGGCTCGGGAATATCCCACACGCAATTTGCGCTGCAAAAAGGAAGTGGAGGCTTTTTTGGCCTCGATCACCACGGCCTTGGCTTCTTCGAACATACTGTCATCATCGCCTCCCTCGTCGTCATCATTCAGCGCTCCATGATCTTTCTGCGCCTCCACAATGCTGGGGACAAATTCTGCGCCGCCTCCATATTCCTTGAGGAATCCAACCACCCTCTTTATTTCCTCATCATCCACAAAGGCGCCCTGAATGCGCACCGGCTTTTGCAGCTGGGGCGGATGGAATAACATATCGCCTTTACCCAGCAACTTTTCCGCTCCAGACATGTCCAGAATGGTGCGGGAGTCGACGAGTGACGCCACAGAAAAAGCAATGCGGCCAGGAATATTGGCCTTGATGAGTCCTGTAATGACATCCACGGAGGGACGCTGAGTGGCCAGGATCAAATGAATCCCCACCGCACGGGCCATCTGAGCCAGACGGATGATATAAGTCTCAATCTCGCGCGCCGCCACCACCATGAGATCGGCCAATTCATCAAATACCACCACGATATAAGGCATTTTCTCGGGCGCGGTTTCATTGAACGATCCGATATTGCGTTTTCCGACGGCGGCTAAAACTTGATAACGTCGGTCCATTTCCCCGATCAGCCATTTGAGGGCATTGACGGTTTTCTTGACATCCGTGATCACGGGAGTCAGGAGATGTGGAATATCATTATAAACCGAAAGTTCCACTCTTTTCGGATCCACCATGATAAAACGCAAATTATCCGGGCCATTTTGATACAGCAGACTCACGATAATGCCATTGAGACACACAGATTTTCCCGAACCTGTGGATCCGGCCACCAGCAAATGCGGCATTTTTTCGATATCCGCGGACCACTCTTTACCGGCCACGTCACGGCCCAAAGCCACAATCAGCTTCCTTTTTTTATCTTTAAAAAGGGCAGAATCTAAAATATCGCGAAGTTTCACCACGGCGCAAGTCTGATTGGGCACCTCGATGCCCACATACGATTTACCAGGAATAGGCGCTTCAATGCGGATGGGATGCGCAGCCAAGGCTAGGGCCAAATCATCGCCCAAGGCCTTGATTTTGGTCAGCTTGATGCCCTCCTGAGGCTTGACGGTAAACTGAGTCACAGACGGCCCGACGCTCACCTCCCCTAGAGCTACGGGAATACCAAAATTAGTGAGGGTTTTGGCGATTACCTCGGCGTTTAGCTTAATATTGCGGCTGGTGGGCTTGCCAAATCCTGGAGTGAGAAGATCTAAAGGCAGGTCTGGAATCGGCTTTTTATAGGGAATTTTCGGCTCTTCCAACGTAGGCTTTGCGTCTACGGAGAGCTCAACAGGCGGCTCCACAGTCTCCTCTTTCCCTCCCACTTGCTCTTCTTCCTGCTCGGATTTTTCGACAGCTGCGGGGACATTTTTTTCTTTCATTTCCTCCTCTTCTTCTTCCGGCAAATTTTCCAGTCCCGGAATCACTTTTGCCGCCTCTAGGGCTTCGGCTTCCAGAGCCGCGCGCCTTGCTTCCCACCACTTCCCCATCCAAGAACCTTTCCAGAGTTCAATGAGTCCCTTATTAACCATAATCATCCATGAAATCAGGAACAGCGAAATAAGCACCACCCACGCCCCCGCTTCTCCCATAAAACCGCGGAGGGGATACGAAACCGCCATGCCCAAATACCCGCCGCCCTCCCCTTTCCATACCGCAACAAAAGCATTTTCCACGCCCTCCATCATATGAGCCAGGCCGCAGAGCGACACCAAAAGAAGAAGGGCTCCAATATAAAAAGTATAGCGCTGATGATCGTAGCGGGAACGAATCAAGGCCACGCCCACGGCCGCCGCCAGCACCGGCAGTAAATACATAAGATAGCCAAAAGCCGATCCCAATATCTCCACGAAAAAACTCCCGAACTGCCCGGTAAACCCAATAAAAGACAAAACAAAAACCAAAGACAGGGCCAGAAAAATCACCCCCATAATCCCCAGCCAAGTCTCCCGTGCCAGGGTCGTAAACCCGCTTTCATCGTCCAAATCGAGTTCCAATTCTTTTTGTTTTTTATTTTTCCTCGGCATCGCAGTGAACGTGATCCCCCCGCTTTTTTTAAAAAAATAATCCACTATATTTCCCTAGTATACCACACCCCCGCTCGCTCTCACTTTTCCTGTCAACTCCCTCGGCCCACAATCCTTGACAAAACCACCCAAAAGACTATTATAAGACCATGTTTTTTCTTTACAATTCAACATCACACTGCCTATTATAAGGAATCTGTGTCATGCTAAAAATCGAACAAATAGCGAGCATTTGCCGCTGTTTCAAGAATCGCCGTGGTAAACTTCACACCGACCACCTCGTTAAGACTTTAGGGATCCCGTACAATTGCATCGTCATCAATAGACCGATTGAGGTAGTGTCAACTAATCCTGTGTAAAACTATTTAGAAGGGCTGATGGATTGGGCGAAATGACGATTTAAATTTCCGAAAATAGCTTGATGGTAATT
>VMEV01000020.1 GCA_007375725.1 Parcubacteria group bacterium Greene0416_36
CCAATTACCATCAAGCTATTTTCGGAAATTTAAATCGTCATTTCGCCCAATCCATCAGCCCTTCTAAATAGTTTTACACAGGATTAGTTGACACTACCGCTATTAAAATCTGTAGGAATTTAATTCCTGAGGCGAATTTGATTTGCAGGAATATGTATTCTTCTCATTTTGAAGAAAATACATATGATCTGATTTTATCCATTTCAACCATTCATCACGGATATAAAAAAGAGATCAAGTGCCTCATTGGAGAAATTTATAAGTGGTTGAATGTTGGGGGAAAGGTTTTTATTACACTGCCTGATTTTTAATTTCACATGGATAAAGCCTTTTTTCTTAATCAGGCAAATGTCGGAGAGAAAATGTATCATCCTTTAGAGGGACCTGAAAAAGGATTGGTTCATAGCTACTACGATCCAAGCGAGATAAAAAAGATATTTTTTTATTTCAAAGATGTGACTATTGTTCGAGATGAAATCGGGAGATGGATTATTTGGGGAGAAAAATAATTGAGTAAGGTTTTATCTTTTTTGTAGAGGAGAGAAAAATGAAACTAACATCTCAAATTCGTAATAAATGGGATGATTTAATCTGTGTCACTGTTAGAAAAAATTTGACGGACTCTGTTTTGTTTCGTATTGAGAAAGGACGTCTCTTTCGTTCTGGGATGAATGAACGTCAATATCCAGTTGGGTTTTTAAATATTAAAATAAAAGGGGATATTTTAATATCACGTCAGGGGTTGATATCTTTGAGGAAGATTCATTCAGGCTATGCGACCTTTTATACTGTGCAGGATTCAGTGAAAGCTGATTTTGAAGATTACCTGGATGCTTCGAATCGGATTTGGGGTCGACATTTAGGGGTATTCTCTTCTGAAGAAGCGGCATTGGTATTTTGGAAAAAATTAAAAAAGAACCTTAGATTAGCCATTAAGAATTCTTCGAATTCCATTTTAGAAGAAAATTATATTTGGAATAAGGCTGATGAGATGAGAGCTGAAAAAAGAATATATAAATGTCTCATAGAAGAATAATTTGAAATTAAAATGCTGAATATTCAGCATTTTTTTTGATTTTATTCGATGTAGATATCGGTACGCTATCCGTTGATATAATCTCTAGATTGTCGTATTCTCTGTGCAATATAAAAAATTGTTTTGGAAAAGAATTAATTTTAATATTTTTATGTCCACCGAAGAATTCAAAATCAATGGAGATGAGTTGCTGGCCAAGGTCAAACAGCTGATTCATGAGGGGAATATTCGCAGGATCGGCATTCGGAATGAAAGAGGGGATACAGTTCTGGAAATCCCGTTGACCATCGGCGCTATTGGAGCCGTCTTGTTGCCCACCCTCGCCGCCGTGGGCGCGGTCGCGGCGTTGGTGACGAACTGTTCGATTGTGGTGGAGAGGAGATAAGATATTTTTTTTAAAAAAATCTATGGTCAAAAATATCGTGCTTTGTGTTGTTCGACAAGGCGATCAAATCCTTCTGGGGCTCAAGAAGCGACGGATTGGGGAGGGGTTTTTGACAGTGCCGGGAGGGAAGAGAGAAGGGGAGGAATCGCCCGAAGAGACTGCAAGGCGGGAGCTTCGCGAGGAGTGTGGGATTGAGGCTCTTGAATGCAAGAATGTGGGTTCTTTGCGAGTGTCTTTTGTGGGGGATCCGACAGTTTGGGAGGAAACCATCATGCTAGTTTCCTCTTTTTCCGGAGAAATTGCCGAGACCGAAGAGCTTCGAAGCGAGTGGTTTCCGATTGAGCGGATTCCCTATGAGAAATTGTGGGTTGATAATGAAATCTGGATTCCCATGGCCCTCGACGGCAAAAAATTTGAGGGGACTATCCTATTTTCTGGGAAGAAACTATTTCATCCGAGAGATGAGATGGTGGAGACGAAAATTGTGGATAAGTTATTTTGATCATTAGCGAAATTTTTGTATGATATGGAGCTTGCGTATTCAGTTGGGTCTTGATCAGTAAAGATCAAGAAAGGAGGTGACAGATGATATGGATCACACCGTTTTAGTTTTGACCTTGCTTCTACTGTTGGTAGTTGCAATTAAAACTAAAAAAATCCTGTAACATAGGATTCTTTTAGAATGAAGTAGAGATAAAAATTGTGAACAAGTCCAAGCAAGTAGACCCACAAAGATATTGGATACCTTGTTTACAACTTTATCTCAGTATACTCCAAAGAATCCTCTCTGTCAATCCAGCCTTTTTTCAAAAAAATCACCCCAAGAATGTTTACATTCTTGGGGTGTCGCTTTTGGGCGATGATTTTTTTATCAGGGAAGTCTTTAGTTTGTTTCGGAATGCCTGAGCGAGATCGCCTTTCTGGGCTAGGCTTTCGAGGATTTTTTCGAGTTCAACGAAATTGGTTTGTAGCTTGTCTAGGTACTCGATGACCGTGATGCGGTTGCAGAATCTCTCCTCAGAATCTAACGCTGTCATGTCTGACGCCCAGACAGGTCTGATATTCGTTTAATAGTTTTCGGATAATGCGGCAATGTCAAGTTCAACGTGGCATGCACCTAATTAAAAAACCCCTGATACATGAATGATTAGATTTTTGTATCAGGGCGTTTTGTTTTTTACGTAGCAACCATTTGTCTAGGTGCTGATTGTTGCGTGGGTTGTGTTTTTGGGTGAGAAAGTCCCTCGTGTCTTATAAATTTGGAAGCATGTCTTTTACAGATGGCGGAGACTTCAAATTGGATTTCATCCTCTGTCCTATCTTGATCCCAAGGGATGGTTTCTACTGTTGTGTCTTTTTGAAGTTCTCCCAGTATCTTTAAATAAGCATTATTTAAAGATTTCAAATAGGTTCCTGAAATTCCAGATTCACATTCTCGTCCCCTTTGGCGAACTCTTTCGATTGCAGTTTCAATTCCTACATTCAAGTGAATAACTAATTGCGGCTTTAGGAGCTGTTTTTCCATGCATTGGCGGTGTTGAAGATAAGACTGGTACCCCATATCATCAATAAATCCATCATCATGCAACACTTCTGCAAAGGCTCGATCTCCGTAGATACTTCGATCAAATATAGTGGTGGTTCCCTCACTCCATTCTTTGTATATCCCTTCTACATGCATCTGGAAACGCTTGGCCATCAAAAAATATTGCATTTCCAATCCCCACCGTGCAGGATCTTTATAAAACTTATCCAAGTATGGATTGCTGTTAACGGGTTCGAGATAGAGCGTCGATCTTGCAATTTTTTTATGTAACCCATGGCTAAAGGTCGTTTTGCCAGCTCCAATGATCCCTTCAATGACGATCATGTTTTTCTCCCAAAAAATTGTCGATGTACTTATGTTTCAACCCATTTTATCTTTTTACTCACGAGTGTCAATTTAGTTATTTTTAAAAGCTTTTTTATTTTATTTTATTTTTATTTCAAAAAATGTGGATAATTTTCTTCGCAAATTTTAGCTTTATTTTTTATTTTTCAATAGAGTTCAAGGGGTGATTTATCATTTTATTTGACGGCGCGGGGGAGAGGAATATAATAAAATATTGAGATGTATTTTTCAAAGGTCGACTTTTTTCAATTTCAATTAAATTAAACTAAAAATAAATCCTATCATTTTTTAATCATATGAAACAAACAATCGCACTCACACTCGCCTTCATGCTCTTCACCCTGCCGGCTTTGGCTCAAACTGAGGGAACTGCGGCTACTTCCACCCAAGCAGCTGGAACGAGCGTCACCACAAACACTACCGCTGAATTAAAAGCCCTCCGTGACGCAAAGGCCACCGAGATGAAGGCCAAAGAAGAAGAAATGAAGAAGCTCCGCGAACAAAAAGCTACAGAAATGAAAGCAAAACAGGAAGAAATGAAGAAAAAGTCCGAGGCTTCCAGAGAAATGGCTTCCAAGAAAAAAGAGGCTCTAAGAAAGGCTCAAGATGCTCACCAAGCAGCCCTCAAAGCTGTTCGACTAGCTCATCAGAAGGCTTTGGAGGAAGCTCGAGCTGCTTTTGAGAAGGCTAAAAAAGAGGCTCAGGCCAAAATGGAAGCTGCCAAGAAGGAAATAAAGGCTAAACTCGATGCCGAAATGGAAGCGATCAAGAAACAGTTTCAGGACAATAAGGCAACCACTTCGACTTCTACTTCGACCACAGCCAATGGCACTACCACAACGACCACCGGAAATACTTCAACCACGGTTTCTCAATAAATGACCGGAAGTAAACCATAAAAATAAAGTAAGGGCGTATTGCAATACGCCCTTACTTTATTTTTATTTATGTCTCCAAATTCCACTCTGGAGGATCCATTTCGATTTTCCAAGAAGGATCGAGGTTTTCTAAAATCAGATTGAGTTTGGAGAAATCCCTGCCTTTCGGGACCCTTAGGAGCAGTGAATCGGGCAAAGTCCGTTTTTTGTTTCGAAAAGGGCCGTGGATGTGAATGCCCTGGATTTGGGAAGGGAGAATGCGGGCGAGCTCGGTGCAGAGACGCCGGGCGTCCTCGGATTTTTTTGGCATAGACTCAAGCAGTATCCAGTGGCCAAAGGGTGGATAGGCGAACATTTTGCGTTCTTCCAGTTCATTTTTGATGAACTGCTGCGTATTGCCGGAACCGATGGCGGTCATGATGGGATTGTCGGGATAGCGGGTCTGTATGAGCACTCCGGAGCCATTGGCTATGGCGGATAATTCAAGCGAGGTCGAGACGATTTTTTCTTTGATATTCCACACCGGAAGGAAAAGAAAGGCATCGAGATTGAGAATGATAATGCTTCCGAGAGGATGTTTTTGATATTTGAATAGCGGCAGCAGCTCTTTGTTTCCGATATGAATCAGATTTTTTTTGGCGAGGAATTTCTGATAGATGGCACCCGCGGCCATTGGATCTTTTTTGGCCATGAAAATAAAGACTTCGCGGTTGTCGTCGAGGTTTTTTTGGATTTCGGATTCGATTAGAAAAGATAAGGGTTTATCGGGTCCGGTATTTTCTTGTGGCACGATCAGGGGCAAGGAGGCCTCGCGGCTCGCGATTTTTCTCGCTCGAAAATGAGGAGATACCAAAGACAAAGGCAAAGAGCTCGCGAACAGGCTTCGGTTGACTTGTCGGGTCTCCGAGAGCCAGGCCGAGCAGATTCGGGCGTCATAGCGCGGGTGCTGGGCGAATTGTTTGTACTCGTCGCTGTGATATTCGTCGATAATCATGGCCCCGAGCTGGGGCATGGGGGCGAAGAGCGCCATTTTGGTTCCAAGGACAAGCGGTTCGCTGGGCGCGGAAAAATAATTTTTAAAATACGGAACCGCGGCCATTTCGTGGTGCAGGACCGGCAGATCTCGCTCTAATAATGCCTCAAGTCTTTGCTTCCAATAGAGGCAGCTTTCAATTGAGGGAGTCAAGAACAGGGTTTGGATATTCTTTTTGATGTTATCCTTTATGATCTCGATGATTTTTTGTTCTTTTGCGGGAATATCGGAATATTGAAAAAGTGCGTCATTTTGTCCGGCGGGTTTCCCGAAATATGTTGGAGCTGGAATGGCGTAATTTTTTTTGGGGAATTCGGGAACCGACAGATAAAGCTGGGTAGGCCAAGAAATTTTGTAATAATCGGCGATGCGAATAATCCACTGGACCCAATACTCCGGCATGGCGGGAATGGAGGCAATGGCTTGTATATCCAACAAATTCGGGAAAAGCGATGTCTTTTGCGTTTTATATATCATGCCCAAGGCCTCTTTTCCGCGCAGTTTTATCTCAACCCAAACCCCCGGAGCGACTGCGGATTCCAGTTTTTCGGGGATATGGTAATCAAATAAATTTTTTCCTCTTGGAGTGCGTCCAAGAGGAATGATTTGGGCAACCATAGAAACTAGGCATTAGGCCATTAGGCATTAGCTTTTTAGGTGAACAGCTTGGCTGTTTCTAATAAGCTAATTTCCTGAAGCCTAATGCCTGGCTGTTTAAGAGAGGGGGTCTCCCTGCTCATGCAGGAGAATAAGTTTCTCATCGACATTGATGACATTGTCCCAGCGGTAGCCGAGTTCGGAGAATTTTTCGGTGGAAGTGATTTTTCTTCGCAGGCCATTGGAAATGACGTAGACTTCCTTGGTTTCAATGGACGCGATCAATTCTCCTTCCTTGAACCCCACGGGCCTCGCGGTCTCGAATTTTGCAAGCTCGCCCTCCGCCATGCCGACGATTTTCTTCGTGGGATAATTCAGCTTCAACAAGAGTTTGGAAATGATCGGAGATTTTTTTCCTTCCTGCACCCAGTAGACGCCTCCGGTTTTTTTATTCTGAATGAGTGTTCCTGTAAGGTTTGTGGCTTTGGCAGTGATAGGCTCTCCTAGCCTGAAGGATTTTAAGTCTTCTTCTGTGATAGAGACTACTTCATCCCAATTGAATCCTAGTTTTTTGAAGGTATTATTGTTTTCTATCGGCCGGACCATGTCATTGGTCAAAAGATGGATTTTTCCGCTTTTGACCTGCAATAAAGAGTATTGCGGGAATTTGATTTCTTTTCCTGGAGGATAATTTTCCAAATCTTTTTGGGAGATAGCAATGATTTTTTTGGGGTCAAATCGAGAGTTAAGGACGGATTTGGATGCGATCTTCCTACGGGTACCATTGGCAATGAGCCAGTATTCGATTTTTCCCTTGGCATTTTCGATTGATACCACGGTGCCGTCGGGGCGAGTGATGCCAAACCATCGGTTCCAGATGGTCCAAAAATTCTGATTGCCGCTGATATGTGGGGTGTAGGTATAGAGAGAGGCGGTCGCGATATTTTGCGGGGTGACTTTTTGTCCGCTGATGACTTTATCCATCTGCGGCTTTACCGTTAATTCCGTCGGATGCTCCATGTAATAACGGATTTGAGCGGCGGCGGAATTGACTTGTTTGGCGAATCCCTTGAATCGGGCGATGCCGGGCTCCGACACATCGCAGGCGTCACAAGCTGCGTATCCCGTGGCCCAGTCATATTGCCCCTGCTTGGGATTTTTGTCCTCAATCAGGCTTTGCTCTTTTTGTAAAAGGGCGAGCATGAGTTTGGGGTTGATTTTATATTCTAGGCACGAGAGATAAATGATGTCCGCCGGACGCTTGAGGCCTCCATCGCGGTCTTGGATCAGGGTATACGCCAGGGCGCCTCCCTTTTGTTCGAGGAAGTTTTGAATGTGGCCGAGAGTCATGGATTCATAATCAATCACATCCGCGTCTCCGATGATGTAATTGGGGTCAAAAGCAAATAGCGGTAATGGGAAAAGAAACGAAACAAGAATTAAAAGAAGTTGTTTTCTCATCATAAAACATGAAGTTCTTAAAATAAAAAACTCTTCCATTTATTATAAGCAATAAATGGAAGAGTTTAAAGTGCCCCCCGTGTAGGGGCACAGCGCGCTGTGCCCCTACACGGCACGGGTCTTCGCAATGACATTACATCCCCAAAAATGTCACCTTCTCTCCTTTATAATCCACCTTAATCGAAGCGCCGTCGCTGATATCACCTTTGATGAGGGCGAGCGAAAGGGGATTGATGACTTCACTTTGGACCAGGCGTTTCAAGGGTCGGGCGCCGTAGGTTTTGTCGTAGCCTTTTTCGGCGAGATATTTTTTAAGTTTTGGGGTGAAAGAAATCGTGATTCCTTTGTTTTCGAGTTTCCCGATTACTTCTTTCAACTGGATTTCAACAATCTCGGTGATCTCTTCCGGAGAGAGATGGTTGAAGATGATGATATCATCGATGCGGTTGAGGAATTCGGGCTTGAAGTGATCCTTGAGGGATTTATTGATTTTTTCGGTCATTATTTTGTGTTCATCGGACTCTTGGATTTTTTTCGATGATCCGGCATCATCGTCAAAACCCATGACAAATTCATTGATGGCCTGATTGCCCAAATTGGAGGTCATGATGATGATGGTGTTTTTGAAATTCACGTGGCGGCCTTTGGAGTCGGTGAGACGCCCTTCATCGAGAATCTGGAGCATGACATTGAATATATCCGGATGAGCCTTTTCGATTTCGTCAAACAGCACTACACTGTAGGGCCGGCGGCGGATCGCCTCGGATAATTGTCCGCCTTCTTCGTAGCCCACATAGCCGGGCGGAGAGCCGATGAGTCTGGACACGGAATGCTTTTCCATATATTCGGACATATCGATGCGGGTAATGGCCGAGGAATTGTCGAACATGAACTCGGCCAAGGCTTTGGCAAGCTCGGTTTTTCCGACTCCGGTGGGACCCACAAAGATAAAGCTTCCCAAAGGCCGCTTGGGGTCACCCAGTCCTGAACGGGAGCGGCGTAGGGTATTGGCCACTTTAAGTATGGCTTCGCTTTGACCTACTACCCGTTTTTGCAGTTCGCCTTCCGCTTGGGCGAGTTTGGCGGTCTCTTCCTGAAGCATTTTTTGTAGAGGAATTCCGGTCCATTTGGATACAACCGCGGCGATGTCTTCAGCTGTCACCTCTTCTTTGAGAATGCGGGAAGAGCTGTGGATCTCGGAGAGCTTTTTGCCATTCAGTTTTATTTCCTTTTCAAGTTCCGGAATACGGCCGTAGCGAATTTGTGCGACTTTTTCAAGGTCAACATTTCGCTCAGCTATCTCTGCCTCTTGTCTCGACTGATCAATATCTTTTTGCGCCTGCCGAATTTTGGTGATGATTTCTTTTTCGGTTTTCCACTGTATTTCGAGTTTATTGCTTTTTTCTTTGATTTCGGAAATTTCTTTTTCGATTTCCCCTAGACGGGCAAGGGAGTCCTGGTCTTTTTCATTTTTGAGGGCGCGCTTTTCGATTTCGAGCTGCATCATGCGCCGCTTAGATTGGTCGAGTTTGTCCGGCATGCTGTCAATTTCCATGCGAAGGGCGGATGTGGCTTCATCGATCAGATCAATGGCCTTGTCGGGTAAAAATCGGTCAGTGATGTAGCGTGACGATAAAGTCGCTGCGGCCACAAGCGCAGGGTCGGTGATGCGGACGCCATGGTGCACTTCATATTTTTCTTTGATGCCTCGGAGAATGGCGATGGCGTCTTCGGTCGTGGGTTCGCCGACCATCACAGGCTGGAATCGGCGCTCCAAAGCCGCATCTTTTTCGATGTATTTTTGGTATTCTCGCAGAGTGGTGGCGCCGATGCAGTGCAGTTCTCCTCGCGCGAGAGCGGGTTTGAGCATATTGGAGGCGTCCATAGATCCTTCCATGGCGCCGGCGCCGATGACCGTGTGAAGCTCGTCGATGAAGAGAATGAGCTTGCCGCTGGCCTGATTGATCTCTTTGAGCACGGCTTTGAGTCGGTCTTCGAATTCGCCGCGAAATTTGGTTCCGGCGATGAGCGCGCCTAGATCCAAAGAGACGATTTCTTTGTTTTTGAGACTTTCTGGCACATCTCCGGCAATGATTCTTTGCGCCAATCCTTCGACAATAGCGGTTTTTCCGGTTCCGGGTTCTCCGATCAAAACCGGATTGTTTTTGGTTCGGCGGGAGAGTACCTGCATGAGGCGTCGGATTTCATTGTCGCGGCCAATGACCGGATCGAGCTTTTCGGCGCGGGCTTTTTGGGTGAGGTTGGCGGAGTATTTTTCGAGAGCTTGGTATTTCGTTTCCGGTTCCGGGTCAGTGATGCGGTGAGATCCTCGGACGCTCACGAGAATTTTAAGCACATTGTCGTAGTTGATATTGTACTGGGCGAAAAGGGGAGAGATCTCCAGGGGAGTGACCACCAGTCCCAAGAGCAAATGTTCGGTGCTGATGAACTCGTCTTTGAGTTTTTGCGCTTCTTTTTCGGAGGCTAGAAGCGCCTTATTCAAATCATTGGAAACGAGAATCTGGTTGATATTGAGTTCTCCTGTGAATCGTGGAAGCTGGTCAATGCGAACCCTGAGTGCTTTTTTGAGGCTGTCGAGATTGACTTCCAATTTATTTAAAATAGTCGAAACCACGCCCTCTTCCTGTTCGATCAAAATGAGGAACATGTGGGCCGCCTCGATCATGTCCTGCTGATTTTCATAGACAAACCGATGCGTGCGCTGGAGGGCTTCTTGCGATTTGGTGGTGAATTTATTGATGGGAATCATAGAAAATAGGATTTAGGTTCAGAAATTAGGAAGTAGGAAGTGGTTTCGAATGCTATAGATAAAACAGTTATAAATCCTGCATAAGCAGCATATAGAAATGCAATAAAAAAGCCTATTTCTATAAAAATTATGCGTGGAATTTAACTGACTTATCTATAGCAACAAATCCCCCTCAGTCCCCCTTTGACAAGGGGGAGGCCGCTACCCCCTCCCTTGTCAAAGGGAGGGTTGGGGAGGGATTTGTTGTTAGCACTCTAGTATGCTGAGTGCTAATTAGCAGTGTAATAGATACTTTTATATCGGTCAAATGATTTGACTTTATTATAGTATTTTTATAAACTATTTGCTGTAAAAGACTTTCCCTTGTAAAGCAAAAATCTTCCCCCAAGAGGATCCAAAGTTTTTTACGCCGACTCTTCTTAAAAGAAGGCTGTATACCCTCTAACAGGATACAGTCTTTTCAATTTTATAAAATATATTTAGCTTCACTTCTTCATCAAAACCTTTTAAACTGTGGGCATAATAATTACTTTGAATCCTATGAATATCGTCATCATGGCCGGCGGGATTGGGACGCGCCTCTGGCCCATGAGCCGGGAGAAAAAACCCAAGCAATTCTTTCCGATTCTGTCGGAGAAGACGCTTCTGGAAGACACGTACAATCGCTTTGTTTCTCGTTTTGGCGTGGAAAAAATTTATGTGGCCACGCACCACTCTTTTGGGGCGATGGTTTCGCAATTGCTGCCGATTTTACCTGCCGATCATTTGATCCTCGAACCGGAGAGGCGGGATACGGCGCCGTCGATGGGATATGCTTCAGCCATATTATCGGCGATTTCGCCGGATGAGCCGGCGGTGTTTATCCCTTCGGATCATTATATTGGAAATATCGCCCGATTTATTGAATGTCTCGAAGCCGGGGAGAGGCAAATTTTAAAAAGCGGTCAGATGATCGACATTGGGGTGATCCCCGGATTTCCAAGCACGGTTTTGGGATATACCAAGATTGGCAAAGCCACCAATTGCGACGGAGACATTCAATTTTATAAATTCTTATCTCATAAAGAGAAGCCGGATTTCGCTAAGGCAAAAGAGTATGTGGAGGCGGGCGATTATCTTTGGCATGCCAGTTATTATATGTGGACTCCGCGGAAATTTTTGGAGTCTTACTCTCTTTATAATCCCGAGATGAACGAAATATTAGAACGGATTAGGGATTGTCTTCTGGCAGAAAATACTGAAAAGATTGCTTGGCTCTATTCCCAAATGCAAAAAATCTCATTTGATTATGCCATCACCGAGAAAATGAATCCGGACAATGTGCGGATTATCAAAGGCGATTTCGGCTGGAGCGATATCGGGGCCTGGGATGTGCTTTTTTCGCAGTTGAAACTGAGCGATGCCTCGCCGGAAAATAATATCGTAAAAAATCGTTGTGTTCTTCAAGATACCCGTAATACTCTTGTTTATGGACAAGAGGGCAAAATTTCCGCCGTATTGGGAGTTTCGGATATGATCATCGTGGACACCGAAGACGCCCTTCTCGTCTGCCCCCAAGGAAAGGCGCAGGAGGTGAAGAAGTTGATTGAGGAGATTAGGGACAAGGGGTGGGGGGGGTATTTGTAGGCAACAAACCCATCCCCCGGCCCCTTCCCTTAACAAGGAAGGGGGGGGGGAATAACATTTTCAGTAAAGGAGGCTGTTGCCCCCTCCTTGTTAAGGGAGGGCTGGGGTGGGTTTGTTGTTTAATTGTCTTTTCCAAAGATAAGTAGGATACTTAAAGAGTAGAATTATTTTTTAATTTTTTTTAAAAAATTTTTATGGTCAAAAATAAAATCTTATTTTCTTTTTTATTCCTGCTCTCTTTTTCTTGGGCGCAGGATGTGTCTGCGGCGACGTTTGTGGTGAATGATACGGGGGATGCTACGGATGCAACGCCTGGAAATGGAGTCTGTGCCACAGCGGGCGCGGTGTGTACACTACGAGCCGCTATTGTCGAGACCAATGCTCTGGCGGGAGCGGATACGATCAATTTCAACGCGCCACCTAATGCAGGGAATAATGCTGAAATTATACCGGGCAGTGATCTACCTACCCTAACCGGTGGGAGTTTGACGATTGATGGTTTTACACAGCCCTTGTCCATTGCTAATACGAACGCTACGGGAGCATTGAATGCGGTTCATACTATTAAAGTAAACGGCGGTGGCTTGCGCCGTCTATTTAATATAGCAAGTGATTTCAACACTATTCGAGGAATTTCCATTGAACAAGCATTGGAAGATGGAATTCTTATTACTGGGAACAAAAATCACATTATAGGTTGCGATATTTTCAATAATGGGAATGTGGGGGCTTCTGATTTTGGGGTTGAGGTTATTTTTTCTAGTAGTGTTGGAAATACTGGTTCAAATTTCATTGGTTTCGATCCAGCTTTTTTACCAGCTAATGAGGCACAAAGGAATGCGATTCATTTCAATCGTAATGGGGGTATTCGCGTATCGGGTGATGGTAATTTTGGGGGCACCAAGATTTTTGGAAATCTTATTGGGCATGTGCCTTTGACTTTGGACCCTGTGGGGAATGGAAATGGCGGGCCGGGAGTCACGATCAACGGATCTGGACATTCCGTGGGAAGTAGCGGTACAAATATCCCTGATATACAAAGCAATAATATTGCTTTTAATGGAGATACTAATCGAAATCATTCTTGCGATGTTGGAGAAAATGGGGCAGGGATCGCGGTGACTACAGGAGGCGCAAATATCTTTTTCTTTAATTTTATTTTTAGGAATTGTGGACTGGGTATTGATTTGGGAGCAAATGGTGTTACTCCTAATGATGTTGGGGACGCTGATGTGGGAGCCAATGATCTGGTGAATTTCCCTGTCATTACTTCCATCACGAATACCCAAATTCAGGGAACCACGGATTTTGCTTCGGGTGGTGTAGTCCAAATTTATCGAAATACAGCTGGAGATCCCTCAGGAAATGGGGAGGGAGAATTCTTTGTGGCTAATTTCAACGTTACTCCCGGTCTTTGGACATTTGTGGGAGCAATGCAAGATGGGGTGTATAGTGCAATTTTTTATGGTAGTCTGGGGGGGGTTACTGGAGGTTCCTCTGAGTTTTCGACTAACTTTGTCTTTCCAGTCGTAGCGCCACCTCCGGGAGCAGGGGGTACGATAGGCGTGGGCGGTGGCAATCCTGCCACCAACGTGTTGGCATCCCCTGAAATTCCAGGTCTCCGAGCTGAAAATATCACGCCGGCTTCGATTGACTGGATTCTGACTATGCTTTTTACGAGAGAACTTTATACCGCTTTTATCAATGAGCGAGATCAAATATTGGCGCAAATTGAAAGGGGACTCCGTATGTGGAAGCAAGGGAATTTGAACCCTAATACGGTATATCAGATGAAAGCCAGAAGCGTGAATCAAAGAGGAATGTCTGACCCGAGTGAATTAGTTTCTGCGGTCACACTCATGGAATCTCCGGCCGGACTTGAACAGGTGAGAATTTCAGATACATCGGCTCGATTCAAAATAATGGGATTGGCTCAGTTTATGGGTGTGGGAGATGCTCAAAAATTTACAGGAGAGGACAAAACTGGGTATTTATTTCAAATTGAAGGATCTCCTCTGGCTGACAGCGGGTGGGTCAAGTCCATCGAGCATGAATTCACCGGTCTCATTCCTTCCCATGATTATAGGGTTCGGGTGAAAGCGAGAAATGCCGCTGGGGTGGAAACCGTATTTTCTCCTGATTTAGCTTTCCGAACCGAGCCGCCTTTCGTTGTTCCTGTTCCCACGCCCGCGCCTCTGCCAGGACCTGTACCTGTTCCACCTCCCCTGCCAACTCCGGTAATTCCACCGCCTGTTCCTGTGGGTCCAAAAGAGGAGATAAAACCTATTATTCCGCTGGTTCCAAAAGCGCTGCTCACGGAAGCCCAGAAAAAACAATATCGCGGCCGATTTGTGCGGATTTCGGATAAGCCTGTCGTCATTATTTATGTGCATCCGTTTACGCTGAAGATATTTGAACTTAAATCTTCGACCGATGTGCTCGCTTTATTTCGAGCTACTGCTTTTGGCATCAGCAATTCGAATTTAAAGAGAATTCCAATGGTGGATGTCAGGGCAACATCGAATACGAAAGCACTTCCAGGCATTGGAGGATTAACCGGCAGACTGCTTTTGGCCGTAGAAGATCGGGGAAATGTATGGTACCTAAGCCCCATCACAAAAAAACGCATGCTAATGGGCGGGCCTATGTCTGCGTGG
>VMEV01000025.1 GCA_007375725.1 Parcubacteria group bacterium Greene0416_36
ATTCAAATAACCACTATTCTGCCATGCGATTGCTTCATCCGCTACGGCGTCTTCGCAATGACAGCTTGCAAAGCGGTTAGCAAGAAATGGTATAAATATTGGATATCATCATATAATCAGTAAATTGATTGATATATTGAAAAAACATGATATTTCAACATCGTTAGGTTTATTCCATACCGCTGGGCGATCGAAGAGTAATCCACTGGCATATGATTTGGTAGAAATATTTCGAGCGGATCTCGTAGAGAGCCAAGTCTTAAAATTTGTTCGCCAAAAAAAACATCCAATTGTGAATTTAACCCAGAAGCACATTGGCATTTTTTTATATCGCATCAATCAAAAAATGGAACAGGAATATTTTCAAAGAAAATTCCATCAATGCCACAGCTATAAATATTATATGGAATTACAAGTTTTAGCTTTTATCAAAGCCGTCAATCACAAAAATCTTTTTATTCCATTGCATTTGCCAGAGAGGCATGAAACTCGTTGTCGTAAAAGTTGATTTGTTTGTTTTTGGAGGAGCCCTTGACAAGAAAATCAGAATAATCTAGTGTTCTCATTAAGAACATTCACAAATATAAGGAATGAGAAAAATACCCACGGTTTTTAAGGGCAACAAGGTGTTTTTCTCATCCAAAATAAGATTTCGAATCCTATAGGGCCCTACATCGGGTAGGGTTTATGCGCTGTAGCTGCGCCGCTTTTGGGAGAAATACCCAAAGGATGAAGCTTTTCTCAAAAAGAAAAGAAAACCTTCTTAAATCCAATTTTTGTCTAGGTCTCAACCCCTAGCAAGGATTAGAGGGGGGTAGGCTATAATACGCGCTGCCCCTTCTGGCCCATCTGGTCCGGTCTCAACCCCTAGCAAGGATTAGAGGGGGGTAGGCTATATTACCATCGCAAGCGGCTATGACCAAATCAGGTCTCAACCCCTAGCAAGGATTAGAGGGGGGTAGGCTACTACCCCTGCCAACTCCGGTAATTCCCCCGACTGGGTCTCAGCCCCTGCCAAGGATTCGGAAATACGAATACAAAAAAGGAGCTAAAAAAGTAGCTCCTTTAAAAATGTTTGAAAAAACTTGACAAAAATATTTTTTTATAATAAAGATACACACATTAGGGGGCGGAATATTGAAGGGTTCAGTGGATCTCACCCCTAGAGTAATGGTGTTCTATTCAAATTTTTTTTTAGGAAGCTATTAATGGAAAAAACCTATAGAACGGTAAGGTTTCCAATCAGTCCTTCGCCAGACGAGATATCACTTTTCAAGCGAGTGAGCGATAATCTCTCTACGGTCTGGAATGACGCGTGGAAAAGAAGGCACGATGAATTCGAACAATTCATCAAGCCGCTTTATGACGAGTGCGCGAAGGCTAAGGCGGAGGCTCGAAATCGAGGGTTTGTCCGCCTGTGGGATCCGGAGAATAAAAAGAAATCAGTAGAAAATCTCAAAAAAATGGGATTTCCGGAGGATTTAGTGGCGGAACAAAATAAGCTCCTTGCTGGATTGAAAGAAGCTTATAAGACGCACAAAATGCCCACCTTGTTCGATCACATCAATGCTCTCACTCAAAAACGCAATGATAATGCCGAATATGGGCTGGTTCCGCGCAATTGGCAAGAAGAAACGTTAGATTCACTCGATGGATCTTTCAAATCTTTTTGCGCATTGCGTAAAGCCGGCGATTTCGATGCTAAACCGCCGAAACAGAGAGAAGTCGGAAATTTTTTCTATAAAATTCCGGGAAGAGTTGGATTCAAACTCTCTTCCGGCCGTATTCAAATCCGCTTCGGATCTCTTGAGAGAATTTTGGAATTTGATATTCCGGAATACCAAAGAGAAAAGCTCGTGGAAAGTCTCAAATGCAAAAAATTTGAGATTTATCGAGAATTTCGAGATCTCTCTCTCGATGCTCGGTTTTGGATTTCAATTACTTATGAAATTCCAATCCCGGATGAGAGACCCGCTCATGAGGCACAATTTGTTTTTGTGGCACTGGGGGCGTCGAGCATGGGAATTGTGTCTCCAAAGGGTGATTTTGTGGTTCCTCTGCCTCGTCCCGATTATCACTGGAAGGGGGAAGATAGAATCCCTGCGGTTGACCAGAGGATCAAAAATTGCGTTAAGGGGTCACGAAAGTGGCAGCGGAGAATTTCGGCTCGCGCTTTAATGTTTGCGAAATTGGGAGCTCAGAATAAGCAGGGGCAATATATAACAGTAAGTAAATTGCTGCAATACGGCACTCATTTTGTGGTAACTAGGCTCCCTATTCGAAGCAAAGCCGGATCATTAGCCGACAGCACGCAGTCTGAAAGAGGCGGTGCTCCCATTGGTCCCAATTGGGCAGCTCAAAACACCGGCAATTTGGCACGGCTGGTGGATATACTGACAGAAAAAGCAAAAGAAAAAGGAGGCAGAGTCATCGAAGAGTCAGCCCCTTCTTTTTCAGAGGAAGAACTGCTTGCCGCCAAGGAAGATAAGAAAATTTTTCTGGCGAAAAAATTGAGAGAAAAATTTTCAATGTTCAATCCGCAATTTTCAATATTCAATTTTAA
>VMEV01000001.1 GCA_007375725.1 Parcubacteria group bacterium Greene0416_36
TTATTCTTTTTCATAGGAAGGATGATTTTAATGGTTACTAAACATTTCCATTATCTCATCCCTTCTTTTTTATTTACACACTTTTAGTTTACAGTACCTCGGATCAAATTATCAGGCTCCGAGAACTCATTAGAACAACACTTGAGATGGATGATAAACCTCAAGTGATCTCTCTCAATCCAGAGGAGCTAACTTGGACAGAACAGGAGTGCCAAGATGAAGTAGAGCGCCTTCAGGGAATGTTACTGCTTACACTAGGCGAAGTAAGAAGGGATTAAAATCCTTCAAAATAAACAAGCTTTTAAGCAAAGAAATTGCCTAAAAGCTTGTTTTCTTTTTATAAAATACAGCCCTAATACCTCTCCTCCACCAATTTCATCTCCTTCCCCTGTATTTTCAAATACGAAGAATAGCCTTTGTCGATGAATCCCAGATTGATGAATTTTTCTTTGAGATTGAATTCAGGGAAGTGGGTGTGGCCGCAGACGAGGATTTCGCGTTGGCCGAGGCCTTTGGCAACCCAGGATTTCATTTTCTCGTTCCAGGCGGCGAAATTGATATAGTCCTTGCCGAATGCGGACATCATGTATTCGATCATTTTTTCGCGCATGCGGGCCAAGGCGAATAGCCTCGGATATCCGTTAAAAAAGAAGCGGTGGCCGTGTTCGATTTTGAGCCTCTTGCCGTCCACTTTGAGATGATGAACCATTCCCTGCATGGCTGAAAATAATTTCACGCGGGCATCGGAGAAAGACGGCAGATCGTGATTGCCAAAGAGATACACCGCCTTTTTGGCGCGGAGCAGGGGAAACAATTCGCGCCACTCGCTTTTGACAAAATCCTCAAAGCTCGTAAGATACCCGTCCCAAAAATCGCCATTGAGAATCACCCGATCGGTAGCCTCGATCAGTTTTTTGAGATAATTGAATTTTTTCTCATCGAATTTATCGGAGAGATGAGTGTCTGAGAGAATCAAGTGATTCATAGGGATATCGCTTAAATCTACAGTGATAATAGCATAGTTCGCATTTTTTATGAAATCTCAAATCCTCATACGAAGAATGATCTAGATTCCAAGATTAGCAAATTTAGCAACAAATCCCCCTCGGTCCCCCTTTGACAAGGGGGAAGCTGCTACCCCCTCCCTTGTCAAAGGGAGGGTTGGGGAGGGATTTGTTGCTCATCAATATCACTTCATTAAAATCACAAAACAAAAACTCTCAAGCAAATTATCACTTGAGAGCTCTTAAATTTCGAGGCTACTAAAAATTTTTATACTGTTTTGATTGCTTCCTGAACAAAAGCATGACTCAGGTGCAAAAATTCTTTTGGGCAATATTCTTGTGAATATTCCGCTTTCCACACAACCGTCCGACTCCAATAAAGCCATGTTTTATATTCCTGCAAAGTCCATTTTTCAATATGGCAACCCAGGCCTTGAGAAGAAACCGCATATAAAGGCCCTAAAAATAAGGACCGTTTTCGCTCTGGACAGTTATCCATATCACAATGGGCTCTGGATTTAGCGAGCTTTCCATCTGAATTAAACAAGATATGACCGAAGTACTGACAAGCCGTTTGAGCTAAGATCCTTTTTTTCTGAACCTCCAGATCAAAATAGGAAATATATCCTCCAACAGAAGGTACTTGCCATAATACCTGTGACTTATTTTTCCCAACTGACAGACTCTTTCTATTGAAAAGCCTATAGGGCTTGAGTGAAATGGCAGCTAATTGGTGAGGCACTCTCGTATCATCCAATTCCAGTCCTTCACGCCTCAACTGCTGAATTTCTGAAAAGCAGATGGAGTCGTATAGCGCATATATTTTCATCATCTATTCCTCCTTCTTTTCTTCCACAAAACATACAAAAAATCCTGCCAAAAAACCATACAAAAACAGATTCATGATTTTTCCTCCAAAGCCTTCCAAAATAAGGCTGGCAGTCTCATAACGAAAGCCAAACATAGTATTCCAACCAAAAGCAAACAGGTAAAGAACCCGTAAATAAAACCAGTCCACAATATATCAAACATCTTTTCACTCCTTAGTGAGACAAAAAATCAAAAAACGACAGAAACAGGATATTATTTTTTAGTAATTTTGTCAAATCCGCAGTATTTCTGGAGAACCTTGGGGATCTTGATAGATCCGTCTTTTTGCTGATTGAGCTCCAGAATCGGGATCAAGATGCGAGGGCTGGCGACCAAGGTATTGTTGAGCATATACACATATTCGCGCTTCCCTTCCCCATTCTTGAACTTGATATTAGACCTGCGCGCTTGCCAGTCGAGAAGGAGTGAGCAAGAATGCGTCTCGCCGTATTTGGCGCGGCTGGGCATGTAGGTTTCGATATCGTACATCTTGTATTTTCCGGGCCCCATGTCTCCCGTGGCCAATTCCAAAACCTGATATGGAAGCTCGAGGCTCTGAAGGAACTCCTCGGCATTGGCCAAGACTTCCTCGAACATCTTGAGTGCGAAATCCACGTCATTTTTGCATAGTACGACTTGTTCTACTTTGTAAAATTGTTTGACGCGATACAGACCTTTCGCATCTTTGCCATAGCTCCCCACCTCGGTGCGGAAGCACGGAGAAAAGGCCATGGTTCGAATCGGCAGATCTTTCTCTTCGACCACCTGATCCGCGAAATAGCCACACAGAGCAATTTCAGCCGTGCCGATAAGTCCGAAGTCATTGTGTTTATCATTGGCTTTCCAGATCTCATCGCCTCCAAAAGGCAGATGGCCCGTGCCATAGAAAAAGCGTTCCTGCGCCAGAACCGGCACGGAAAATTGGGTATATCCCTTATTTCGGAGAAATTCGAGGGCATAGGAAATGAGGGCGAATTCCAGCACCGCCGCTTGATTCTTGAGGAAATACCCGCGATTGCCCATGAGTTTGACTCCAGCCTCGAAATCCACAAGGTCCAAATCTTTGGCGAGTTCCATGTGATCCTTGGGAGTGAAATCAAACTGCGGAATCTCGCCTTTCTTATAGAGGACTTTATTGTCCGCCTCCGTACCAATAATGGCCCCGGAATACGGCGGAAGTGGCACGCG
The DNA here is from genome assembly GCA_007375725.1 of Parcubacteria group bacterium Greene0416_36. Taxonomy (GTDB): domain Bacteria; phylum Patescibacteriota; class Patescibacteriia; order VMEV01; family VMEV01; genus VMEV01. The sequence goes on from VMEV01000001.1 coordinate 3,063, forward strand.
CCACATCTGCTCGGCAAATTTCGCATCCACGGATTTGAAAGTCTCTTCTAGAAGCGATATCTGATCGGAGACATGTTTCATGTCTTCGAGAATCTTCTTCTTGGCTTCCGGATCCGCCTGAACTATCTCTTTATTCGCATTATTTTTCCGCGCGCGGAGAGCGTCTAATTCCAACATGATCTTCCCCCGTTCGGCTTCAAGCGCCAAAAGAGCATCGAGATCCACATTCGTGCGCTTGTCTTGGATGGTTTTGCGGACGAGATCGACATTTTGTTTGATGAATTTGATATCGAGCATAAAAAACTAGGCATTAGGTTTTAGCTATTAGCTTCTTAGCTAAATACAAAACAGCCAAATCAATAATATGCCTACAATATAAGGCAAAAAGAAAGGAGTTACAATTTGACAAAATATAAAAAACATTATATTCGTCTTTCATCTCTCTGGCACACTTCAAACGTATACTAACACCACGATAATGTCCGACAAGGTGGCGATTTTTGGGGATAAATATCCCTACCGCAATATAAAAAAACCCTTTAAGATAAAGGGCTTGTGTGAAGGGATCCGTCCGTTCAAAATTCCTAGGAAAGGAGGTGATGAATATGGAATCTGTAGTTTTGATTCTCACATTAGTATTTCTAATGATGCTGATCATAACTAAAAGAGCCCGGTAAGGCCCTTTTAAATGACTAACAAGATAGAACTCCGCACGCACATAAGCCGGACAATGGAGGAAATCTCTTCACCGTGCGGGGAAATCTATCTTTATGATAGACAAAAGTGTGCCTACTGTCAACCCCACTTCGCCCTAAGGCGGGCTTCCCCTCTTCGCTATAAAAAGCTTCGAGCGGGCATGCGCGGGGCAAGCCTTCTTCCTCCCCCTTCAGGGGCAAAAAACCCCAAAAATAAAAGCAGTCCGATGTGAAATCGGACTGGTTTTATTTCCTCAGAAAACGAGTGGAGTCGCGTGCTGGGGGATGCTTGATAGTGTAACTTTTAGTATAATTACACTATCAAGTTTTTACGAGAACATTCTGTGGCTTATACAAAGCTCATCAGGGCAGCTCTCGTATTTTTTTCCGTTGAATAGATGGTAACACATGGGGCATTTATACTTCTCCCCCATTATTACTTCTCGCCATCTTTTTCTGCCGATGGCATTTGCTTTTTTTGTTATTTCAGCGGTGGGTTCCTCCAAACACCCCACTGTTTTTTCAACAAAATCACAAAATTTTTTTTCTTCTTCTGTTATCATTTTTTTCTCCTAAAGAACTCGAAATTTCAACCCCTGATTCCGTTTTGAAGTGCAATTTTTTGGAATAGAATAGAGGGGTATGAAAAACAAAAAATATAAGCATTTAAATCAAGGAGAAAGGGATAGAATTGAAGCAATGATTGGAAGTGGACATACGCAAAAAGAAATCGCGAAAATTCTTGAAAGAGATGAAGGGACAATTTCTCGCGAAAGACTGAGAAATAAAAGAAAGACTCGAAATAAAACAAATAAAAAGGCAGGAAAATATGAGGCTACTGTTGCCCAGCAAAAGGCATATGTTAGAAGAAGAAAATCAAAATATCAGGGTAAAAAAATTAATCAAAATAATGAGTTAGAAAAATATATTATTGAAGGGTTAAAACAACATTGGAATCCGGATGAAATCTCTGGCCGAATGAAAAATGAAAACAAGCCCTTTTACGCAAGCAAAACATCGATTTATGAATGGCTCTATTCTTCTTGGGGACAGAAATATTGCAAATATCTTTATTCAGAAAGATTTAAAAAGAAAAAAAGAAGAAAATGTAAACTAAAAAAAACCTTAATCCCCAATAGAATTGGCATAGAATTAAGGCCTGAAGCCATCAACAAAAGACTTGAATATGGGCATTTTGAAGGAGACACTGTTGTATCTGGCAAAAAAACGAAGAGTAAAATTTCGTTAGCTGTCCTTCATGAACGAAAATCCAAGTATACAAAACTGCAACGAATAGCCTCACTAAAGCCGAAACTCTTTAATGAAGCTATTCAAACAATGACAACTCACTTGATATTCAAGAGTCTTACTTTAGATAATGGCATAGAAAATACAAAATATGAAGCACTGAAGACAACTACCTATTTTTGCGATCCCTATTCCTCTTGGCAAAAAGGAAGCATTGAAAATTGTAATAAGCTTATTAGAAAATTTATTGCTAAAGGCTCTGATATTGGCGATTATTCTGATAAGTATGTTACCCTTGTTGAATCTATACTCAACAATAAACCCAGACGCTCTCTGGGTTACCACACTCCTGCCGAAATTATGACGAAAAATAATTTATTAATTAAAAAAAAAATTGCACTTCAGGGGTGAATTTAGGCAACAACTTGCATACAAATTATACATTATTATTATTATTTCGTCAAATATATTTAGTATTAGCCAAATATCGAAATATTTTATACAAACCATTCGATAGAAACGATGCTATCGTATGGTTTAGTTGAAAAGTGTGCGATAGTATCGTATACTTTGCATATACTTTAAATTATGCCTATGAATACAATGTTTACACGCTATAATCCTTGGTGGGATAATGATTGGGATCAAAAATTTCACCGAAGGGATCGTTTTTTGAATCAAATGAGGAATTACTTTGAGTCTAAATCCATTGTGTTTTTAACTGGACTTCGCAGAGTCGGAAAAACATCGCTCATGAAACTATTCATCCAAGAACTCATCGAGAAAAACAAAATCCCGCCAAAACATATTTTCTACCTCAGTTTGGATGATTATCAGCTGAAAGACAAAAGCCTTTTGGACATGATTGAGGAATATAGAAAAATGCACTCAATCCCTTTCGCCGAAAAAATCTATCTTTTTTTGGATGAAACCACTTATCAAAAAGACTTCGAATTGCAGCTAAAAAATTTATACGACTCTCAAAATGTCAAAATTTACGGCTCATCTTCGAGCGCCTCCTTCCTCCGAAACAAAAAGGCTTATCTCACTGGACGCAATTTTGTACTCGAAATACTGCCTCTCAATTTTGAAGAATATCTTGATTTTAAAGGAATAAATATCCCCCCTGCTGACGAACACTTGAGAGAAAAATATTTCGAGGATTTTTTGCAGCAGGGAGGGATGCCGGAATACGTACTCACGGGCGATGTGAAATATCTCAAAGAGCTGGTCGACGATATCATCGCCAAAGACATCGCGTCTTTATATAATGTTAGAAATACACAGAAGCTAAAGGATCTATGGCTGCTTCTCATGGAACGCGCCGGAAAAATCGTGAGCATCAATAAACTCGCCAATATCATGGATATGTCGACGGATACCGCCCGCCGATATTTGAGAATGTTCGAAGAAACCTATCTCATTTATCTGGTTCCCCGATGTGGAAAAACAAATGAGAAAGTACTTGCTCCCAAAAAATTATATGCCGCTGATTTAGGCATTCGAACATTTTTTACAGGATTTCGGGACAAAGGAAGCCTCTTTGAAAATTATATCTATCTCCAGATCAAACAAAATCATCCTTGCTATGTTTATGAAAAAGGAATCGAAATCGATTTCTGCACCCAAGACAAGCATTTGATTGAAGTCAAATACAATAGCGAATTGACCGACAAACAAAAGAAACTTTTTGAATCCTGGCCCGCCGATAAGAAAATCCTCATAGAAAGCCCCAAGGATCTCGCTAAAATCCAGCAGAATTAGCCAAAAATAAAACCAGTCCGATTTTACATCGGACTGGTTTTATTTCCTCAGAAAACGAATATGATCGCGTGCTGGGGGTATCTCGCGGGATGTTTTTTAACAATTTAGACCCACGAGCTAAAAACTTATTGCTTGATTTTTTGGGTCCGCAAGCTGTGAAGTTTTTTTGCAAAAGCCATCATTTTTAGTGTTGGGGCTTTCGCAACATCCTCCACGTCGCAAAAATCATCATCATCCATGTCACCAATCAGTGACATTATTTCGTCCCATGAAAAATCCATTTCAAGACCATTCTCCAAATCTTTTTTCAATCTTCTAAGTGATTCCAATGTTCCCATTTTTTCTTCCTAAAAAAATCCTGAATTTCAACAAATTGCATATAAATTATACATTATTATTATTATTTCGTCAAATATATTTAATATTAGCCAAAAAACAAAAAAATAACAAAATTATCCCATCGGGATAGGGGCTGTTGCCCCCTTCCTTGTTAAGGGAAGGGTTGGGGATGGGTTTGTTGCAAAAAACCATGCGATAGAAACGACGCTATCGTATGGTTTAGTTGAAAAGTCTGCGATAGTATCGTCTATTTCGAGTCGATCATTGAAAAAAACACATAAATGCTCTATATTACCTCCAGATATTTTTTATACAGAAAAAAGGAGACAAAATGCCAATAAAATTAGAGATTGTAGGCAAAGGCCTATTATTGCTATTCCTAATCGCAATTTTTATCTGGGCGATAGTGACGATAGTATAAAGTCCGTGGAAAGGAGGTGATGATTATGGAATCTGTAGTTCTGATGCTCACATTAGTTTTCCTAATGATGCTGATCATAACTAAAAGAGCCCGGTAAGGCCCTTTTAATAAGGCGATAAAAATAGAATCTGGTACGAAATACAAGCACGGACATATGGAGGAAATCTTCATACCGTACTAGATTTCTATCTTTATGATAGACAAAAGCATGCCTACTGTCAACCTTCTTTCTTTGCCCTCCTCCCAAAAATAAAACCAGTCCGATGTAAAATCGGACTGGTTTTATTTCCTCAGAAAACGAATGGGATCGCGTGCTGGGGACATGCTCGAAGGTACTTTAATCAATGACCCACGAGCAACTAAACTATTTGCTTAAAAGAAATATGAGTCTATCTCTTTCTTTACCCGAAAAAGAGGCTAAGGCATTTTTCATAGCTAGAGGGAATTCGTCTTCCTCAGACCACAGTTTTCCACCCCAGCCTGGCTCATGAGCCTTACGATATGCTTCTTGAACCTCATTCTGGACTCTAATCCACTCGACGACATCAACATGTTTTGTAAACCCAACAACACAAGAATCTCCAGATTGGGTTAATATTAAAGGTTCTTCGTCTTTTTTCTTCTCTTTTTTGGCTCTATCCAACTCTGCACTAGAAAAACAAACGAAGAACAACTCTCCATTTTTTTTAATTTTGATCATCATTTGATGTTCCTTTATTTTAGGGAATATAAAAAATCAAACAAACGTAAGAAGAGTTTACACTTTTACTTGATTTTGTCAATATCACTTTAAATTATATTGAAAAAACACAATAAATGCGCTATATTACCTCCAGATATATATTTTATATACAGAAAAAGGAGATACAAAATGCTGCTAAAGGCAGAGATTATAGGCAAAGGCCTATTATTAGTATTCCTACTCGCGATTTTTATCTGGGCAATAGTAGCGATCGTGTAAATATAGTCCCCCCCCCCCCAATAAACCCAAAAAAGCCGCTACTCGAAAAACGAAAGACGGCTCTTTTTTTTGCCTAAAAAGCTAATGCCTAAAGCCTAATGGCCTAAACCAACGGCTTCATGGTCGGGAAAAACACGGTGTCGCGGATCGACTCGGAGTTCGAGCAGATCATGTAGAGACGCTCGATGCCGACGCCGAAACCGGCGGTCGGGGGCATGCCGTATTCGAGGGCTTCGACGAAGTCTTCATCCATCATCTGGGCTTCGGCGTCACCCGCCTCACGCAGGCCCGACTGCTCGAGGAAACGGTTCCTCTGGTCGATGGGATCATTGAGCTCGGAGAAACCGTTTCCGACTTCAGCTCCAGCAATGAGAACCTGCATGCGTTCTACCTTGAACGGCATTTTCTCGTGATTCTTGGCCAGGGGCGAAATCGCCAATGGGTGATTGACGAGCATGCATGGCTGAAGAAGATGGGGACGAACCGTTTTCTTGTACAGCTGGTCAATCACACGGCCGAGTCCCGCATGCTTTTCTAACTTAATCGGAACTTTTTTCTCGATAATCGCGGCTTTGAGGGAGTCCACATCCAAATGTTTGGACAAGTCAATGCCACTGTGATCGAGTACCACCTGATAATAGTCCACTTTCGGCCAAGGATTCTTAAAATCCAAGACCGTATCCTTATATTTGATCTGATCCGTGCCAAAAATACGCACAATTGAAGTGTAATAAAGCTCTTCAACGAAATTGATGAGATAATTATAGTCACGATACGCTTCGTAAGACTCGAGCATGGTGAACTCTTGCAAATGCTGGGTGCTCATACCCTCATTGCGAAACACGGGACCGATTTCGAAAATCTTCTCAAATCCGCCAACAGTCAAACGCTTCAAATGCAATTCCAAAGAAATACGCAAATAAAGATCGATATCGAGGGTGTCGTGATGAGTGATAAAAGGATTGGCCTCAGCTCCTCCGGGAATATTTTCCAAGACCGGAGTTTTGACTTCCATGAAGCCGCGGGACCAATAGAACTCCCGGAAAGCGCGGATAAACTCGGACTGCTTGCGAAATAGATCACGCACCTCTTTGTTCATGATGAGATCCACGTAGCGGCGGCGGTAGCGCTCTTCCTCATCTTTGAGGCCATGCCATTTGTCCGGAAGAGGCCGGAGCGACTTGGAAAGCAAATCCCACGACTCCACATTGAGCGTGATCTCGCCTTTGTGGGTCTTGAGAAGTGTGCCCGTGACATTGATGAAATCCCCCACATCCAAAAGCTTCAATCGGCCATAAGACTCTTCGCCCACGGTATCTTTTTTGAAATACACTTGAATGGAAGAGGTCTCATCTTCGATATGCATGAAGGTCGATCCCCCATGAGGACGAGCCAATCGAATGCGCCCCACAAGCGAGAGCTTCTCCCCCGAGGCAAATAATGCCTCGAATTGCGCCAAAGCCTCGCTGTTTTTGTACGAACGCTTAGAAAGGGACGGATAGGGATTGACACCTATTTTCCGCCACTCTTCCACACGAGAAATGCGCACTGCCCGTTCGTCATTGATTGGATTCATATTATTTTAGGCTATTAGGCATTAGGCTTTTAGCCTATAGCAATCAGCCACACATCCACTAAAAAGCTAATGGCCTAAAGCCTAATGCCTGAATGTTTACATTACTTCCAAAATCTTACACTCCACCGTGCCTTTGGGAACTATCACGGAGAATTTATCGCCTTTTTTCTTGCCGATAAAGTTACGGCCGAGAGGCGATTCATTGGAGATTTTGCCGTTAATGGGGTCGGCTTCTTGAGAACCCACGATAGTGAATTCTTTTTTGCCATCCGCCCATTGAACCTTAATCCGAGATCCAATATTAACCATAGCTGATTTTGTTGCCTCAATAATAACAGCATTGGCAATGATATCTTCCAAATCGGCAATACGCTTATTGATGGCGGCATGTTTATCTTTCGCATCCTCATAGGCCGCATTTTCTGATAAATCACCCATTTGAATGGCAGCCGCCAGCTGGGACGCAACATCTTCACTGCCGGGACCTTTTAAATCTTCTAATTCTTTTTTGAGCGTCTCCAGGCGCTGCTGGGTGACAAAATATTTCTGATCCATGTACTTAAATTAAATTGAGATAATAGTAATAAGGTCATTTTGGCAGAGGCGCAATTAATATGTGCGCCCCTCAAAAATGACCTTATACTCCTAAAATATTCGTCTATAAAGATATCTCTTTGCCCAAAAAAAGTCAAAATTTACGATGCTCATACCACCATCTGTAAATCGCATCCGCAACAGGCACAGCCACCGCGCTGCCCTCACCGGATTCTTCGACTAAAACCGTCACAACGATCTCGGGTTTTTCATAAGGAGCAAAACTGGTAAACCATGCATGATTGGCTTTGTCCGTCTGCCACTGGGCGGTTCCAGTTTTTCCGGCAATGTTCATGGGATTGGAGGCTAGAGAGCGGGCGCTTCCGGCTGTGACCACCCTCCTCATCCCCAACTGGACCGTCTTCCAATGAGACGGATCAATCGACACCGCTGTCTCCTTCCCTAAAAAAGGACGGGTCCAGTTCCCTTCAGTATCAACATATTTTTCCACCAAATGAGGGGTAAAGCTCTTCCCTCCCATGGCCACAGTCGCGGTATAGTGAGCCACCTGAAGCGGGGTAACCAGTAAATCTCCCTGACCAATAGCCAAATGATAAGTATCTCCGATATACCAAGGTTCTTGTTTCGCTTGTTCCTTCCACTCGGGGCTCGGCAAAAAGCCAGTTTGTTCTCCCGGCAAGTCAATGCCGGTAGGTGAAGCCAGGCCAAATTTTCTGGCATATGCGACAAGACGGTCCACACCCAAACCAACAAATTTATTCTGATCACCTCCTCCAGCCAGATAAAAAAAGGTATTCACCGAATCTGCCAGCGCCCCCACCACGCTGATGGTCCCATGCCCTCCGATTTTCCAGTCCGGGAAAAACCAATCCCCAATTCGAATCCCCCCGGTGCTCGTGACCAAGGTACCAAAAGTGATCACGCCTTCCTCTAAAGCGGCCAAAGCCACAAGAGGCTTAAAGGTTGACCCTGAAGGATATTCTCCAGCCATAGCTCGGGCGAACAGAGGATTGTTTTTGTCCGCCAAGAGAGCCTGGTACTCGCTTTGGCGAATGCCTCGGCTAAAGGAATCTGCGTTATATCCGGGAAGACTGACCAGAGATAAAATTCCACCATTGTTAGGATCCTCCACAATAACAGATACCCTTTTCAAACCTTTCGGGTATAAGTTATCCACGATCCAATTTTCAATAAACGACTGCAAAGGGAGATCCAAAGACAAATAAATGTTAGATCCCGAAACAGGAGCCTCAGAAAAAACAGTTTTGGTGGGTTTTCCTTGAGAATCCACCTCCACAATGGATTTCCCCAAAGTACCTCGCAAAAGAGACTCATAAGAAAGTTCCAAACCCGATTTGCCAATCAATGCATCTCGCTCATAATAAGACCGAATATCCGGATCCGCGAGCTCACCGTCACCCAAACGGCCCAGATAACCCATCAAATGGGACAAACTGAGCACGGGCCGGCCTTTCCATTCCAGCTGATAGTCCCGGAGCTGTCCGATTCTAACCAAAAGTCCGCTATATTTCTGGCTCAAAATACGAAGCAAAAAAGCACGGTCCTCGTTCAGGACATCTTCCACGAGCAAGGGGTCATAGGAATACCCCAAAAGAGGATCCAGCCTCCGCTCCAGATCCGCTTTCCAGGACTCAAAAAATAAAGTCTCGCGGTCAGAAACATACCGAAAAATTTCACGGTATATCGTGTCTCGCTCTTCTTGGGAGCGAGGCAAATCCGCTGGAATCACATACACAGCAAATCGAGGAACATTCAAAACCAAGGCTTCTCCCCCGCGGTCATAAATCACCCCCCGATTGGACGGAATCTTATATTCTTGTATGCGATTCCGCTCAGCCATGGCAAAAAATTCGTCTCCCCGCACCACCTGCAAATAGATACATCGGAACCATAGGCCAGTGAGCAGCAGGAAAACGAGCATGGCGAACCCTAAAACCCTCCTGCCTTCCAAAGAAGTTCCCAAAAAAGCTACTTCCCCTCTGGAATTCCTAGATGAATATTCTTCCACAAAAGAATCTTCCACCCAATGAGGATCCCACTGGCGTTTCAAGACCCCGCGTTTACCCGGATTTTGTATTATAAAAATATCATCCAACATATAAATGCCAAAAGAGTGCCTCAATAAATAAAATAGGAGCCCAGTCTTCGGTAAATCAGCTGAAATCCCGCATAGAGTCCCATAGAAACGAATAAAGAGCCAAAAATCCGCAGCGCCTGTCCCGAGATGTAAAAATCAAAAAAAGGATTTCGGCTATAAAAAAAGAGCAAATAAGCCAGGTAATTTAAAACGAAAGATAAAAGAATAAATAAAATCATGCCAGTAGGAACCAAAACTAAGGTTCCAATAAGAGATGATTTGACAAATAATGTTTTTGACATTTTTTGTATAGCAAAAACCACGGCAATTAAAGAAAGAAAAACAGAAGCCAAAGGATAAATCGAATGGTAAGAAACAATCGGCCCCACCACTAAAACCCAATAAATACCGATACTTTCTCTGGCCCACAATCCTATAAAAAAAACCGTGGAAAAAAGAATATCAATATGATTGTAAGGATAAGCCAGAGATCCCAAAAAACCGAACTGCAGCCATGATAGAACGAGAATCAATAATAAATTAAGAGCCACAGAGATATAGAAAGGCATAGGCCTAATTTTTAGGAGGCAGGATCACCGACACAATACTCAGCCCGTCATATAAAATAGGCGACTCGACCGCGCCATAGCGAAAAAGTTCAGCCGGAACAGACTCCAGTTGAACCAGGCTTCCGATGAGCAGACCCCTGGGGATATTTTCCTCGAGTCCTGAAGTAAGCACCAAATCTCGCACTCCCACAATGCCGGTTTGAGGAATCCAGTCAACTGAAAGACTCACGCCATACTTGCCAGCAACCAAGGCGTTGACCGGTTCCTGGCCCATTATGATCGAAGCAATCACACTTTTGGCATCTGTAGCCAGAAGCACCCATGACCGATATTTATCCACTTCCATCACTTTTCCTACCATAATGCCTTCCGGAGAAACAACCGCTAAATCAGGAATGATTCCGTCTGACGACCCCTTATTGATAATCAGTATAGAGGAAAAATCATGGCTTTTCCCTACCACCCTGGCTACCACATATTTTAAGGTATCGAAAGAAGAAGAAAATTGAGTCAGGCTCCGCAATTTTTTATTTTCTTCTTCCACGATAGAGAGTCTCGCATTATCCAGAAGTAATTTTTCCAATTCTTTTTTGAGGTTCAAATTCTGGGATTGGAGCTCCCACGATACATTTCGATTTGAAATTACGGTATTGATCCAAGATGCAAAACCGGAGGCGATATGAGATGCGGGAGAAAATGTATGGCTCCATATCCATCCAAAAACTCCCAAATAAAAAAAGATCGCCGCCCCCAATAAAGCTAGGGCCCAATAAATATAAAGATTGCCTCGACGATGACGCGTGGCCATATACTAGAGTGCGCTTTCCTGCTGAGTGGAGGGAATAATAATCCCTTTGAGATTTTCAAAATCTTCAACAATGATTCCGGTTCCGCGCACGGTCGCTGTAATGGGATCATCCGCCACGCCTACCGGGATCTGGGTAGCTTTGGCGATGGCCTGATCCATGCCGCGAAGCATTGCTCCTCCGCCCGAAAGGACCATCCCTTTTTCATAAATATCGGCCACGAGTTCCGGCGGAGTGAGCTCTAGAGTCGCTTTGATATCATCAATGATCAAGCGGATCGAACGGGACAGAGCCTCTCGGATCTGGCCGTCGCTGACGATAATTTCTTTGGGCAGTCCGCTGATGAGATCTCGGCCGCGGACCCTCATTTCCAAGGGCTCTTCCAGCGAAAAAGCGGAACCAATTTTCATCTTGGCCATTTCCGCGACTTTTTCGCCCAATAGAACATTAAACTCGGACCGAACATATTGAATGATATCCTGATTCAAATCGTTCCCGGCTATTTTCACGGACTTCCAACTCACAATACCGCCCAAGGACACGACCCCTATTTCCGTTGTTCCCCCTCCCAAACCCACGATCATCGATCCGATAGGATCCTGAATCGGCAAACGGGCGCCGATCGCTGCGGCAATGAGCGATTCACACAAAAGGACTTCTCTGGCTCCGGCTGAAATAACCGCGTCTTCCACGGCTTTCCGTTCCACTTCCGTAATATCCAAAGAAATGCCGATCACTACTCTCGGGCGGGGCACAAAACCAAACCGGCCTTGGTGGACTTTATTGATAAAAAACTTCAGCATTTTTTCGGTCACCTCAAAATCGGAAATAATCCCCTTTTCTAGAGGAGTAATTGCTTGAATATAATAAGGGGTTTTCCCAATCATTCTCTGGGCGTCTTTGCCTACGGCCAGAATCTGATGCGTTTTATTGTTGAGGGCGACAACCGAAGGTTCATCGATGATGATCCCTTTTTCTTTGACATAAATGAGCGTGGAAGATGTTCCCAAATCAATTCCCAAATCCCTCGAAAATTTCCCAAAAATCTTATCGATCATAACGAGCACTGGTTAAATCGTAGTAATTGAGGCTTCTCTCCCAGGTGGTCGAAAATAACGACAAAATAATCCACAGCCCCACTGTAAACAGAAGCAAGATAAAAAAAATGACTAATTTAGTTTTCATACTATGCTCCAAAGCCGAGATTCTAACTAAAATAAGAAATCAAGGCTGTCCAAATACGGCCGCCATATTTAATGACATCCTGATAAGTCACCACCACCATGAGCAGCATCAGAATGCCAAACCCGAAAGTATGAATGAACCCTTCCCAATCACGGGACAAAGACCGCCCCCGAACCTTTTCGATGCCCAAAAATAAAGCGCGGGCCCCGTCCAAAGCGGGAAAAGGAAGTAAATTGATAATCGCCAAATTAATGGAAAGTAAAGCGGTGAAACCCAGAAGATACATCCAACCCATCTCGGTTACTTCACCCGTGATCACGGCAATGCCCACAGGTCCAGCCAAAGCCACCTCCACATCTCTTCCGCCAAAAAAATCATAGGCGATCGACCCCAAAGCACCGAGGATGGAAAGTGTCACGCCAGCCGTCCTTTTCGCTCCTTCCCACAAAGAGACGGGGAATGGGTAGGAAACAATGGCGCTTCCAGAAAGAGCAACCCCAATGCCGCCTCGGCTTGTTTCCTGCCGCGAGACCGGAACAATATTTTTCTCCATTTGAGTCTCTCCTCTTTGGAAATTGAACGACACCGAGGCATCTTTTTTCTGGTCCAAATAGTCCTGCATCTGGAGAATATTGGTGATCTCTTGCTTGTCCATAGACACAATAATATCTCCCATTTTCACGCCAGCCGCTTGGGCCGGAGAGTCAGGCAATACTTCCACCACTTGGATCCGAGGGTTCTCTACCGTAGCAAAACGAGAAAAGGAGCTGGTCTCCGATGTGGCGACCGGCATTCCAAAGGAGTAGCCAATGGAAAATAGACAAAATGCCGCGAAAAAATTCATCGCCACTCCGGCTAAAATAATCACCATTCTCTGCCAGATGGGCTTATGCGAAAAACTGTCTTCCTCCTCGGCAAACTCTCCGCTCTCTCCCTTAATTTTCACATATCCTCCGAGCGGAATCAGATTGAGGCTGTAATCCGTACCCTTGTGATGACGAGACACAATTCGGGGAGGAAACCCGATCGCAAACTCGTCCACCGCCACCCCAAAAAGTTTAGCCGCAGCAAAGTGTCCCAGTTCATGCACAAAGACAAGGAACCCCAAAACCAGTAAAAAAATAATAAGTGTTGTAAACATAATTATATTTTCATAATCTCCGTTTCTTTTTCAACGGCCATTTGCTTGAGGCGCTCGTTGAATTGATGGATATAATCATCCATTTCTTTGACGAATCGATATTTATCGTCTTCGGCAATTTCTTTATTCTTTTCAGCCTCCAGGATCGAGGCTTTCACCTCATCCCGGATCATGCGGGCTTTTACCTTGGATTCCTCGGTCTTATTCAAAATAATTTTAACCAAATCCTTGCGATTCTCTTGGGTCAGCGGAGGTAGGCTGATCAAAACGCCTTCCCCAATCGTATTGGGATTGACCCCGAGTTTTGCCTCCACGATTCCCCGTTCAATATCTTTGAGAATCGATTTGTCCCAAGGGGAAACCAGAAGGGTCTTAGCATCCGGAACCGTGATGGAAGCCAACTGTTTGATGGGAGTCCGCACGCCGTAGGCTTCCACGGAAACATTATCCAGCATGGCGGGATTCGCCACCCCAGATCGCAGAGCCCTCATCTCGCCCCGCAAAAAAGAGACAACATCTTCAAAATCCGATTTACGTAATTCAATGTAATCATTCATAAAATTAGTATGTGGGCAGTAAAAAATTAGAAACCAAATGTATTATTGCTTTTCCCGGCAGATATCGCCCCACCGGCTCCCAAATAGAGCGTATCCCCCAGCCTTGGGTCCGCGCGTAAAACTTTTACAGACTGCGAGGTGGGAAGGGACTTAATGCTCCATGTTTGGGCCCCGTCCACTGAAATATAAATCTTGCCGGGAGTCGTATAATAAATCACCTTCGGATTTTTGGGATCCACGGCCAGCGAGAAAATCTCAATGCTTCCCGGAGGGGTCAATAACGCCAGAGCATCCCAATCTGCAGCGCCATTTGTGGATTTCAAAATCCCGTATTTGCTGGCGTAATAGATAGTATCAGAACGGCTGGGATCCAAGAGCGCGTCTTTAAATATCAAACTATCGGTAAACCTCTCGGATAAAACGGATCGAATCTCAATCCAATTAGCCCCGAAATCAATGCTTTTGAAGATCCCCTTGGACTGGGTAAAGACATAGATTTTTTTAGAATCCCGAGGATCAATCACTATTTTCTCTATGCGATTTTCGGCTGATTTGATAATGGACCAGCTCACTCCGCCATTGGTGGAACGAATAAGCGCACCATCCGCTAGTCCCATATAGATACGATTGGAATCCAAAAGATCCAGCTCCAAAGAGGTAATGGCAACACCTCGCGACTCCGCGTATATATTACTAAAATTTTTACCGCCATCGGTTGTTTTAAACACCGAGTTTCCTCGAGCAATATACATTTCATCGGAATTTTTTGGACTGATAGCTATTAAGTTTAAAGCTCCTTCCCGAGGACCAAAGGCCTCCCATTTCTCTCCGGCATTGGAAGACTTGAACCCTCCTTTATTTCCAGTTCCCACAAAAAGAATATCCGGATTTTTCGGATCGAATTCCATATCGAGAATAGTAGTATTTGCAATGGTGACGGGCTTATTTTTGACCGTATCGACAAAAATCCGAGGCTCCCAAGTGGAAGCCCGGTCCGTGGAGCGAAAAACACCGCCGTCCGTAACCGTAACCGCACCGGGAAGCGTACATCCCGACAAAAAGACGAGGGGGGATAACAATAGAGAATATTTAAATAAAATTGGCATAATGACAGAGAGTTTTTCGTTATTTTAGCTTCAAAAATAAATTTTGCAATAATAATTTTGAATTGATATGTGATTCGATGCCTTTTTTTGCTTTGGTGATGGCATCGAGGATACCCGCTAACTCCGACTCCGAATAGCGCAAAGACAATTGCTTGTCAGGGAGATGATGATTAAAGCCATATTTCGCGCGGAGCAAAGAATACGCGATATAAAAAGAATGTTCCAAAAAATTCCAAAGCCCTTCCCCAGAGCACTCATCCAGTCGCCCCAGCCTCTTGGCTCGAGTAGAAGTGAAAATGGACAAGGCCTGCTCGTACTCCTCTCGATACTTCTGTCTATAAGAAAGATTGGTATACAACCGATGGGCCAATGCCGGCTTTCCTCGCGATAAAGTAGCCAGGAGTGAAGCCTCATCCGAGAGAGCCCCCAGACTGCCTACAAATGAGGCAATCTCTGGCTCCGGCACTAGGGAAGATTTGAGCGATACACATCGAGAACGAAGCGTTGGGAGTAGAGACATGGGCCGAGAAGTCACCAGAAAAAACACCGAATTCCCACGCGGCTCTTCCAAAACTTTTAAAATGGCATTCTGGCTATTGCGATTGAGAGCGTGGCAATTATCGACAAGCACCGCCTTATAGGACCCCATCCATGGCTTTTGATTCAAAAAAGAACGCGTGGCTCGGACCTCTTCGATGACTATAATTCCGGTCTCCGGATTCGGAGAGATCAGCATGAAATCAGGATGGGTTCCGGCACGAAAATGCCGGCAGCCTAGACAAGATCCACAGGCTTCTCCCTCTTTCCTCTCGGAACAAAAGAGCAAACCGATACATTCCAGAGCCAAGGTCTTTTTTCCGATATGCTCCGGACCGGACAAGAGGTAACTGGAAAAAAAACTACCCTCAGAAAAAGCGCGATGGAGACCAAGCAAAACGGAGTCATGGCCGCAAATAGCATGTCCCACAAACGTTACCATTAATTATTCAATCGTGATTTTCGTGATAACGACTTCATTTTCAGCCAGGGGATGATCATTGGCATTCACTTTTACGCCTTCGATGCGGTCAATCACCTCCATGCCGGATACCACTTCTCCAAAAACCGTATGCTTGCCGTCCAGCCAAGGGGTGGACGGAGCGGATACGACAAAAAATTGGCTCCCATTGGTATTGGGGCCGTAGTTGGCCATGGCCACCATGCCGCGCACCATTTTGTGAGCATTGATTTCATCTGCGAAAGCATACCCCGGACCTCCGCGGCCATGAAGCGACCAGTCGGCTAGGCGAGAATTCGGGTCTCCGGTTTGGAGCATGAACCCCTTGATGATTCGATGGAACTTAATCCCGTCATAAAATCCTTCCTTCGATAATTTCACAAAATTCTCCACAGTTTTGGGAGCATCCGAATCGAAAAAACGGATTTTTAATGTGCCCATATTCGTCTCCACGCTCGCCAATGTGCGCTTTTGTTCCACTGGCGTCACCTCACTGCCAATATCCGTTGGTTTATTCATACATCCCGCTCCTATTAAAAAGGGTAAAGAAAATAATAAAATGGCTATTTTTTTCATATGAATAGTAGTTTAATATCTTATTGATTTATATCACAATTCGATGTAATTTACCATTGACTCTAAAATAATACGGTAGGGTGGCCGAGTGGTTGAAGGCGCCGGTCTCGAAAACCGGTATACCGAAAGGTATCATGAGTTCAAATCTCATCCCTACCTCCAACATAAATCGAACCGGCCGTGTCCCGCGTAAAGAAGTGAAGAGGGATCTCGAAAACCGGTATGCCGAAAGGTATCGTGGGTTCGAATCCCACTCCCACCTCCCAGGTTTTGGGCCAAAGGCGCATTCTCCTTTGGCGAAAAATCTCATCCCTAGCTCCAAAATATAATATATGCACTCAAAAATCGAAATCTTTGGCTGGTATGGCACAGTCGCTATTATCAGCGCCTATTTCGCCAATAGTTTTGGTTATCTTGATGCGGGATCTTTGATTTATCAATTGCTCAATTTGACAGGAGCTCTTGGGATCGTGGCTATTTCTCTATCCAAAAAAGTCTATCAGCCCATGGTGATCAATATCATTTGGGCCATCATTGCAGTATTTGCCCTCATCAAAATATTATTCTAATCCCTCCAATCCCAATGTTCCACTTTTTTTCCAAAAAAAATCTCAAAAGAATAGGAATCATCACCTTCCTCTTTTTTTTCATTTCCTACCAATACGTCGAATGGGTGGCGGCGGGGAATACTTATGATAAAATCGAAAAAATGCCGAAAAATCACGCGGGACTGGTGTTTGGAACTTCGCAGTATGCCGTAACAGGAGGACTCAATGCTTATTTTTATTATCGAATAGAAGCGGCCGCTCTACTTTATAAACAAGGCAAAATCTCAAAAATCATTGTCTCCGGAGACAATAGGACTCTTCAATATAATGAGCCAAAGGCCATGAAAGAAGCGCTCCTAGAAAGAGGGATTCCGAAAGAGGCTATTGTCGAGGACTTCGCGGGTCTGCGCACGCTCGATTCCGTCATACGCGCCAAGGCAATTTTTGGACAAACGAGCATCACCTTGATTTCCCAAGAATTCCAAAATAAACGGGCGATCGCCATTGCTGAGCATTATGGCATCGTCGCCTTAGGATTCAATGCTGCCGAGCCTCAAATCCCTTGGATTCGGGCAAAGGTATTTCTGCGTGAAATACTGGCAAGAACGGCCATGATGGTGGACCTCATCGCAGAGACCGATCCGAGGCATTTAGGGGAAAAAATAGATATAAACAACTAGGCTTTCCGCAGTTGCCCCTCAGGATAAAATAAAACAAAAAAAGATGGGTTATTGCCATCTTCACAATTCTTTATTTCGCAAGATCGTTTTTCACCAACTTGCGTGTCTCCTCACTCAATAAATTATCAAGAAGAGTCTTAAAATCTTCCGGCGTCAACAGATTTTTCCACTTTTCCAAAGCTGCTTTTTTTTCTTTTTTGGTGCTTATTGCTTCTAATTCCATAGCGACAAGCAAATTGAAGTTTCCGATCTTTTTTTCATTTCCTGCAGGCTGATCCATTTTTCATCTCCTATTTTTTAGGCTCAAAGGCTTCCCCACATCCGGCCAACGACAATGTCGGCTTACGATCTAAGGAGTTTATATTAATAACATATTTTTTTCGCAAATACAAATAGTATCCGACAAACCCAATCATAGCCGCGTTATCCATGCAGAATTTTGGATCGCTGAATAGAATAGGAATTTCCGGATAATCCTTCATTCCGCGGCGCAATTTTCTGCGGAGTTCCAGATTCACACTCACTCCCCCGCCCACCGTGATCATTTTGGGTTTATGGGTTTTGAGTGTTTTCTCGAGCTTGATCCAGAGAATATCAAACACGGCTTCCTGAAGTGACGCGCAATAATCGGGAACAATTTTTTTAAAATTCTCTTTGAGTTCGGCCTCCAGTTTTTGAATTTGATACAAACAAGAGGTCTTGAGACCGGAAAAACTAAAATTCAAATCATCTTTGGTTTTCATTGGTCTCGGCAAATCATAGGCCTTTCGATTGCCTGATTTGGCAAAATGCTCCACCACCGCTCCCCCAGGATAACCCAGACCCAATAAACGGGCAATTTTATCGAGAGCCTCACCCGCAGCATCATCGAGTGTTCGGCCAAGGATTGTATATTTACCAATATCATCGACCCAGACGATTTCCGTGTGACCGCCGGATACGATCAACGACAAAAACGGATATTCCAACCCCGCGTTTTTTGTATAAAAATTCCCCTTTCGATTCTTGATCAATGCTGAAAAAATATGGCCTTCGATATGATTGACGGCGATAAGCGGCTTATTATATTCAATCGCCAATTCTTTTGCCTTCTTCACCCCAACTTGTAAGGCGGGGGCAAGGCCCGGGCCGTAGGTGACGGCGATGGCATCAATTAAATGTAGGGGCAGACCTGAGTGTCTGCCCTGCTCCTCACCCGACGATAGGGTCGGGCGCACATGCAAGTGCGCCCCTACGAGACCGGATTTTCTAATGGCCAATTCAATGCACGGACCGATATTTTTTTCATGTTCCATCCGCGCCAAATTCGGCACGACGCCACCCCATTGTTTGTGGATTTCCACTTGAGACGAGACGACGCTCGAAAGCAGGCAGTCATCTTTTAAAATGGCTACCGAGGTGTCGTCGCAGGAAGTGTCGATGGCGAGGATATACACAAATTAAGAATTAAGAATGAAAAATTAAGAATGAATAAAGAAACAAGAACATATATAATTCTTCATTCTTAATTTTTCATTCTTCATTGACTTTATATCTAATCCTCCTCTTCCCCTCCCCCACATGTTCCAAAAAGACATGGAGAATAAGGGATTCCTTCAAATACGGCTGAATCACATCCATAATACGCTCGGCCCATTCGATGCACACGATATTAGGGGATTTTCCTCCAAAGGCGGATCCGCCTCCGGCGGAGAAAATCGCGGGCAAGTCGAGGATAGTAATTTCTTCAGGTTTTTCGAGGCGATAGGTGTCGAGATGTTGTAATTGAAAGGGCTTGCCTTCCCAAGAGGCCTCGTATTCATTGCACAAAATAAAGGTCGGAGATACGACTGACTCTTTTACTCCCAATCTCTTGGCCAAAAATTGAGTAAACGTAGTTTTGCCCGATCCTAATTGCCCATTAAGCAAAATCACAATCGACTTTTTACCTAGAAAAGGCTTGATTTCATTGAAAATGATTTCTGAGAATGCATTGGTTTGTTCAACACTCTCCGAAATAAAAGTTTGGGCGTCTTCGAAGAAACGATCGCCTTTTCGAAGTACCGCCAAGTGTTCTTGGGTCGTATCGATGACTGTGGAAGGAGCTCGAGGGGGTAATTCTCCCGCGTCCAGCACCAAATCAATCAAATCTCGCTGTTTACCCGACAAATAATCAAAAATATCCGCCACCTTGTAAGGCGTTTTTTGTCCGGAAGAATTGGCCGAAGTTGCTGTAACCGGTTTTCCGAACACCCGGACAATTTCGGTGATCAGGGGATGGTCGGGAATGCGAATCCCCAAGGTTCCCTGTATTGACTGGACCCCAGGAGCTACTTTATTTTTCCCCTTCGAAATCACCGTCACCGGCCCGGGCAAAAAATTATGGTAGATATTCCGTGCCGTCTCATTCATTTCCACATACTCCCCCGCCATTTTCTCGTCCACAACCGCAACTGAAAAAGGCTTGTCCTGCCGCTTGGTCTTATATTCGAGGAGTTTGGCCACCGCCTCCGGATTTGTCGCGTCCACCCCCGCCCCATAGCAAGTCTCAGTCGGATAAATCAAAAGACCGCCGGAAGCCAATGTTTGGAGGGCGTGATTGATTATATTTTCTTGGGAAGTATTTTTTAAATCGAGAATTTGCATATCATATAGAATACAGCAACAAATCCCCCTTAATCCCCCTTTGACAAGGGGGAAATAGCGCCCTCCTTTGTCAAAGGGAGGGTTGGGGAGGGATTTGTTGCTTATCCCTTCTTTTCCTATGAAACGTAATCGCAAATCGATGAGCTTCTTCTCTCATCCTTTCCACCAAAAGAGGGTCGTTTAAAAAAAATAATGCCTGATCATTTTTAATCTCCTCCAATCCATACATATCCGTCTTTTTACGCGTGGGACCTTTGGCCACGGAGGCCACGGGGATCTTCTTCCCCGACCTTTCCACGGCCATCCGCGCCACGGCGAGCTGGGTTTTCCCGCCATCGATCAGGATCACGTCCGGCACGGACCAATCGTCATGTCGGAGACGCCGCTCCAGCACTTCTTCGAGAGCCGCCAGATCATCAGATCCTGTCTCAGAACGTAAAATGAATTTCCGATATTCGTTTCGGTCCGGCTTTCCGTCGACGAAAACGACCATGGATCCCACGGTATCGTGGCCTGATGTATGCGAAATATCGTAGGTTTCGATGCGGCACCGTTGGAGCGCACCTATGTGTGCGCCCTCATGACCATGACCAAGGCCCGAACCATCTCCGACAGGGCGGACACGCAGGTCCGCCCCTACGTCATCGGATGATCCCAACAATGCAATATCACGAATATGCCGCAGAGCAAATGCCTGATTGCGCAGAATCGCCGCGCGTTCAAAATCTTCGGATTTACCCGCCAGAACCATGTCTCTTTCCAATTTCTTGAGTAATTGTCCCTTTTTTCCTTCCAGCATCATCTGAATTCCCTTTATATTACGCAAATATTGGCTTCGGTCAATCGCCCCGTCATAGGGGCCGGGACACAGGCCAATCTGATAATCCAGACATCCTTTCTCGCTTTTCTCAATCCGCTCATGAAAAGGAAAAATCTTTCGGATAATTTTGAGGGCAATGGTCATGTGTTTTCGTGAGGTATACGGACCGTACCTCCGCAAAATTTGTAAGGGCACAAAATTTTGTGCCCTTACAAATTGGGTCTCTCGCCAAATCAAAACTCGTGGAAATTTTTCCTTGGTAATCACAAAATAGCAGAAAGATTTATCGTCTTTACCGAGCGAATTATATTTCGGCTTATATTTCTTGATTAAATTCGCCTCGAGAATGAGGGCCTCGAGCACGGTTTCCGTCTCGACATAATCCACCTTGGCGCTCTGCCCCACCATATTGAAGATCCTCTCCCCCCTCGAGTCGTTCCCTGTGAAATACTGCCCCACCCGAGAACGCAGATCCGTGGCTTTCCCAACATACAAAAGCCCGCCTGATTTATCTTTCCATAAATAGACGCCGGGGGTGTGGGGGAAGGTTTTGACACTCTCCATCAAATTCATAATATTCCTTATAGCTTTTAAAAGCTTACCCAAATCCACTAAAAAAACAAAAGCCAACAAGATACAATCCTATCGGCCTTTAAAATGAATTATTTATTTCTCCGCTTATTTTTCCGCAATTTGTTTGTGCCAAATGCGGTACTTATCTCCAGATGAGCATTCCCATCCCAGAGCACCCAGATCTAAATTCACCACCCAATTATTCAGCTCCTCTTTCAAGGTAAATTTGAGCAGTTTCTCATACCGAGTAACCTCCATTCTGAGATAAGGATATGATTTGCTCTTATCCGCAGGAACCTTTAAATCAACGAGGAATTTAAAGGAAGCACTCTTCAAAAAAGTCATTGCTTCCTGCTCTACCTGGGCGAGAAGATTATAACAAGCCCTTTCCTGTAAAATCTCAGTTGCCTGGACTTTCAAAGCCTCCAGATCTTTTTTGTAGATTTTCAACAAACTCTGACTATTTTCTTCAGACAAATCAACTGATTCTCCGGACAAGCTGAGAAAACGGTCATCAATGTCCACAAAAAACTTCGATTGAATTCCCAGCACGGTCAAAACATACTGAAAATTCTGTGGTTTTTTTTCACCCAA
The DNA here is from genome assembly GCA_007375725.1 of Parcubacteria group bacterium Greene0416_36. Classification (GTDB taxonomy): domain Bacteria; phylum Patescibacteriota; class Patescibacteriia; order VMEV01; family VMEV01; genus VMEV01. The sequence goes on from VMEV01000001.1 coordinate 25,497, forward strand.
ACACACTAAAAACAGAATCAATCGGTCCACTTCGGAAATATCGCTTCTCTTGAAAAAATTACTCGCACTCATTATAGAGCTCCTTTATCAAAAAAAATAAAATCAAAACCTCAAGAAAGTTAACACAAAAATATTATCTTGTCAATACCCCCCTCGTCTCCCTCGCACACCTCTCCCACGAAAAATCACGAAGCCGAATCTTGCCCTTCTCGATCAAATCCCTCTTTAATGCCTCATTTTTTAAAATCCCCGCTATTTTCTCCGCCATATCCTCCACCGAATGCGGATCAAAATAGAGGGCGCCGTCACGGGCCACTTCCGGAATCGAAGCAATATGAGACGCGACCAGAGGAGTCCCCGCCGTAAACGCCTCCAGAATCGGAATCCCAAACCCTTCATACAATGATGGAAACACAAAACAATCAGCACCTTTCATCAGATGAGGTAAGTCGGATTGGGGGACCCAGCCGGGAAACAACAAATCCCTCCCCAACCCTCCCTTTGACAAGGGAGGGGGTAGCAGCCTCCCCCTTGTCAAAGGGGGATTGAGGGGGATTTGTTGCTCTATCTCCTCCCACCCCGTCCCCTTCCCTCCCGCCAAAACCAATTTATGAGGGATCTGATACTTCTCTTTCAAAATCCGAAACGCGCGAATCAAGCCAACGACATTTTTCTTTTTCTCCAGACGCCCGACATAAAATAAATACGGACCCTCAACATATTTTCGGACAATCTCCGACGTTTTATTCCAATCTGTTTTTTTATAAAGCTCCTCATCATATGACTGATACACTACGGAGATTTTGGACTCCGGAATCCGATAGCGCGCGATCATTTCCTGCCGCGAAAACTCCGAAATCGTGATGATGTGGCGCGCGCGGCGGACAGCCAGTCGCATGGTGAACCGGTGATAGGCCAGTTCTTTCCAGGAGTACAGTTCTGGAAAAGTCTCAAAACCGATATCGTGGCAGGTGGTGACGGTATTTTGTGGACTGATGATCGGCAAGGTATGCGCGGGGACAAATAAGACATCGGGAGCATCTGAGAGCATCTCCAGCGACAATCTCCCCTGTGTCCAGAGATATTTCGGCGGCCAATTCAAATACTTCACCTTAAAATTCTCCGGCCAAACCGAAAAATCCGAGAGGAGCGGATCTCTCGTATATAACCGATATTGATTCTCGCGGTCCAATCGCGCCAAAGCACGAATCAGATGATACGAATACCATTCAGTACCGGTACGTTTGGGTTTATTGGCGCGGGAAGCGTCGATGCCGATTAACATAATTAAACAACAAACAGCCAACAACAAATCCCTCCCCAACCCTCCCTTTGACAAGGGAGGGGGTAGCAACCTCCCCCTTGTCAAAGGGGGATTGAGGGGGATTTGTTGTTTATTTTTTATTCTTAATTGTTTTTCGCCCTCACCCCTTCCTTCTGATCCTTGGCATGCAGTTTCTCCTTCGCTTTCTTAAGTTCCATTTCCAGTATTTTCTTGACTTCGACGACAGCTTCGTCCAGATTCTTCGCCACACTCTCGGCGCGGATCAGATCACCGGCATTGAGATTCACAATCGCGCGAAATACATCACCTTTGTGATGATGAGTCGTTTTCTCGACTTCCACTCGGCCATCAATGATTCTGGAGTAGAATTTATCGAGATTGCCGATCTTGTCCTCGATCAAAGACTTGATGGCTGGAGTCAGGTCAAAATTTTTGGCGGAAATATGAAGAGTGATCATAAAAACCAATTAAAAATTAAAAATGCAAAATTAAAAATGAATAAAAAAGCTGTTTCATTCTTAATTTTTAATTATTAATTTTGAATTTAAAACCCCACCATCCTTATCCTCTCTCTCAGCTGCACCCCGTGCTGGTCGCGGACTTGCTGTTTGACATAGGAAATGAGCATAACGGCGTGATTGGCGGTGCCTTTTCCCAAATTCACGAAAAAATTCGCGTCTTCTTCCGGCACCAGAATATCACCCATTTTTTTCCCCCGCAAACCGGCTTTGGCCAATAAGTAGGAAGCGGGGATTTTTCCCGATTTACGAAAACCGTCATGTTCTTCCATGCAGTCACGAAGAATATCGTTTTTAAGCGCGCCCTGTTTGTCATTGGCGAGTTCACACGAATCCGGTTTGAGGACCACATCTTCAAATAAAGGCCCCGCATACCCAGCCAGTCCCGAAAAACGTGAATCATCCGGAATTTCTGGCGTAGGATAAAATAGCACCACGGATTTGATCGCTCCATTATTACAGATCACGGGTTCTCCTTGAGGCAGTAAAAAAGAACTGATCTTCTCCAATTCAAGCTTTCGCACAGCCTCTTCGGCCTCTTGTTTGGATGACATCTTCAAACAATACAAAGCCGTCCCACCTACTTTTAAAGTGGTATACGGGGCGAGGGGCTCATTGAGGAGTAATTTTTCTTGGAAATTTTGTTGGAGAAAATGAAGGGGGTCCATAAGCATGTCATGGTGAGCCTGTCGAACCATCTCTCTGTAAATGAAGATCCTTCGACAGGCTCAGGATGACAAGTTTTATTTTTTTAAAAACTTCCTCGCCACCCTGCCCGCGTCCCCAGCCCCCATAAACACAATCACATCTCCTTTTTGAGTACTTTTCTCTAACCAGGCCTCAACCTCATCAAGAGTGGGCACAAAATAAGCGGTTTTTCCGATTTTAGAAATTTCAGCCACAACTGAGGCTCCGGTAATCGTCCCTTTGGCTTCTCGGGCAGAGGCATAAATATCCGTCACCACGGTCACATCCGCGTCCAAAAAGGCTCCTCCGAAACCAGCGAGCAAGGCTTCGGTTCTCGAAAAGGTATGGGGCTGAAACACGGCTACAATCCGACGTCCGGGATAAAATTCACGGAGCGCGTCTAGAGATGCCTCGATTTTCTGCGGATTATGAGCATAGTCATCGATGACTAGCACTCCATTCTTCTCCCCCAATACCTCCAGCCGCCGCTCCACCCCGCCATAAGAAGCCAAGGAAGACTGAATGGTTCCAAAAGGCACTTGCAAAGCGCGAGCGAGCGCAATAGCGCCGAGAGCATTGTGAACATTGTGACGGCCCGGAACACGAAGCGACATCTCCGCGGACCCCACGTCAAACAAAATATGCCCTTTTTCTACTCGGACTTTCTCTCCTCGAATCTGCGCCTTGGGTGAAAATCCAAAGGTCACGAGTTTGCATTTGGCACGGGAGACGATGGTCTCGACAATCGGATGATCGATTCCAGCGACCAAGATTCCGTCCTTGGGCAAGAGGCCAATGAACTCTTCAAATACTTTTTGATAATCCGCTGGAGTGGGAAAACAATCGGGATGTTCCCAATCAATATTATTTAGCACTATGGCTCGAGGACGATACTGCAGAAACTTTTTCTGATATTCATCCGACTCCAGAATAAAATGATCGCCGCCACCCACCAAAGCATTCCCCCCCAGTTGAGGCACATTCGCGCCGATAATGGCCTTGGGATCCAGCCCCGCGTCCTTGAGAATACAAGCGAGCATAGCGGTGGTCGTGGTTTTGCCATGCGAACCACACACGGAAATACCAAAAGGGCTCGCGTTGAACAAAAGGGCAACAGCCTGCGGATACGACAATGCCTCAATTTTCTGTTCCATCACCCAGCCTAATTCGGGATTCGTCTCGGGCCGATAGGCCGTGGAATAGATGACACCTTGACCTGGTAAGGGCGTATTGCAATACGCCCTTACATGTGCCACCGAAAACCCCTCATGAACTTCTATTCCCGACTTCGCCAATACGGCATCCGTGCCGAATTTCTCCGCCACGTCCGAACCTGTTACCCGAATTCCCATGGACTGGAGCATTTGAGCCAAAGCCGTCATGCCCACGCCTTTAACCCCGATCATATATACCGATTTTATTCGCGAGAAATCCATAAATTTCTCTTATTTTAGCATCTATCAAGATAAAAATCCAAATAAAAAAAGAACCGAAAATATTTTCGATTCTTTTTCTAATTCCACAAAAAGGGCTTGGTTGACAGGCGGGATTCTTTGACGTATACTAATATAAAGTTGTAAACAAGGTATCTGATCCAACTATAGGATCTACTTGCATGGACTTGTTTACAGACTTCATATTTTACTTTGCTTCAAAGAGTCCTATGGCTATAGGATTCTTTTAGTTTTAATTGCAATTACTATAAGTAAAAACAAGGTTAAAACTAAAATGGTTTGATCCATAACACCTATCACCCCCTTTCCTGAGTTAATGACTCAAGATCCGGATCAGATACGCAAGTATTTCAACTTAACCTACCAACACAAATTTGCAAGGTCGTTTTATCCCCAAAAATTCGAATAAAAAAAGAACCGAAATTTATTTCGGTCCGCACTTTCCAGACTATTAAAAGTTTCACAACTGGCTCAATAGTTTTTTGAGCTGTTCGACGGCGACGGGATTCTTACCGGCTACTTTTTTAATCGTCGTTCTATAATCAGCCGCCATCAAAATATGACACTTTTCTCGATTGGCTTTATAAAATGCAAAAGCCTCATCAATGGCAGCCGGTAAGATATAGTGATATTTTTCCTTAATGGATTGAATGGTACTATGCGTCATGTGCCAATCCATAACCAAGCGAATAACCTTCATTTTAGAGCCATTCATGATAGGCTCCCCTTTTTCATTTAATGAAATGTATTGATAAGACATGATCCATCTCCTGAACAAAAAATTACTCCGTACTTCCAAAACACACTAAAAAATAGCATATTGCGGGAAACAAGACAACCCCACCTAATCAAAATCCGTCTAAAAAGCTTTCCTCACCACCTCCGCCATCTTCTCCGCCCCATCTAATGGCATAATTCCCTTTAAATTAGATTTCAGCTTCGCGGATTCGCTGGGGTCGAGCAATAATCGCACGGCCACAACAAGATCCCTCGGCAATAATCCTTTTTGAGGCAAAACGCGAATGGCGCCTTTTTCTTCGAGGAATCGGGCATTATTTTCTTGGTGGGAGTCGGGGATGGGGATAATGATCGAGGGTTTGCCGAGGGCGATGATCTCGGAGAGAGAGCCGATGCCAGCGCGGGAGACCACGAGGTCAGCCGAGGCATAGGCATCGCCCATCGACTCCATCAAAAACTCAAATCGGCGATAATTTTTATCAATGAGAGGATCTTTGGGGACGGGATGATCCAAGTCCTTGCCTTTGCCGGTGATATGAATCACCTGGGTCCATTGGAGCAAATCGGGAAGGGCTTTATAGACCAGATGATTGATGCCGGAAGCCCCGGTCCCTCCGCCAAAAATTAAGGTCACTGGCATTTCGGAATTGAAATTTAAATTTTTAAAGGCGCGATCTTTATTGCCCTCCACTATTTCTTTTCGAATCGGCTGGCCGGTCCAAATAGCTTTATTTTTAGGAAAATCTTCGAGCGATTTTTCAAATACCGTTGTGATTTTAGTAGCAAAAGGGGCCATCAGTTTATTGGCGAGTCCAACTAAAATATCCTGTTGATGAACGAATATGGGAATGCGAAGAATCCATCCAGCCCAAACTACAGGCACGGCCACAAATCCGCCGGCCGTGAGAATCGCTTTCGGCCGATTGAAGAGCAAATACGCAAGACTATACAAAAAAGCCCCGCCAAGGCGAAAAAAATCCGTGATATTTCGCCAGTCCCAATAACGGCGCATTTTCCCGGAGGGAATCGCCACAAATCGAATCCCCTGCTTTTCCACGACCTCTTTCTCCGGTCCTTCTTTCGTCCCCATCCATACCGGCTCCCACTCCCCCTCGTCGCGAAGTTCTTGCCATACGGCCAAAAGAGGGACCACGGGCCCTAGGGTTCCTCCGCCGGAGAATAAAATTTTATTTTTCTTGCTCATAAAATTCCCCTTTTCACTCACGATAACATGTAAATAAGGTAAACAAAATAGCCCTCCCCGCTTCGCCCTAAGGCGGGCTACGCGGGGCAAGCCCCGGTTGGGAAAGCTATCTTTTTTTTCATAAAAGGGATTGGTTGACAGAGCGGATTCTTTGACGTATACTCAGATAAAGTTGTAAACAAGATACCCGATATCTTTTGTGTCTACTTGCACGGACTTGCTTACAGACTTCACCTCACGTTTGTTTAGAGAATCCTACCCTATAGGATTCTTTTTGTTTTAATTGCAATTACTATAAGTAAAAACAAAGTTAAAACTAAAATAGTTTGATCCATAGTTCTCTGTCTCACCCCCTTTCCGAGTTTAATAACTCCAGACCCGGATCGGATACGCAAGTAATTCACATTACATCAAAGAATTATATTTTCAATGCTGACTTATCCACCAAAAAAGAGCCACCTGAGGTGGCTCTTTTTTTATCGAAACGAGCGTTTTCCACGGCTATCTCCCCCCTGCCTGGAAATATTAATCAAGATGCCGATCGCGGCCATGGTCACGACGAGAGAAGAGGAACCGTAGCTCACGAGGGGAAGAGGCACACCAGTCAGAGGAATGAGACTGAGCATGGACGCGATATTGATGAAGGACTGGAAAATAATCCAGAAGGTGATCCCTGCGGCTAGGTATTTGCCGAAATCATCGGGGGCACAGTAGGCGGCTCGCAGGCCGCGAAAAAAAAGCCAGAGGAGAAGAAAAATAAAACACACCATCACCACAAAACCCATCTCTTCGGCAATCACGGCAAATATCGAATCCCCCACCACCTCGGGCAGATACATCTGCTTTTGTATGGAGTTGCCCAGGCCTTTGCCCCAGAGTCCGCCAGATCCGATAGCAACCAAGGCTTGATTGATATGATAACTGATGCCCTGCGGATCGGCTTCGGGATTCATGAAAGCCAGAATACGCGCGGCACGGTAAGGCGCGATTTTGACGAGCAGCCAAAATAGGAAGACGCCTCCAGCACCCAACAAAGCTAGATGCCTCCACGGAGCTCCGGCAATAAAATAAACCATCATCGAAAAGAAGACAATAATAGACATGGTTCCTACGTCCGGCTGGAGGATGATCAGAAACATCACGAGTCCCAAAGAACTCACGAATGGCACCAGCCCCGCGTGAAAATCCTGAATTTCGCGGGATCCTCTTTGCGCAAAAAAAGCCGCAATATAAATCAAAAATCCCAGTTTTACGGCCTCAGAAGGCTGAAATGAAAATCCTCCGATATGAATCCAGCGGCTCGCCCCCAACAATTCTGCGCCTAGCCCGGGCAAAAAAACGGACAAAAGAAGAATGATGGATCCCACAAAAAATGGAAAGGCCCATTTCTTCCACATTTTGTAATCCAGCATGGAAAAAAGGGTCATCACGATCAGTCCCGGGATCACACCCTGCAAGAGTTGATTTTTGAGATAATAGTAACTGTCTCCAAATTTTTGATATGCGACAGCATTGGATACTGAAGAAAGCATGATCACCCCAAAAACAAGCAAAAACAAATATCCGCCCACCAATCCGTAATCAGGAGATTTCATTTTTTGGAAAAAAGACATAAGGGAACAAACCCATCCCCAACCCCTCCCTTAACAAGGAAGGGCGTAAATCGAACCCTTTCGAAAATAAAAAGGGCCAGTGGGGTTTCTATTAGAATACTGGGATACGAAAAATTAGGCAAAAAATGAATAAACCATCGCTATTGGGCGATGGCTATTTTGGAAAAGATAGAATTCCAATGCTATTAGTCTACCATTTTCTTTTATTGCATCCCTACAACCGCCAGCAAAGTCCGAGTTCGCTTTTCACGTTCTCGATAATGGGAGGGAAGACCGCTGCAAATGGTGCAAATGCAGTGGGAGGCATCAATATTTTCTTCCAAAATACCTCGACGCAAAAGGGATTGTTTATTGCAAAAGAGTAAATCAAGAAAAGCTCCCGACTTTTTGGTTTTGGGATTGAAAGCCATCCGAACCGAACCCTCACCGAATTCGGATTTGAATCGCTTCCACCGACAAGGCTCAGGATAATCTTTATCAACGGCATTGACCACATCGTAGCAACAGGCAAGGGCCGAAGGGCATATAGTGACTCGAATATCAGAAGATTTTGACCCATTGGCAATAAAAAAATCCACCATTTTTCCAGGAAGACGCTTTCCTGTTCCCTCATACCCAGCATGAGCAACTCCACACACCTTCTTTACAGGATCATAATAAACCACAATTGGGCAATCTGCGGCATAAGCAACAAGAAAAACCCCATAATCCCGAGTAAACAGTCCATCAGTATCCTCAATCGGACCTTTATTGGAACTCAAAATACTGGCTCCACGGTCCTTCTCAAATACCTCGACTATTTTATCTCCCCCAATTTGATTGGGGAATACGAGAGAGTTGACTGAAATTTCGTGTCTCTCACATATCTCTTCCCGAGCCAAAGAAACTTCTTTCTCATTCTTTCCGGAAACCAATTTCGGACATTCCTCCATGAAACAAAGTAAACCCTCAACCTCTTCTATCAAAACAACCGGCTTTTTCTTTTTCTCTAGAGTTAGCATAACTTCTCTCCTTTATTGAAATTACAAAATACGATCCAAAATAAAGAGCGCCAATCCAAATGCCGCGGATACGGCAGAAATCACCCAAAAACGCATGACGATTTTGGATTCCGGCCAGCCGATGGCTTCAAGATGATGATGGATTGGGGCTGACAGAAACACCTTTTTACCACGAAATCGTTTGGACAACAACTGGATAATCACGGAAAGCGACTCAACCACAAACAAAATACCAATAATCGGCAGGAATAATGCGGTATTGGTGAGCATGGCCATGATGCCCAAGACCACACCAAGTGACATGGCCCCGGTGTCTCCCATATAAAAACGAGCCGGAGGAATATTGTACCAGAGAAATGCCAAAAGGCTTCCCATGATCACGCCGCAAAAAGCGGCCAAATCATATCGGCCCAATAAGAAAGCCATCACCGCCATAGACATAAAAGCGGCCAAAAGTGTTCCTCCGGCCAACCCATCGAGGCCGTCGATTTCATTGACCGAAAAGGCGGTAGCCACAATGATGAAAATAAAGATGGGAATATACCACCAACCAATGGAAAAATCACCCAAAAAAGGAACATGAAAAATATCCCAGCCCAATTTTGAATAGAACCACCAGGCGCAAATCGAGGCGACAACCGTGTACAGACCCAAACGCTGTTTCATGGTGAATCCGCCGGATTTAGAGATCATGCGGTTGATATTGAACCAATCATCCGCCATTCCCACCAATCCCGCCAAAACCAAGGCACCCAGAGGCAAAAGAGTCTCGGATCGACTCAAAAAATTGAGTCTGCCGATCCATGAATCCGGAAACCAGGAATGGAGATAAAAAAATAGGAGAGCCAGGCACAGTGTCGTTCCCCACATCAAAATTCCACCCATAGTGGGAGTTCCTGCTTTTTTGGCATGAAGAGCGCTCATGACGGGCGTCGAACCGTCGCTGCGGATATGTTTGCCCATCTTATATTTATAAAGAAAATGGCTCAGAAACGGCGTCACTATAAAGGCCGCCACAAAAGATAAAGTCGCTAGAAACAAAATTTTTACCAAATAAAAACCGAGCATAAAAATTGATTATTGAGAAATAAGGCCCCTCAAAAAAACGGCAAATACAAAAAGCAATATATTGAAAAAAATAGAGCTCAAAAGGAGCCAATACGATAAAACACTCGGTTTTCTAGACAAAAAGAACAAAAACAGGTGCAGGCAACAAATCCCCAAACCAAATGCCCCCAGAAAAAATATATTATACCCGGAACCCAAAAAATCAATGCCTGTATAGATACTATAATGAAGGGGCACCCGCTCCCATCCCGCATCCACCCAATGAAACAAAAATCCCCACAAAATAAGATTTAGAACAAAACCCAATCCAGCCAAAATTTTCATGATCAAATCCTCTTTAAAAACGTCCTTTAAAAAAATCATATTGACCCAGCCTTATAAAACAAGTTACTTTAACTATAAGCAACATTTTATTTTTTTTCCAAATATACTATACTTACTTGTTCTCCAAATCAGAAAATCTCGACTTAAATACCCATTGGAATATTATGAAATATCTATCTAAAAGAAATATTATTATCTATGCGGTCTTCGTCTCCATTGTTGGAATATATTTCGTCGCCAGAGGAGAACCAAACATCGAATACGATTTTGTCATTGCCCAAAAATCCAACCTCCAGCAGGAGGTATCGGTGAGTGGAACCGTGACCCCCGTGGATCAGGTCGAATTATCTTTCGAAGCCACGGGCAAGATCGCCAAAATCAACAAGAAAGTGGGAGACGAAGTCGCCAAAGACCAAGAAATTATCGCGCTCGATGCCGGCGATCTGTGGGCCCAGCTACAAAGAAAACAAGCGGTCCTAGGCAATGCCCAATCGCAATACAAACAAAGCCAGCTGGAGCTAGAACTAGAACAAATAAAACTGGATGAAATCAAAAAAGGAGCACGCATCGAAGAAGTCACCCTCTCAGAAACCAAGGTTTCCAATCTGGAAGCACAAAGGACGGATCTGGAACAAAATCTGACCGAAACCAAAGAGATCTCGGCCACCCAGCTTCAAAATGCAGGAAATAACCTGAAAGATGCCAAAAACCAGCTCAGCATCACGGAAGAAAAGGCCGACATTGATCTAGCCAATGTCTACGCCAAAAGCGAAGATGTCGCGGAAGACACCTTCGGCAAAGCCCAAGAAGCCGTGAGCAAGCAAACTGATGAACTATTCAACGCTGATAATTCCGCAGATCCCCAGCTTTCTTTCTTCACCAGTTCCGCGCCCCTCGAACAAGCGGCTGAAACTGGCAGGCGCCTTGCCCAAATAACCTTAGAGGAGTTAGCCACCCAATTAATCGTATTCCCCCCCGATCCGCTCCAGTCGGAGTCACTGCTGCGCGACATGCAGAAAAAACTCTCCTCCACACGGGACTGGATGAGCGGGCTCTTGGCCACCGTCGACGCAGCATTATCCCTGGACCAAACCACCAAAGACCGCTTCAAATCCAATATCGCTTTGGGACGCACAAATCTCACCTTGGCTGTCACTTCCCTCTCCAATCAGTTACAGCTGATCTCCTCGCAAAAAATCACCAATCAAAACAATGTAACCCTTGCGAAAAGCACCTACAATGCCGCAAAAAATAATTTTGACCTGACACAAAATTCCACAAAAAATAATATCTCCCTGTCTCAAAACCGAATCAATGAGGTGGAAAACTCTCTGGAATTGGCCAAAAAAGAATTGGAACTCAAAAAAGCGACCGGCACTCCGGAACAGCTGGCCAGCCAAGCGCTCATTATTCGGCGATCAGAAATCGCCTTATCTTTGGCCGCCAACCAAATCCGTCAGGCCCAAGCTGATATTAGAGAACAATACTCCCGAATCAGCAAAACTGTGATCAAGGCGCCTTTTGCTGGAACCATTACCCTGCTTGATGCCAAACAAGGGGAATCGGTCACTCCCAATAAAATTGTGGTTGCCATCATTACTCAAGGCGTCTACGAAATCCTAACCCATATTCCGGAAGCCGATATTGCTAAAATTCAGCTCGGAAACAAAGCCCATGTGCGCCTAGATGCGTACGGAAACGATGTTCCCTTCGAAGCCGAAATAACCAGAATCGATCCGGCAGAAACCGTCATTGACGGAGTCCCCACCTACCGAACCACGCTTGGCTTCACGGTTCAAGATCCCCGAATCAAGTCCGGAATGACCGCGGATCTCGATATCCAAACCGCATCCAGAACCCATGTTTTGGCAGTTCCCCAGCGCGCTGTGATTGAAAAACAGAATAAAAAATTTCTGCAAACACTGAACAGTGAGAATCAAATCATAGAAAAAGAAATTTCCACCGGACTCAAAGCCTCAGACGGCAATATTGAAATAACCGCAGGAATCGAGGAAGGCGAAAAAGTAATTGTGTTTATCGGAAAACAAAACGGCAACTAGAATATGGAAAAAGTAAAAATCATAGAAACAAGAAATCTTCAAAAAACATACTTTTCCTCTGAAGGTCTCCCCACTCCCGCTCTCCGAGACATCAGCATCACCATTTCCAAAGGCGAGTTCGTCTCGATTATGGGACCTTCGGGATCCGGCAAATCAACCTTGCTTCATATTTTAGGATTATTGGACGAACCCACGAAAGGCGACTATTTTCTGGATGGCAAAAATATAAAAGATTATGATAAAGAAGCCATCGCCTCACTCCGAAATGAAAAAATCGGCTTCATTTTTCAATTCTTCAACTTACTGGCCCGAACCAGTGTCTTTGATAATGTCATATTGCCGCTTCTCTACAGCAAGGTCCCAGAAAAAGACTGGAAACATCGAGCCCTGGAAGCCATTGAAGCTGTCAATCTCGGACACCGGAAAGATTACCTGCCCTCCCAGCTCTCTGGAGGCGAAAAACAAAGAGTCGCCATCGCGCGAGCCTTGGTGACTGACCCTTCCATAATATTCGCTGATGAACCCACGGGAAACCTCGACTCAAGAAATGGACATAATATCTTGGAAATTCTCCAGAATCTCAATGAAAAGCAAGGCCGAACCATCATTCTCATTACCCACGAATCCCACGCCGCCGCCCACGCCCAAAGGAAAATCATCTTGAAAGACGGCCTCGTGGAAATCGACGAAAAAATTCTCAATCAGCTCAGACCCACCGACGTAATTATCAAATAGTTTCCAAATTTATGAAATGGAAACACTACCTCAAAACTGCGGCCGGCGGACTTCTCGTCCATAAATCACGATCAGTCTTGACGATTTTAGGAATTGTGATTGGAATCGCCGCCATTATCATGATTTCATCTCTTGGGGAAGGCGCCAACCAGCTCATTCTGAGAGAAATCCAAGCAATGGGATCCCGAACCCTAGTGGTCACTCCCGGAAAAGAACCGCGGGGTCCATCAAATATAAATTCTCTATTTCTGGATGCTCTCAAGGAAAGGGAACTCAAAGCTCTCCAAGATCAGTCCAAAGTCCCTTCTGTAGTGGATGCAACACCTATGATCATTGTACCCGGAAGCGTTTCTTATGGAGGCGAAACCTATGATCCCACGACTATGGGCAGTTCTGAAAATTTTGCCGAACTCATGGATGTCTACCCCAACCCAGGACGATTTTTCAATGCCGAGGAAGTCCGCCAAAATGAAAGCGTCGCCATTATCGGCTCCGAGGTAAAAAATAAACTTTTCGGCCCTTCCGAAGGCCTTGGCGCAAAAATAAAAATACGAGGGCGCTATTTCCGAGTGATCGGTATTTTCCCACAAACCGGCAGTTCTATTTTCTTTAATATGGATGACTTGATAGTGATCCCATATACCACGGGACAAAGATATTTATTGGGTACGGACCATTTCTTCGAAATCATTGTGCGGGCCCAGAGCGAAGCCTTGGTTCCGCGAGCCGTAGCCGAAATAGAAGCCACCCTCCGAGAAACCCAAGGAATCACGGATCCGGAAAAAGATTATTTCCATATCCATACACAAATCGATCTGGCTGACCGAGTAGGTCTGGTCGGGACAATTCTAACCCTCCTGCTCTCTTCCATCGCCGCCATATCTCTCCTGGTAGGCGGCATCGGCATCATGAATATCATGCTGGTATCCGTGACCGAACGCACCCGAGAAATCGGTCTGCGAAAAGCAATCGGCGCCACGGAGAAAAATATCATGACCCAATTCGTGTTGGAAGCCATTTTGCTTACGGGACTGGGCGGAATAATTGGAACAACCCTCGGCATAACAGCCTCTTTCATTATTGGACAACTCATACGCCGCTTTGGGGGCCTTGAATGGGTCTTCTCGATTCCCATAGCCTCGGCTTTGGTCGGCATCACCCTTTCCTGTTTGATCGGCCTGATTTTCGGCATATTCCCCGCCCGAAGCGCGGCCAAGAAAAATCCAATAGAGGCGCTAAGGTACGAATAAAACAAGTAGGGGCGGTCACATAGGACCGCCCCTACTTGTTTGTATCTTTCTAAGCAAACGCCAAATTCACATCCGGCTGAGCGAACGATCCCAAAAGAGAGACTTTTGCTCGAATCAAATCCTGCCGGCTCATTTTTTTCGCCTGAGCAATCTTAGCTTTCGAAACCGCATATTTGATAATGGCTCCAGGGATATCCACACCAGTGGCTTGCATGATGCCCTCGAATCCAGGATTAGAATTCACCTCGATGATCTGCGGCCCTTCGTGGGTGCGGAGCATATCCACGCCGGCAATCTCGATGCCGATGACTTTGGCAGCTTTCAGAGCCAGCGTCTTCTCATCAGGAGTAAGATCCACTTTCGCCACACTCCCGCCCAAATGAAAATTGGACCGGAATTCGCCGGGCTTGGCCGTCCGCTCCATGGCGGCAATGACTTTGCCTCCCACGACAAAAATCCGCAAATCTTTGCCTTTGGCTTCTTCAATATATTCTTGGATGAGATATTCATTTCCATGCCAGTCCATGAGTAAATCCATCACCGAAGTCAATGTCTGAGCATCCGGAATATATAAAACTCCTTTTCCTTGGGTGCCGCAGGCTTTTTTGATCACCACTGGAAACTTGCCGAGTTTTTCCACGGCCTTTTCAATTTGATCCCGTGAATACGCGACAATGGTCCGCGGAATAGGAATATGATGATGATCCAAATATTGCAAAGTTCGAATCTTATTTTTCGTAATGATCACTGGCAAATGAGTATTGACCACGGTATAACCGCAATACTGAAGATGTTTGATCGCACCCGCTTCCAGATCATAGTTATCGTTAAATCCAGGGCGCACAATCACCACATCCACTTTCCCCAACGGCTTATTTTTATATAAAAAACGTGTTTTTTTGCCGGTCCAGTCCAGCTGGCAATCGTGCTTCCTTATCACCCGTAAATCATGCCCCATCTCGCGAACCTTAGCACGAAGAACTCTCATGCTATGAGAAAAGTCCTCGTCTTTTTTTGTGTAGTGAAATATAGCTATCTGCATATTAAACTAGGATTTAGGGTCTAGAATTTAGGATTCAGGAATAAAGAACAAACTCAAGTATCTCAAATTTATCCTGAATCCTAGATCCTTATTCCTGAATCCTGAAATTTGCCCCAAAGATAACAAAAAACAAAGAGAAAAGCAAAGCTTTCTCCCCTTATTTTGAAATTCGCAGATAGTTGATTTTTTTCCCCGCTTTCAAATGCTTTTTTTCGAAATGGGTTTGGATCTGGAGGATCGGATCCAGATTTATTTGCGCGTGAATATCTTCCGTGGACTCGCCAATCTTCCAGCCCAACTCCGCCGCGATTTCTTTGGAATACAAAAATAAATTCGGATCATCGGTTTTGAGATTCACCGTACCTGCTTGGCCCAGTAAATAGCGATAAAGATCCAAAAAAATATGTGAGGTCAGACGCCGCGCCGCTTGTCCTTTTTTGGGAAAAGGATCCGGAAAGGTGAGCCAGATCTCAGATACTGAACCCTCTTTTAAGAATTCTCGCAAAAACACTACATCCATTCGAATAAATAAAACATTTTCAAGCGTGAATTCTGATCTCATTTTCGCTCCATACCAAAGACGCTCCCCCTGCCGGTCCAGAGCGATGAAATTGGTATGAGGAAATTTCTTTGCCATTTCGATGGTGAAATCCCCTCGTCCGCATCCTAATTCCATTACCAGTGCTCCTTTTCGTGACAAAAAAAGCCCCAGCTTGGAGCGGAAATCCGGATCCGGCTTTTCAATCACCCCCGGCCACTCTTTTAAGGTTTCGATGAGTTTTTTTTTGATTCGAGGCACATGACAAAAAAATTAAGAATGAAGAATTAAGAATGAAGCGGACTGTTGTTCATCTTTAATTCTTCATTCTTCATTCTTAATTATATGACGCTATTTTTTCGACAACAGTAAGGCAAGTTTCACCGCTCCCGCTACCGGCGCTTGGGACGAAAAAATAAGATTCGCCTTGGGATAAAATTTCGCCATTTTATCGATGAATAAAGAACGGATATATTTTTTGCGATGGAGAATCGATCCAGCGATCACGAGATCGAATGAAATATATTTTAGTTTCAGCCGAGTAATCACGGCATGTACAGAGTCAAATAACTCCGAAACGGCTAGGATTTGAATGTCGCGAACCACGGAATCAGCGAAAGGATCCACCGAGTCTAAAAGCATGGCCAATTCTCCCATCTCACTTTTCCCAAACGAGGGGGCATAAATATGACGCAAAATATCTCGGAAATCATGGATTTTGAAATGACCCATCACCAACTTTTCAAGCTTTGTTTTGGGTCCTCGCCCATCATAGCTCTTAGCTGCGGCTTCCAGAATTTTCCGCCCCAGCCAATATCCCCCGCCCTGATCAGCTAAGAGATAATCCAGTCCCGAAGAGGACGCACTCTCTCCTGCCGGATTGGCCCCGTAGCAATGAGTGCCAGTTCCGGCGATCAACGAAACACCGAAAGAGGCGTCTGATGCGCTCGGAAATACAATTTTTATATCATTTCCGGCCTCTCCATGCGCAACGCGGTAAGGTCTCAGCATTTTTTTAAATAAAATACTCGCTTTGATTTCATCCGATTCCATATCTAAGCCGGCCATACCCAAATAAGCCGCCGCTACAGGCGCTCCTTTTTTCTTCAACTTTTTCCAAACTTTCGCAATCGTCTTCTCAATATTCTCGAAATTTTTATCCCTCCCGAGCATGGTATTCCAAGACCCAGGACCTCCTTTTTCCGTAAACAAAATCTTCCCGGCCATATCAGCAATCGCCACTTCCGTTTTAGTCGCCCCCGCGTCCACCCCGAGGAGGAAAGATTCTTTTTTAGTGGGTGAGAAAAACATAGAAAATCCGTAATTTACTGAATAGGTCTCATCTTCACGGGAACCCCACCCTCCGGCATAGGCACGCCCGAGAGATCAATCACGCTCCGCTTGAAACACGCTTCTCCAGTGGAATGGGGCCAAGTCTGGGCATAATAATCATAAGGTTCATTTTTCTGGCCTTGATTATCGAGGCGAAAATTGGCACAGAGTTCGAACTCATTTTCAGATACAATGCGGTAGACAAAAGGCTTACCGGTCTCTTTATCGGCCCAGGATTCGGATGAGAGCCAGGTAGACACCGATTTAATTTGGCCGAGATTCGCGGGAAACTCTTTTTTGATCGAATAAAAATTACGGACTTCATTCTCAATTTGGGACAATTTCTGGAGATTTTCTTCATCCAAACGGCGCATGCGAGTCTCGGCCGGACTCTCGACTATGGCAAAAGCCGTTACCAAAGAGCCTAAAACCAATACAATGGCCCCAATGGCGGAGTAGCGAATCACCGAATCGTTCTTTTTGGCCTCGCGGCGCTTGATATCATACAAATAATACCCAAATATAAAGGCGGTAATGCTCATGGTGACGAAAGCTTTGAGCATAAATTTCGTCGTCAGCTCGCCATCGAGAAAACTGTAAACCAAGGCCACGAGATAACCCAAAATGGTGACAGATGCGACGAATAGGATGAAATAAGACAACCAGCGACGAATGCCCGCCTCGAGCGATAACATTTTAGACACAATAGCCTTATTGATCTTCGACACCGCCAAAAAATAAATCGGCGCGCCGATAATAATCGACGAAACCGCGAATTTAATCGCCCCCGAGCTGTACGCGGCCGAGTAATTCGTTACCAAATCCGGCACATATTTATTGACGACCTGATAAAGAATCATGCCCACACTCGTCGCCGTGAAACTGAGCGCGACAAGAGAAAGCAAGTACCAAAAAGCGTATTGGGCGGAATTGGTGGGGGCGGGTTGGGACATAAGAAAAAAATGAAAAATTAAGAATGGAGAATGAAGCAGCAGAACAACAAACCCATCCCTAACCCTTCCCTTTGCTCCAGAGGCGCATCCGCCTTTGGCGGGAACAAGGAAGGGAGCAAGGAAATTTCGCTATTTGCTGATATTATTAATAATATCGTTTTTATTGATTTTATTCAAAAATTCACCCCACCCCCTTCGATCTCTGATACTGCCCCAACCCCCGCGATTTCGTACCCGAACGGAGTTTTTTATATTCGTCTTCGGGAAGCTCGGTAATCGCGCAACACTCCGTAGAACAAGTTCCTCGGAAGCGCGAAACACACTCAGGGCAGGCGATCATGAGTCGATGGCACATGAGATTGGCACAATTGTGGTAATCGTCTCCGGGCTTTCCGCAGATATCGCAGAAACTTAAAATATCGGCCGTCACGCGCTCGGACATTCGGCCGTCAAAGACAAAATTTTTGCCACGAAATAGAGATGAGATTTCCTCTTTTTTCACATCATGTGCATATTTGATCACTCCCCCTTCCAGCTGATATACATTTTTAAAGCCCTGCGCCTTGAGATACGCGCTCGCTTTCTCACAGCGAATGCCGCCCGTGCAGTAGAGAAGAACCTTCTCATTTTCTTTCCCCGCTAATTTTTCGCGGACCAGAGGCAGCTCATCGCGAAAGGTCACGGCCGGAGGGCAGTAGGCATTCTGGAATGCCCCAATCCGGCTCTCATAGTGATTGCGCATGTCCACGACATTCGCGCCCTGTTCAATCATCAAATTGAATTCAGAAGCCCTCAAATGAGTGCCCACGCTTTGCATATCATAAGACCCCAGCGGCAAATTATCCGCCACGATCTGCGCTTTGACCTTGATTTTCAATTTTATAAAAGAGAGGTGATGTTCCACCGCGATATTAAGGCGAATCCCTTCCAATCCAAAATCTGTTAAACTTCCCACAAAGCTCTCCCAATTCTTCTGGGGCACCGAAATCTGCGCATTGATTCCCTCCCCCGCCACATAAATACGTCCCAAAACCCCAATCGCGTCCCAGACAGCGAACAATCGGTCCCGATATTCCCCGGGATTGGCAATCTCAAAATACCAATAAAACGATAGTGTTTTTCTGCTTTCTTGTTCACCGAGAACCTTTTGGAGGGCTTCTTCGGGAGAAAGGAGGTTTCGAAGAGGGGAAGACATAAAATTCTAATTCATCTCGCGCCCCAACTCCTCGAGCAATTCCTTCGCCCGTCGCGACAATTTCTGCGGCACATCTACGGTAATTTTGAAAACATGATCGCCGCGATGGCCTCGGGAATCCGGTACCCCTTTGCCTTTAAGGCGCACTAAAGCCCCGCCGGCAGTTCCAGCAGACACGACTAATTCAAGGTCGCCATCAAGGGTGCGGACTTTCTTTTTTCCTCCCAAGGCGGCGATGGGGTATGAAATCACGAGACCTGAATAAATATCGCGTCCCTGCCGCTCGAATTCGCGGTGAACGCGCACAGAAATATGTAAATATAAATCTCCGGAAGTGCCTCCCGCCGAAGCATTGCCTTTGCCCATGACCTTCACGACTTCCCCAGAACTAATGCCCGGTGGAATCTGGACCTTGATCTGGTCTTTTTGTTGGAGCAGTCCTGAGCCGCCGCATTTCTTGCAAGGCTTCTCGGGCATTTTTCCGGATCCTGAACAGGCCGAACACGTTACCACGGTCTGAATATTTCCCAAAAATGTCTGCCGCACCTCGACTCGCTGGCCTTTTCCCGCGCAGGACGGACAGGTCACAATCTTAGTCCCAGCCTGGGAGCCATTGCCCGAACAGTCGGCGCATTTCTCGACCCTCTGGAGCATGATTTCCTTTTCCACTCCAAACACGGCCTCCTCGAAACCGAGTTCGAGCGCGGCTTCGATATCCTGGCCGCGCGAAGAACGGGAAGACCGGCCGCGTCCGCCTCTCCCCCCTCCAAAAAAACCCTCAAACATGTCTCCCAAATCCCCAAAATCAAAATGCACACCCCCTTGTCCGCCTCCGCCCCCAAAACCTTGGGCGAAATCCTGCCAATTGAATCCCCCAGCGCCGCCCTGCCCGCCCATTCCTCCCTGAGAATCAAAAGTCGTCCCATACTGATCGTATTGGGCCCGCTTGGCCTTGTCGGAAAGCACCTTATACGCCATGGCTACCTCCTTGAATTTCTCCGCATCTCCCCCTTTTTTATCAGGATGATATTGATGCGCCTTGGTACGAAAGGCCTTTTTGATCTCTTCCTCAGAGGCGGTTTTGGGAATGCCTAAAATATCGTAGTAATTTTTCATGTGTTTATTTATTTCTGTTCCCCCGTCGGATTTTCAGGATTCGCTCCCGGAGGCGGAGTTCCGCCCTGAGCACCGTACATATGTTCACCAATCTTCATGGCTGCAGCCTGTACCGCATCGATTGCCGATTTGATTTCCGCGGCATTCTCGGAATTCTGTACTTTTTTGAGGGCTTCGAGCTTCTCGGCCACGTCTTTCTGATCTTCTGGTTTCACCTTATCTCCCAGGTCTTTAACTGTTTTTTCCGTGGTGTAAATCGTTGTCTGGGCCATATTCTTTGCCTCAGCCAACTCTTTCTTCACGCGGTCTTCAGCTTCGTGGACTTTTGCCTCATTGGCCATCTTCTCGATTTCCTCTTTGGAAAGTCCGGAAGAAGCGGTAATGGCCACTTTCTGAGTTTTACCCGTGGCTTTGTCGAGCGCCGAGACATTCACAATGCCATTAGCGTCGATATCAAAACTCACTTCGATCTGCGGCACACCCCGGTGAGCGGGCGGGATGCCGTCGAGAATGAATCGGGCCAAGGTCTTATTGTCTCGAGCCATTTCGCGCTCGCCTTGGAGCACATGAATTTCCACCGTGGTCTGATTGTCCGCGGCCGTCGAAAAAACCTGTTTATGAGAAGTGGGAACCGTGGTATTTCGAGTAATCATCTTGGTGGAAATTCCTCCCATAGTTTCAATTCCCAAGGACAAAGGGGTGACATCGAGAAGCAAAATATCCTTGACCTCTCCTTGCAAAATTCCGCCTTGGATTGCGGCGCCCATGGCCACGACTTCATCGGGATTCACCGAAACATTGGGCTTCTTCTTGAAAAATCCTTCCACGGTCTGGAGTACCAATGGCATGCGGGTCATACCGCCGACCATGATGATTTCGTCCATATCTGCGACCGAATATTTCGAATCAGCCAAGGCCTTTTTGCAAGGCTCCATAGTCTTCTCCACCAGATGACGAGTCAATTCCTCAAGCTTCGATCGCGTGAATTTCTTGACCAAATGCTTGGGGCCGGAAGCGTCAGAGGTAATGAACGGCTGGTTGATCTCGGTTTCGAGCGAGGTGGAAAGCTCGATTTTGGCCTTTTCTCCGGCTTCCTTGAGGCGCTGGAGAGCCATTTGATCCTTGGACAGATCAATCCCATATTCTTTTTTGAAGTCAGTGATCAGCCAGTCGATAATGACCTGGTCGAAATCATCGCCACCCAATCGAGTATCGCCATTGGTCGCCTTCACTTCGACTGTATCGTCGCCGATTTCAAGCACGGATACATCAAAGGTTCCTCCACCTAAATCATAGACGAGAATTTTCTGCCCTTTTTTCTTATCGAAACCATAGGCCAAAGCAGAAGCAGTCGGCTCATTGATAATGCGTTTGACATCCAGTCCCGCAATTTTTCCCGCGTCCTTGGTGGCCTGTCTCTGGGAATCGTCAAAATAAGCGGGAACCGTGATCACGGCTTCGGTGATCTTTTCTCCAAGCCGTTCCTCAGCATCCAGCTTGAGCTTCTGAAGCACCATGGCGGAGATTTCCTGCGGAGTATATTCCTTTCCGGCCATCACAACCTTCACTCCGTCTCCAGAACGAATCACTTTGTAGGGAAGCGTTTTGGTCGAATTTGTCACGGACGAATCATCGAAACGGCGGCCGATGAGCCGCTTGATCGAATACAGCGTATTTTCCGGATTAGTCACCGACTGGCGCTTAGCCAATTGGCCCACCAATCGCTCGCCGCTTTTAGTTGTGGCAATCACGGACGGCGTGGTTCTGGCTCCTTCCTTATTCTCCAGGACGCGTACCTTCCCTCCCTCCATCACCGCCATAGCCGAATTTGTCGTACCTAAATCAATACCTAATATTTTTGGCATATTATTTACATAAAATCCCCCTCAGTCCCCCTTTGACAAGGGGGAGGCTGCTACGCCCCCTCCCTTGTCAAAGGGAGGGTTGGGGAGGAATTTGTTGTTTTACTTAATATTCTTAACTTTAATCTGTTTAATTTTCTTCGATTCTTCTTTTTCCTTTGGAATTAAGACTCGGAGGATGCCGTTTTTGGAATATTCAGCTTCGGCTTTATCAAGCAGAAGCCCGGTTGGCAATGGAATCACTCGAGAAAACTGTCCGGTCTGGATTTCTTTCCTATAATATTTTTCCTCTTCCACCTCGGTCTTGGTCTCAGTTTTACCGGACACCACCAGACGTCCTTCCTCTACGCTCAGCTCCACATCCTCGCTTTTGACCTTTGGAATGGATAATTCCACAACCAAATTGCCCTTTTCAAGATACATGTCCATTTTTGGAACAAAAGACATATCAGTCCAGCCCTTTGGAATATCGAGGGCAAATTCTTTGAAAAACTTGTCAAAATCCCCGGACATGGGGATGAGATTGATGATGGACATAGAAAATAACAAATCCCCCTCGGTCCCCCTTTGACAAGGGGGAAGCTGCTACCCCCTCCCTTGTCAAAGGGAGGGTTGGGGAGGGATTTGTTGCTAAATTGTTAATTACTTCGCCACAATCACCTTTGCATGACGGAGAACCTGGCCGTTATATTCATACGCTCCGCATAATTCACGGAGAACGACACCGGACACTCCGTCTTTGACCATTTCCTCTCCCACAGTTTCGGCATATTTCGGATCATAGGGCTTACCCAACAGCTCGATACGTTTGACTCCCAAACCAGATAGAAACACATCCATTTGGCGTCGAATGCCAATAATACCCACCACCCAATCTTGTTTTTTCTGATCCTCGGGAATAAAGTTTCCTGCCATGTCCCAGTGTTCCACCACCGGCAAAAGGCCTTTGATGAAAGACTGGAACGAAAATTCTTTCATCTTGTCCTCCCGGCGAACCACTTCTTTTTCCATATTCTGATAGTCCGCGAGCGCTCGTTTCCACCCCACGAGATACTCCAGCGCTTCTTTTGTTTTCACCGCCAGCTCGTCTTTTAAATTCTGTATTTCGAGAAGGGTGATTGATTTATTTTCTTGACTTTTTTGTTCTTCATTATTCATATTTTTGTAGTGGATTATCTTTCTATCCGACCCTTCGACTCGGGGCCCTTTGGGCCGCCTCGCTCAGGGTCTAGCGACCCACACCTCTAGCCACGGGTCGCAGACCCTGAGCGAGGCGGCCGAGTATCGGCCCCGAGTCGAAGGGTCGGTAACAAAGCACAGAATAATATAAAGGAGAAAGTCATTCTATTGTAAAACACAACCTACTTCCTAATTTTTAAATCATACAAAATCTCCTCCACTCGGCTCAAATTGCGCTTGGCGTCATCGAATTTGGAACGGAGTTTGCCGACTAGGTCGAAACCCAAAAGGCCGGCGACCACATTTTCGGTGAAAGCGCGGATATTTTTGATTTCAGACTCCGAATCCTTCTTGCCTTCTACAACCAAGAGCACAGCGCGGCGAACCAGTTCACCGGTCACATCGCAAACAGCCCCCAAATACTCCTCAAAAAATTCGACTTCCACGGACTTGAGTAATTCCACAGATTCTCCTTTGAGATACATATAAAAAAACTTAGCTTCAAGATATTCTTCCAGCGCCGCGCGAAACACGCCTTCGGAATCCTCGCCGTCGGAGAGCCGGTTGATGTCCTTGATTTTGGCATCCATCAAATCAAAATTCTTCTCGGCCAGAGCTAAATCATTGCGATGCAGAGCAAAAATAGACTGTTTGGCAAGCTTCAAAATATCAGAAGACTCGGCAATAACGGCGTGACGGCTCTCTCGATATTTTTGATAATGAGACAAAAGCTCAGGAAACATTTTTTTAGAGATCATATTTTTTCTATTTTAATCATGTGAAGCGGAAGCAACAAATCCCCCTTAATCCCCCTTTGACAAGGGGGAGACTGCGCCCTCCCTTGTCAAATGGAGGGTTGGGGAGGGATTTTTATTTAAAATTGTTCAATTTTATTACGGCAGTATTCGAGCAAGGTCACATTATAATTATAATCCATTCTCATGGGGCCTAGGAGAGCCAGCATTCCGGGCACTTTATTTTCATAACGAACCAGTAAGGTGGAATAATAAGCTCCAAAAGGATTATTATTTCCCACAAAAATATTCACTTCTCGGTCAATCTCGCCAAACACACGAGAGGCCGCTCCGGTGAGATTATCAAGCAAAACCGAAACATCCCGAACCTGATCGATTTCATGAAATTCTTTCTTGGAAAAAAGATGAGAAAGTCCGGTATAAAACACGTCACTATCCGAAAAAGCCACTATCGCCAAGTCCACCGAGCAATTGGCCAGCCCCTTTGCCATATTTTTGGACCGTGTACGAAAATCCAAATTCTCGCCCAAGGCCGACTCTTCCAAAAGTGCCCGGTCCTTGGCGGTTAACTCGCGGCGATCCATGCAATGAGCGATATAGTGCTGATAGGCAACTTCCGTAGGAATTCTGCCGGCGGAAACATGCGGCTGATGCAAATACCCCAGGGTCTCCAGCTCCGACATTTCATTCCGAATGGTAGCCGAAGACAATTTTTGCGACGAAGACAAAGCGACCGAACCAATAGGTTCGCCGGTTTCAATATAGCTTTTCACTATTTTTCGCAGAAGGTGTTCTTGTCTCTCGGTCATAGTGTCATTGCGAGAATCGGCGTCTTAGCCGAAGCGAAGCAATCTCATGGAAAAATCCTTTTAGCACTCACCAAAGACGACTGCTAAAAGCATTATAGGAACACCCAAAAACAATGTCAAATACAAACGCAAAAACGCCCTATATAAAAGCGTTTTTCAATGCAATTGATCCCAAATCTAGAGTTAGATTTTCTCAGGAACCCAAAAGCTAAACTGACTCGGCACCTCGAGCAATTTTTTCTCACCCAAGGCAGAAAGCACGGACCGCATGCAGTAATATTCGGGAATAAAATCATGCGTTCCCGCGCACCACGCGTTTCGATTGTCCGACAAATCTTTGCGAATCGAATCCAAGGTCTTCCATTCCAAATCCGCCACCTCGCTGGCCTGGGGCACCAAATCTTTAATCGGCACCGAAGAAAGAATCACGAACTCCTTGACCCACAATCGAGCGATCTCAATCTTGGTCACCCGCCAAGGGATCAATTTCTCCGGAGAGACCCAGAGCCCCACTTCCTCACTCAATTCTTTTTGGGCATTGGATTCATAAGATTCGCCGACCCCCACATGTCCGCCAAAATGAGTGGACCACACTCCGGGCATGCGTTCTTTGGCCAAGGACCTCTTGTGACAGAGAATTTCTCCCTCATGACTCATCACAAACACATTGGTCGACCGGCACCACATTTTTTTCTCCAGTACCTCGGCCCGAGGAGCACACCCTTTTTCAATATTTGTATGCTCACATACGATTGGAAGCATTTCCATATCATTAAAAAGCAGGAAAACAAAAAAACGCCAACATGACGTTTCAAAACTCCATTATATTCTAAAAAAGAGTCTCGAAACAAAATGGATCCTCTATTATTGAGGACAATCAGCTGATTTTCTTATTCCCGCCAAAAGCTAAGAATAAATCCATTTGTTTCAAAGTTTTGGTCCGTTTTTAGTTCCTTCAGATTGGCGAGTACCGCAAATATTGCGAATCGGAGAGCCAATCTGAATAAAAACAGCTTCAATCTTGAAACAAATGTACAGCTATTGTAGCGCAATTTACGGATAAAATCAAGCCCTTTTAAAATTCGACCCTTGAAATAATTTCCCCGAAATGCTATCTTAATCCCGTTATTAGTGTTCTCTACATTTTTTCATAAATCAGGAGATAATTCTTGAAAAAAAAGATTATCGCCGTGGTCATGGGCTACGGCGCAATATTTCATGAGGGAATACGACAGTATCTAAATAAATTTCATGAACACTCCCAAAAAATACAGTATTCGGTCATCATCACGGCCGGAGGAGTCACGAATCCAATCAAAGCTCCCGGGGTCAGCGAAGCTGGAATGATGGCGGATTACTTGGAGTCGCTACAACTCACAACTCCCATAATCAGAGAAGATAAATCTCATAGCACA
This sequence comes from Parcubacteria group bacterium Greene0416_36, assembly GCA_007375725.1. Taxonomy (GTDB): domain Bacteria; phylum Patescibacteriota; class Patescibacteriia; order VMEV01; family VMEV01; genus VMEV01. The sequence continues at coordinate 51,630 of VMEV01000001.1, forward strand.
AATGAGAATCTAAGAGAAGTCAAAAAGCTATTAGATTTGCACAATATCAAGGTTGGGACAATAGTGATCTACAGTGATGCGATTAGAGCTTTCAAAATTCGAATCATTGGCAGAATCATTCTAGGAATATGGCCCCAAGTCATTGGCTATCCCCTCACCAAAAGCTGGAAAAGCAAAGTATTGCAAATCCTGATCGCCACCCCGCTGGACATTCTGGGTGCGCTATTCCCCCAACTCGAAAAAATCGAACGGGCGATACTCAAACTCAGGAAATAAAAAAATTTATTTCTCATCAAAAATACAAAAGCAGTAAGGAAAATAGAATTCTTACCGCTTTTTTAAATCCCCAAAAAACTCATGAATGCATGTAGAAAAAAACAAATCGCAATTTGACTTTTAACACAAACAATGCTATGTATTTCTTGCGTACATGAACAATTGAATACCCCTCCAAATAAGGAGATCACATGAAGTTCAATGGAAAAAAATTAATAAAAGCGGGGATCAAAGTCATTGCCGAAGGAATCCCTTTTTTTGGGAAATTCATCAAAGCCATCGGCGAGATGGAATCCGAAGAACAAAGCATCGAGATGCAGGAAGGCATCAAGCAATCGGAATCCAGAATCGATGTGCTCGAAGATGCCATTCAGGATATCCTGACTCAGAATACTGATATTGATTCTTCGGTCAGAAAAATCAAAGAGGTACTGGAGAACCCACAAACTTGCCTGAATTTCTCACTACTCCCCAATCTCATCAAAGGAAAACACGATTTCTTCAAGATACTTGCTTCCCCCGGAGATTACGGCGGAACCGTTACCAGTCCCCTCGGAGCCACCGAATACCAAAAACATCTCATCCCCATTATTTCCTACGCCCCCGACGGAGAAACCTTGCTCGTGACCCAATTCCCAATCGGAACATTCAAACTGATTTCGAATGTTCTCAAACTCGAACATCCCGACCGCCTTTTATCTGCTCACGATGAACAGTCTATCTGGACCCTGAAGAAAGAGATGCCTATTTTCCATGAAACCTCAAATCAAGCAAAGATTGCAGAAGAACGCGTCCAAAACAATTGGACTCCTCTGGGCGGAAAAATAGACGGATGGGAAATCATACGGTTCGTCATGGACGATGATATAAAGTACTGGGATTCAAAAATCAAAACTCTAAAAACGCATCGATTTCAACCAAAAATCCTTTTGATTTTCGATTACTCCGTAAAAAATGTCCTGAAGGAAAGCGGAATGTTTGAACTGATCGATTTCTTCTGCGAACAAAAAACAATTCCATCTTTTGTGACAGGCGGAGAACACATTAAACAATCCCTCATTCGTTCTGGTCTTTTAAACCAGGATCCTTTTGGAAAGATAAAAACGCTTCACGGTTATGGATTCAAATATTTTTCTTCTTGGGCAGAATTGAATGGAGAATTGGATATCCTCAGAAAAAAAAGCAACCCAATCAAAGCAAAAGCCCAACCAGATGACAATTCAGATCCCTATCTGAAAAGAATTGAAATCCACCCCCAAAAAAACCGACAGGATGAAGTGACATTTGTGAAAAAGGAAAGCCAATGGTCTATAGGCAAAGAAAAAAAACGCCGTCATTATAGCGAGGTACAAATAATGAATCCGATGGAAGAAGAAAAGGCATATAGGTCTATTATAGACATGCGCATTCATGACGCTCATATTGTATGCTTCAACTTCGAACACTATGAATGCTATAAAGGAGAAACTCCTTACTGCGATACCATGAACAAATTTCTAGGTCAGGCCGATACTGAGAGTAATCCTAAACACAAAAAGCAACAAATATCCTTGTGTTTCCAGAAAAAAGTAACATTATTGATCCTTGGTAACCCAACTATGACCAAGGAGATCAACCTTTGGCATGGCATCGAGGATTTTGAAAAAGCATGTCAGCTCCTCTATATGCCGAGCAATTTACACAAGGAGGAGTATTTAAAACAATTCCAGCTTACTCTAGTCTAAAACCAAAATAATTTCATATTATACAAATAATATAAGCCATCAGGACCGAATCTGATGGCTTTGTTTTCTGTGCCTATTGTTGAACAAAGATTCGGAATTTGGAGATGTGCAGGTAAGGTTAAAAATCAGCCACTCCGACAACCTAGGCAAACAAACGGCCAGCTGTTTTTTTGCAAGATTCGAAGAAATCGAATCAATAAAGGTGCAAGATCCCAACAAATGGCAATATTACGAAGACCCTCAGGATGGTCGTTCCCTGGAAATTAGTTCAATAGAAATGCTTCAATTCTATGGAAATCAGACATGGGAAATGTTGGAAATCGTTAAAAAAATAGGAGTAAAAAGCCTAACAGACACAACCAAGAGCTTTTCCTAAAATAAATCTCCCCCACCCCACAAGCAAGGCACACCCCCTCGAACAACAAAAACAGCACCCTCCCCAACGGACCGCGTGCTGTTTTTTTTATTTGCTCCCTGTTTATTTGTCATTTATCACTTTTGCTTTGTCATTTACTTATTTCATCTTCTTCCCCACCAATACCGTCAAATCCGCGAGGCGTTGAGAATACCCCCATTCATTGTCATACCACACCATGATCTTAGCGAAATCGCCGCCCATGACTTGAGTCAGAGGCAGATCGACAATCGCGGAGTAAGGAGAGCCGATAAAGTCGGACGAGACGAGAGGTTCGTCTGATACAGCTAAAATACCACTATACCTCTTGGACTCTGACTCTTTTGTGAAGACCTTGTTGATTTCTTCCACCGTGGTTTTCTTTTCGAGAAGCACGGTGAAATCCGATAAAGACCCAACGATTATAGGAACACGAAGCGACTGCCCGTCAAATTTCCCGGCAATGGCGGGCAAGATTTTGCCGATGGCGCCAGCCGCTCCGGTCGAAGTCGGCACGATATTCTGAGTGGCGGCGCGTCCCCGCCGCATATCCTTGGCCTGAGGCGCATCTTGGAGAGCCTGCTGCGCCGTATAGGCATGAATCGTGGTCATGAGTGATTTCTTGATGCCAAAATGGCGAGACAAAATTTCCATCACCGGCCCGATACAATTGGTCGTGCAAGAAGCATTCGATACCACCAAAGCCTTGCCGTCATATTTGTCGGCATTCACTCCGATCAAGAAAGTCGGAGTCTCATCCTTGGCCGGCGCGGACAGAATCACTCGCTTGGCTCCGGCTTTGATATGCGGCATGGCCAATTCAGTGGACACGAAAAATCCGGTACACTCGAGGACCACGTCCACTTTCAACTTCTTCCACGGCAACATGCCCGGATCTTTCTCCGCGAAAACGGGAATTTTCTTCCCATCCACGATCAAATGCTTCTCGTCATAATCCACTTCTCCATCAAAATGGCCATAAGCCGTGTCGTATTTGAGGAGATACGCCAAAGTTTTAGTATCCGTCAAATCATTGATGCCCACGAAATTCAACTCCTTTTTCTCGAGCCCCGCTTTGAACACATTCCGGCCAATCCGGCCAAACCCGTTGATGGCGACATTCATATAATTTGAGGCTATTAGGCATTAGGCCATTAGCTTATTAGATTGATAGAAAACTGATTGCTTAAATTTTAGCAAAAATAGCACAGAAAAAAAGCAGGGATAAAAAACCCTGCTTATACACAAAAAATGTCCGACATGTCGGACATTTTTTGTGTATATTTTTTCTAAAAACTAAAAACTCTATATCTGATATCTCGTAAACCTCGTGACCTCAATCTTCTCTCCCAATCGCGCGATCTTTTCTTTGACGAGATCAGACACGGTTTTCGTATCATCCTTGATAAATTTCTGTTCCAAGAGGCAATTATCCTGATAATAAGTCTTGAGCTTGCCTTCGAGGATCTTGTCGAGCATTTCTTCTTTTTTGCCCTCTTTTCGAAGCTGTTCTCGGAGGATTTCTTTCTCTTTCTCCACCGCTTCCGTAGGAACAGACGCAATGCTCACAAAAAGAGGATTGCCGGCCGCAGCCTGCATGGCCAAATCTTTCGCCAGCTCCTTAAATTCCTCATTGCGTGCCACGAAATCCGTCTCGCAGCGCACTTCCACCATAGTGGCTACCTTACCATTGGCATGCAGATACATGCCGACGAGGCCTTCTCCAGCCGTGCGGTCATTCTTCTTGTCCGCCTTCAGAATCCCCTGCTTGCGAAGATATTCCGCGGATTTATCCATATCTCCCCCATTGGCTTCGAGGGCCTTTTTGCAGTCCACAATCCCCGCGCCCGTCCTTGCGCGCAGTTCGGATACGAGTTTAGAATCAATGTTCATAAAATAAGCCGCCCTGTTGTTCCCTCCCTTGTAAAGGGCAGGGTTAGGGAGGGGTTTATTGTTAGAGCCTTACTTCTTGCCCTCTTCTTTCTTCGCTGAAGCTTCGAAGGACACGGCCTTCACATCCTCTTTTTTGATGATCACCGGCTTGGGTCGGGCCTTGCCTTCCTTCACAGCCTCGGCAATAAGACCGACGATAAAGGTGATGGATTTGGTCGCGTCATCATTGGCGGGAATCGGATAATCGATTTCTTCGGGATTCACATTGGTGTCGCAAATGGCGACCACGGGAACTCCCTTGGTCTGGGCTTCCGCAAAAGCGGTTTTCTCGCGTTTGACATCCACCAAAAATACCGCATCCGGAATCTTTTCGAGATTAGCGATACCCCCCACGCTCTCCTCCAACCGTTCGATTTCACGGGAAAATTCCAATTGTTCTTTCTTGGTATATTTGGATAATTTTCCGACTTCCATTTTATATTTAAGATCCTTATATTTCTTAAGCACCTTGAATAGTACATTAAAATTGGTCATGAGTCCGCCCAGCCATCGCTTATTGACATAAGGCATGCCGCAAGAGAGAGCCGCGTCTCGGATAATATCCTGACACTGGCGCTTGCTGCCCACGAACAAAACCGTTCCGCCACTCGCCGCGATATTGGCCACAAACTCGCAGCTTTTGAGAAGAGCTTCCTGAGTTTTCTCCAAATTAATAATATGGACCCCGTTTCGGACTCCAAAAATATAGCCCCCCATTTTCGGGTGCCATCTCGACACTTGATGCCCAAAATGCAAACCATTTTGGAGCATTTCCAAAAGACTGACGTCTTTCATATAAATTCTTGTCGGACCGTAGCTTTTTAGCAAAGGCCGAATCTTTTTAATCTCTACTACCCCTACCCTTTCGCCCTAGTTAGAAAACAAGGGAAGAATGAAAGGATATTGGAAATGCTTATAAATAAGCACTGGAGATAGTATAAAGGATGAATAAATTAGCTTCTTTAGGCTTTAGCTTCATTAGCTTCTTTAGCTAAAAAAACAAATAAAACCATTTAAAAGCTATTAAGAGAAACTAACAGATTTAAGCCAGATGATCAACTTGACAAAATACAAATAAAAGACTATTGTATTGGCACTATTCGACCGTCAATTATCAGCCTTTTTTCGCTGATCGATGAAGATTGGCGAGGAGAGGCACTTTGAAAAGGAAAAAAAGAATGAATGACAAAAAACACACAATCAATCCATGGACAAAAGAAGAGCTTGAACAATTAGCCAAAAGCATGAAAAGGCAAAAAGACAGAATAAAAAAAATTAGTGAGTCGGACAATGAAGCCATTTGGGAAGCTTGGGATTCTGGCAATCCAGCGAATCACCAAGAACCTTCTGTAAAACAGAAAAAATAAATAATTTCGAACCCCCTCACAACCAAATCCCGCCGCACTCGGATCCAACCCAGTCAGCGGTTTTTAAATTTCTAGGGAATTTAAAAAGGCCGCGAGAGTATTGGACTGCGGCCAATTTTGTAAAATTTTTCATTTTCATTTATAAATTCCCTTTTTTAGGCCACCTTCAACTGCGGGAACACATGCCACCGCAGACCCCAATAATGACAGAACATGCCAAAATTCACACAGATATGCCAAAGAGCGTGGTAATACCAGCGGTGAGAGTCGTATTTATAAAACCACAGAGCTCCCAGCATGTACCAGCCCCCGCCAATAATAATAAAAGCAATTGCGTCCCAAGAAAGATTCTTGAGTATGGACCGGCTGAATAGAAAAGCGTATCCGGCTAGACCATAATAGAGGCAAATAGAGTCGGGGTGATATCGGTGCGGACATCCGATTTTATATAGCACACCAAAAACACAGATAAGAGCGGCTCCAACCGTATAAATTTTCTGATTGGGAAACGCGCTCAAAATCACAATCGCCACGGTCACCGCTATATGGACGAAAATACAGCAATGATCGAATATCTTTATGGCTTGATTGAATGTATCCGAGGAATAATGACCATAAAGACCGTGGTATAGCGCACTGGAGAAAAAAACTCCAAAAATAGACCAAGCATAAACAAAAAAGAGCTTCCTCTTTTTCTCTTCCCAAGCCGGAATATAAAATAGCACTACCCAGAGGGAAATCAACGCGGGAATGGCGTGAGTGATCCAGTTAAGCGGATAATACACGCAATATCTGCCAATACTCAGTGCTTCCATGGCCGCACCTCACTTTCGGGACATGCCCCTATAAAAAAGAACGATTCCCTATATATTAGAACGGTAGTATTTTTTGAAAAAAACAACAAACCCTTTCTTGGAGAAAGGGTTTTATCGTCGATATCGACTTGCTTTTAGCAAGGCTTCTTCCAGCCCCGGTTCAAATTTCTGTTCTTTGATCTCGTCTTTATGAATCCAGATGAATTGGGTTTCTGTCTTATTTTCATGATCCATAAAAAGAATTTCATTTGGCACATCCATTAAATACACCACATAAACACGATGAAAAGACCTTTCCGGCGCAAAATAAGTAAATGCATGCAAAAGTCCGGGGTTCTCACTGAGGGTATAATTTAGCTCTTCCTTCAATTCACGGCGCAAGGTGTTCAGCAATGTTTCTCCATATTCTACAGTACCTCCCGGAATATCCCGCGTTCGGCTCGCACTATTCCTCATCGAGTACAGAACCTTATCTCCGCTAAAAAGAAGGGCTGAAATCAAAACATTTGTATCCAGTACTACTTTTATCATAAGGAATCTAGCGGGACCTGACAGCCTCAATTTCTTCTTCAATTTCATTCTCACTTATCTGTGCGCCTATAGATTTAAGCCTAGACTTTAAAGCAGACAGAGAAGGATTCTCCATCTTTTTAATAATCAAACTATCGACTTCTGCCATAATATACACATCAGCCCCTTCCCAAGACTTTTGTAATTGCGATGATAGTCTAATCGATCCTCTTTTAACTTGGCTTGTTTTGACGGTCATAGAATATCAATTTATGCTTCTATGATATAAGAAAAACCAATAGAAATCCAGCTTTTCCATATCCATTACTTTGAAATCGCAGTCGGAATAAGAAAATTTCGCGATTTTAATCAATTTTTCAGAAATACCTATCCCGCAAGATATTTCCGCACCCATAGTTTTGAGATAATGAGAATCTTCCCCACTGCCACAGGCCAAACTCAATACTTTCTTCCCTTTCAGATCGGGCAAAAGCGCGTACATCGCCGGCTTTTCATAATAAGCATGATACAGAGATTCCTCCGGATTTCTCACATGCTCCGAATATTGCTGAGAATTATCATTATACCACGCTATAGTTTTTGGATCAGTCGACATAAATAAATCATGATATTCCAATGCTCTCAGATTAGCCCAATTCCCTCTTTCTCTCAAGCTCCAAAATTGACAATTCACCCTAAAACATAATAATCTGAAAACGTTCCTTAGCGCATCATTATTCGCCCTCATCGTCTAACGGTTAGGACATCAGATTCTCAATCTGGTAATCGGAGTTCGATTCTCCGTGGGGGTACCCTAAAACGACTCTCCCGCCAATAGCGGGACCAAGTATCTGTAACATCAATATTGATCTGATTTTTTTCAAACAAAAAAAAGACCCCAGTTAATTTATATTGATATTATTCAATATTTTAACTGAAGTATTTTTGATCTTCATCTCCTTTTAATTGCCTTTTCAGGATTTTTTCTGCGGCAATCTTTTTCGGTGGAGACAGGCTTTTTCACCTTTCAACTGCTTTCAAATAACTGTCTTCGAAAGCAAACCGTCAGATTTCTCTAGGTAGAAATCTGCAAAAGAAATTTTCGATATATCCACCATTTTTACCTAATATGGGATATATCTACTCTAGGAGCAGGCCTAGTCCTTTAAGAGGTTCCTGTTCTTTTGGAACAGGGTTGACCTCTATTTGACCCTCTGCTTTTTGGAAGCAGATATACTTTTTCCTAACCCTACCCCTTTTTTTAAGGGGAAGAGCTGTAAACTTTATCTGGTGCCTATCACAACAAAATGTGACTAGGCGATAAAGAAGATTCGGACAGGATTTGCAACCTGTGGATTTTGATGAGGAGCTTATAGCCTGCCTCATCTCCATCCAATCTTTTATCCCATAAAGAACCGTCCTTTTTCCTAACCCCTCTTTTTTTACAAAAAAGGAGCTGTAAACTTTATTTGATGCCTATCACATAAATGTGACTAGGCGAATAAAGAAATTCGGCAGGTGTTTCAACCTGAGGGTTTCAATGAATGGACCCATGTCCTCGTTCATTGATTCCCAATTTTTCTTACAAATCGATCATGAAAACATACTAACACATAAAAATAGATATGTCAATATTCTACAAAAAAATGCTAATATATAATCAAAAAAAGAAATCCCATTGATTTTGGATCAATGGGCTTCTGGTAGGCATTATGTATATGAGACCTATTAAGGCAGAACAATTTAATGCCTGTCCATATTTTCAACCTACCGATTTAGAAGTACATATACTATACCACACCTGAAACAAAAAGTCAAAAATAGTTAATAAAATCGCTAATATAAAATAAAATTCAAAACTACTGCCTCACCAATACCGCCGGTGCGCCCAAGGGCTCGGCCATGAGCTCGCGGACGATTTTCTCCATGCGGGTTTCGGCACCTCCGGAAACCATGAGGAGGTCGCCTTTTTCGAGGCGGTTCTGGATGAATCGGCCGGCTTCTTCTGGGGTCGGAAAATAAAAACACCGTTCTTCGAGCATGCCGGCTTCTCGGGCTCCACGGACAATATCGCGGGCCTTCTCGCCTACGGCAACCAGATAATCCGGGTTCGTTTCAAATACTTTAGCTCCGATCGCACGATGCTCGTCTTCCGTGTAGCGGCCGAGATGGCTGATCGACCCCAAGACCGCAAACTTCTCGCGAGGTTTCTCAAGCGCAATCGACGCCAAGGTGTCCAATGCCACCTTCATGGAATAAGGATTGGCGTCTCGGGTATCGTCGATGATCATGGTTTTCTTAATGCCGCGGATGAGGCACAATTTCCCGGGGGTGGGATGGTATCCGACAAAAGACTCCACCATTTTGAGTAAATTCCCGCCCAGGTGAAGTCCGGCCAAAATTCCGGCCATGAATCCGCGCGCGTGATCCGCCCCCACGGCTCCGGGCAAAAACACGGGAATGCTGTTTCCTTGATAATTGAGCTTGAACGACATGCCCAAAAGCCGGCCGTCGGTTTCCTCGGCCTGCCGGTCTTCCCATACCGATAAATCACTGGCTCGAATCGTTGCACTAGAAGAAAATCCAAATGAAACAGAAGGCGATGAAACCCCCTTGGCCGCGGCCGCCACATTCAGATTATCGGCGTTAAAAATCACCAGAGGATTCGCCCCGGACACCGCAAAAATGCCGGATTTCTCCTTGGCCTCTTCTTCGATCGAGGCAAAAAATTCTTGATTGGTGTCGCTCACGGTTCCCAAAATTCCAATCGAGTGCGGATGAAAATCCAAAAAAGGCTTCATTTTTCCCGGAGCATGCGCCGGATATTCCACGACAAAACATTTCGTAAAATCGCGGCTTCCGACCAAACTTTTGATGCCTTGCACCACAATATTCTTTTTGCCGTCCAAAACCCATCCAGCCAAATCCTCCAAGGGTTCCTTTCCATACTCTCCCGAACGCACCACCCTGCCTCCCACGACTTCCTTGAGCGCAAAAAATACGGCATCTCGAATGATGACTGACTCCGCATCTCCGGCAACCGCAATCCAATGCGGCCTATGCCGGGCAAGAGTTTTTTGCGCGAGTCTGACTATAAATTTTTCCATAGATATCTGATCACCAAGTTATTTAGGCACATGATAATACTCCAATAAGAATTTGGCAATCTCGCCGAATAATGGCGCGGCCGAAGACCCGGCAAAATCCGACTTTTTGGGTTCATCGATCTTGGTGAGCATCACAAAAAACGGATCGTCTACCGGACCAAAACCCACAAAAGACTGGATGGTTCCGCCCTCAGAATACCCTTTCTGGGTCTTATCGGAAATCTGCGCGGTCCCGGTTTTCCCGCCCAGGTAATAACCTTGGACCGAAGCTTGTTTATTTTGTCCTCCGGCGATCACCGTCACAAGCATGCCGCCCAACAGAGCGGCCGTCCGGGGAGAAATCACCTGCCCCACAAGCTGGGCTTGCCTCTGCCAGACAGTATCGGAACCGCGGACAATCTGCTCCACTACATAGGGACGGAATAATCTTCCTCCATTGGCCACAGCTCCATACGAAGCCAAGAGCTGGATGGGGGTCACGGTGATGCCCTGTCCGAATGACGCGGTCGCCAAATAAATCTCGCTCTTTCGGTCGAGAGTGGACAGATCGCCGCTCGACTCATAGTCCAAATCAATGCCGGTTTTGGCGCCAAAACCGAAATCTTCCAGATATCGGCGAAAAGAATCAAATCCCGCCTGCTTGGCGGCATAAATAGCGCCCGTATTGAGAGACTTTTCCAGAACCGTGATCATCGAGACATCCCCTAATGGAACCGGATTCACATTCTTGATAGTGTACGGACCGATTTCGATCTTTCCTTCATCATTGTAGGTGCTTCCAGGACCGAGAGCATTGCTGTCCAAAGCGGCGGCCATAGTCATGACCTTGAACGTGGACCCGGGTTCATAGGAGCCGATAATGGACATATTATTGTAGACTTCCGGATTTCCAACCTTGGAATATTCATTCGGATCAAAGGTCGGATAGTTGCATAGAGCCCATATCGCCCCATTTTTTGGGTTCATAACAATGACATTGCCTCCTGAGGCCTCCAGCTTTTCCACATATTCTTTCAATTTATTGCAGGCATAAAACTGCAAATTACGGTCGATGGACAAAACCAAATCCAAAGAATCGGTTTGGCTCACCTCATTTTTGAGTGATGGATTTTTCTGCCACCCCGATTCTTTTTCTATCTTCTCCATATTTCCACCTCCCAGCAAGTCATCATAATACCCCTCGACGCCATAGACTCCCCCTTTTTTATCATTGCGATACCCGACAAAGCCTACGATATGAGAAAAAAAAGATCCCGAAGGATAATAGCGCCATTTCTCTCGGGCTATGCCGATACCGGACATATTTAATTTTTTGATTCGCATAGCCGTCTCTTCCTCCACTCGGGAGGCAATGGGCTCATAGGGATCATCTGCCTTGATCAATTTGGGCAAAATCGCTGATTCTTCCAGCTTCAATTCCCCAGCCAAGACTTTTGTGGAAATTTCAGGACTGGTCACAAGAGATGGAACAGCATATACCACATAGAGATCTTTATTCACCGCGACCGGAAACAAAGAACTGTCCGCATTTTTGTCGTTCAGATAAATATTGCCGCGCTTCGAAATACCCAAAGACCGGCCCTCGGCTTTTTCGTCGGCCTGATTGGCATAAATGGAATAATAAAAAAATTGCAGCGAAAATAGGCGCCACAATATGAAACCCACCCCCGCCACAACCCCCGCACCCACCCAAAAAAAACGGTTTGGGATTGCCAATGACATAAGTGAGAGGATCATTAACGCTTAGCAACAGCCTCGGCGGTTCCGACATATTGAATATCGGCAGTTTTTTGCATCTCCAATCCCTCTACCGCGGTTTCCACTTTTTCAATTTGGCGGAGTTCAGCTTCCGCCAAAACCAAATCATTATAAGACTCTTTTAGTTTGGTGAGCTCGGTCTTTTGTTCATCCAGCCGATAACCCCAAACACTGACCCAGTTGACTTCAATGATATACACCACCACTAACATAACACTGGATAAAACCAATAGTCCCCCAAATGACCGAGTCAAACCCGACAATGAAAATGTATTTTTTTTATTTTTTGTTTTCACAAGCGCGTCCAAATTTCCAGAACGCGTTCGGTAAGTTTGGTTCATAGTTTTTTATATTCTCTCCGCTGCTCTTAATTTCGCGCTTCTCGACCGCCGATTAATATCCACTTCTTCGCCGGTCGGAACCACAGGTTTCTTCGTGATGATTTCTAGATTTTTTCTCTGCCCGCACCGGCATATAGGGAATCTCGGGGGGCAGACGCAGGATACCGAATGTTTTTTAAAAAAATTTTTGACGATTCTATCTTCCAAAGAATGGAAAGATATCACCACCAGTCTCCCCCCCACGGCCAATAAATCAATGGACGCTTCCAGCACGCGTTCGAGATTGTCCAGTTCGCCATTCACCTCGATGCGAATGGCCTGAAAAATACGAGTGGCCGGATGAATACGCGACCCCTTTCTCCCTCCGACCGTGCGCTCCACCAAGGCAGAAAGCTCCAGGGCCGTGTCGATCGGCTTTTCCTTACGGTATTCGACTATGGCCTTGGCAATTACGAAAGCTTTTCTTTCTTCGCCGAAAGAGCGAAAAATCCGAGAGAGCTCATCCACTTTGTAAAAATTAACCACATCCCAAGCCGAGAGAGGCCGGGTGCGATCGCCCCGCATGTCCAGCTTTGAATCGCTTTGGAAAGAAAAACCGCGAGTCCGGTCATCCATCTGCAAAGAGGAAAATCCCAGATCCAATAAAATACCATCCACGGGTATGGGAAAGTTTGTAGCAGAGGCCAATTTAGCCACATGGCTGAAATTCCCCCACACAGGAACGAAAGACTCTCCATATTTTCCAAAAGAACCCGACATTTTTTCCAAATTTTCACGGTCCCAATCGATTGCCAAAAGTTTTCCTCCCGGACCAATGGCCTCCAAAATAGAGCGTGAATGACCTCCTCCTCCGAAGGTCGCATCAATGATTTTTTTCCCTGGAGATAAATTCAAAAGATGAATTGATTCTTCCAGAAGAACACTCTTGTGAACCAGATTTTTTCCATCTGTTTTTTCATCCATATCAAAAGTCTAAATTGCCGTCCCCGAAAAATCCCCCAACTTTTCCGCAATACTAGAGCTGGAAGACTCATTGTCCGACTGATATCGGGTCCAAGCCTCCTCATTCCAAATTTCCACTTTATTATATAAACCCACCACCACGGTTTTCTTGCTGATTTTGGCGAATACGCGTAAATACTCGGGAATCACGATTCTTCCCGCGCGGTCCATCCCCACATCCATCGCCCCGGAGAGCACAAAACGACTAAATGCCCGGCCATCGCTTTTGTTGATCGGCAGGGTCGCAAGTTTCTGGGCCAAGGTTTTCCATTCATCCAGAGCGTAGAGAGTGAGGCATCCATCCAGTCCCCGGGTCACCACCGCTCCGCGCCCCAAGGACTCTCTGAATTTCACCGGCAATGACAATCGCCCCTTATCATCCAAAGAATAAAAATATTGTCCGATAAACATAATTTTTTCCTACTACCGCCTTGAAAAGGTAGGAGCACAGCGCGCTGTGCCCCTACCTTTTAGCATCCGTCGGGCGTGATATCACGACAAGCATGGAAGTGATTCCACTTTTTCCCACTTTTAACCACTACAAGCCCAAGATACACCACACCGACCCAAACATCAATATTATTCCTGTGCATAAGTCATTTTTTTAAGAAAAATAAATGTAGGGGCGTTGCATGCAACGCCCCTACATTTATTTTTCGTGATTGATTATGCTTGCGTATCCGCCACCACATCCCTTATCCGATCCCATACCACAATCTTTCTGGCATTGAGAATAGAATCGAGAAATTTGTCTCCAATGCCTTGGCGATAGCGGAATTCGTCGGGAGAAAAAATGGAAAATCGGATGGAACGGCCCAGCTTGGCTTCATATTCTGCCAAAAGACTCCGAATATCCGTTCTCGACTGATCCATGACCAATAGAATATCCACGGGGCTCTCGGCATCCGTAAAAAAACCGGTCGCGGCAAAATAATCAATGCCGCCCAAGGCTAGAATTTTGGTAAAGTATTGCTCGCGAAAGAAGAACTGGGACTTAAGAAAAAGCCCTTGCAGTTCAGGATAAAGACGAAAGGCCTTGGCTACCTGGAAATATCTTTTTTCCTGAATTCCGACAGCCCCCCCACCTTCGTCCCCCTTTAGGGATTCCGACTCTTCCAAAATGCCCACCTGCACAAGGTTAAGAAGTTCCCTTCGGACCGCGTGAATTTGGATATCTGCCATTCGAGTCAATTCGCGCACATAAAAAAATTTGTCAGGATGAGTGAAAAAAATATAAAGTAGAACGAATCGAGTCCTAGACCCGAACAAATTTTCCAAAAGTAAATCTTGTTTCCAATCCGAACTATAATCCATAAATTCATTTACTTATCAAATTGGACATAATATAATATTTTCGTATCAGTCTGTAAAGCTTATGCAACATAAGATCGTTCAATGCGAAAAATTCGTACAAAATTCTCCAGGCCGGCACAATTATATGTCTGTCTTTTCAGCCTCCTCCGGAGAAGATTCTTCCGTCTTGGCTTTGATTGTCGAAGCCAGAAAACAAAACCCGTCGGAGCATGGAATCGAATTCGAGAGTCTTTTTAAGACCCTCCAATATTATTATTGGCATATCCATAACGATCCCCAAAAAAAACCAGAGGATAATTTCGAACAATCCCTCAAAAGCCTTAACAATGAAATACTCCGGATGATCCAAGAGCGAAAACTCATTATCCGCCTCTCGGCCATTCAAATGCTTGTCATGCTCATCAAGCCATCCCGCGAATCCAATAAATATTGGGATATTTATATGTCCTCTTACGGGAATCTCCGAGCATACCTCATTCATCAGCTGCCGCTGGAAACTTATAAAATGATCTCCATTCCACTGGACGGCGTGGCCCTGACAGATAACCGATTTGCGCCGCTCTTCGCCAATATCATATCTGGAAAATTGCAGGAAAAAGACACATTACTCATGGGAGGGGATGCCATACTCGAATATATGAATGAAGAAGAACTCACGGGAGTCCTTTCCTCTCTGCCTCCGTCAGGCGTTGCCAATTATATTCGAACCCAGCTCCAAAAATACAATCAAACATTCGGATCGTTAATTTGTAAAATTGGAGAGATTCCCAGTCCCTCCCGTTTTGAGTACGCGCACCAAAATCCAGATACCCAAAGCCAAGAATCCCTTGAAAATCTAGTGCTCACCGAAAAAAGAACGGCTCAAATACTCTCCCCGCTCGCCTCAGAAACCGACAATAAATTCGTGCGAACATTGGGGAAAAGCCTCCTCTATTTGCGTCATGGAGCCAGCCTTGCGGCTCAATTTGTCAAAACGCGATTTGGCAGTCTTTTCGCTAAAACCGACCCGCAGATATTGCCAGAGAAGCCCCAGACCCAGCTTGGCCGAATACAAAATATCACCATGAATATTATCGGCTTTATCTTCAATCTGATCACATCATTCTCCTCCAAAAGTTTTCGGCTCTTGGGCATCACCTTGATTCTGTTCACCTTAACCTATGGTTCCATAGTCTGGATCAAAAATAAAAAAATATCCGTGGAAGCCGAACATGCCTATACTCGAATAACCCAAGAGACCCAGGAAACAAAAAATCAGATTGAAGCCGCGCTGATCTATGGACAAGAATCAAAGGCCAGAGAACTGTTGGAAACCCTAAAAAATAAAATATCCTCTATAAATCCCAGCGACGACCAAACCAAACAAGAATTTTTCTCTGGCGCCCGCGGAGATATTGCCAAATTCCAAGATATCCTCAATCATAATAACCGACTGACTCTCGGCGAAATCTGGATGAACATCTCCTCCACCTTGGGAGATAAAAAAACGATAGCCTGGGCATCCACCCAGACCCACCTCCACGCCGTTCTAGACACGGGAGTTATTTATAAAATAGACATCAAGAACAAAGATATATTGGAACTCGAAGAATTTCAGGGCAAAAACGCGGCACTGGCCATAGGAAACACTCAGCAAATCTTGATTTTGGACACTGGCGGCAATTGGCATCTTTTGGAAAAAGATAATAGCTTCTCCGCACTCAAATCTAATATTCCTAACCCGGAATCTATCAGCGACGGTGTTTTCTATAATAAAAAGCTTTATCTCCTCGACCGCGCCCATAGCCAAATTTATAAAGCGAGAATCGATGGCAGTAGCTTGGTTTTAGAAAAAAAATGGCTTGAAGATAATACCGATCTCTCCCAAGTAAAAACGATAGCCGTAGACGGACGGGTTCTTGCATCGAACTCTTCCGGAAATATCAAGATCTTTTTTAGCGGTAAATTGTCGGCAGACGTGATCACTCTTGACCGACCCAATCCGGAACTGGGCTCGATCACCCAACTCTATACCCAGCTAGATTTCCCGCACATTATCGCCCAAGACAAAAGTCGAGTCCTCATCTGGAGCTCCCAGGGTCAGCTGGAAGGCCAATTCGCCAAGGAAGACCTCTCCCCTCTGGACGGATTTTCCGTGGTCGGACAAGATCTCTACATCGCCGGAGGAGGGATGATTTGGAAAGAGGAGTTGAAGTAATAGCAACAAACCCATCCCCGGCCCTCCCCTTAACAAGGGAGGGTTAGGGAGGGGTTTATTTTGGAATCTGAGGGCAATTAAACAAGAATTTCGTTTCTTCCAAACCGTTGACGCCTTTTTTAAAATTCACGTGGCGGCCGATATCAGATACCAGCTGATCGAAAGATTTCCAGGCCTTAACGGATAATTGAGGGTCCGAAAGAGTCGGATAAGTATTTTTGACATGAATAAAAGAAAGCTTCCAAATAGGCGTATACGAAGGATGACTGCGTTCAAAACTGGCCACATTAACAGAATCCCGCAAATCAGTATCTCCACTCATATCCTTGGACCACATCTTTTCAAACAGGCTTTCCTTATCCCCATCCCTCCAGACAGACACAACCGGCATGGTATCTATTTTCTTTACTTCCGAAACTGCCAGACTGGTTTCAAATTGAAGCGCAGTGGCGCGTTTTTTATTGTAATAGATATCTATTTTTCTCGGGAAATTGCCGTCATGATCTTGAATTTTCACGTCGCGGCTCACGATAGGCATATTGACCCCCATGCCGGAAAAAGTGACCGAGAACACTTTGTCTTTTTCAGCCTCCAAAATAGTATGGATGGATTTCACCGAGTTGGGCACATAACGCCGCGGAACATGAACATGAAAAATCTCCCACATTTCCCCATAAGCAGGATCTCCCGGCTTAATATAAACAATAGGCATTTGATCTTCTATCACGCGGCCATCCGGATCCATAAAATAATAGAGGGCATTGATGTAAGGATTTGGAACTTGTGGGATAAAGTAGCACGACCGCTCCGCTCCGCCCGCGTAATAATCAACAAGATCAATATTGCGGGGATACAAATCCGCATTGCTGTCGTCCAAAATACCCTCCTCGACATCCGAATATTTAGCCAAAACAGCATCTTCCCGCTGGAGAGTCCGGAAATGATACAAACCTATTCCCAATGCTGCCAATACACAAATACTCAAAATATAAAACCGTTTTTCCATTAAATTCTCCATATAAATCAAAAAAATGATTGCGTGAGTTTAGTGGATTTACTTTACCAAAAAGAAAAAATTTTACCAGAAGAAATAAGAGATGGGGTTATATTAGCCTTTTTTTCCTCTAAAAAATTCATCGATATAGGGCAAAATCTCTTCTTGAGTGTCAACCAAGTAAAATAAATCCAGATCCTTTGATTCAATACAGTGGTTTTGGTCCAAAATGATTTTTTTAATGAATTGAAGAAGCGGCTGCCAAAATTTTTTTCCCACCAAAAAGATAGGTACCGGCTCCATTTTTTTGGTTTGTACAAGAGTGGCCAAATCAAAAAAATCACCCAAAGTACCATACCCTCCCGGAAAAAAAACATAGGACTGTGCGCACATCGTCAAAATGACCTTGCGCGTGAAGTAGTAATGGAAGGTAATGCCTCGGTTGACAAAGGGGTTCATTTTCTCAGTCGGAGACATTTTGTCCAGACCCACAGAAATTGCCCCGCTCTCTTTGGCCCCCCGGTTGGCGGCTTCCATAATTCCGCCGCCGCCAGGAGTCACCACGGTCATACCCCGCTTGCCGAGCGACAAGCCCAGGCGATAAGCCTCTTTGTAATAAATTGTCTTCTCGCTGGACTGGCCGGAACCGAAAACGCCCACCACGCGGTCCAGCTTGGAAATAAACTGGAACCCTTGCACAAATTCGGCCATGATGCGGAAAATACGCCAGTTAGCATTTTCTCTGAAAGAAAAAATTCTATCGCCAGCCAAGGAATCCATATATTCCCGCTCTCGTGTTTTTTTCACAATCGCGACCGCGCGATCGACACTGGGAACTAGATAAATATGACTCCAGTCTTCCTTGGAAATAGCGCCCAATTGCTCACAGACTGACTCTTTCAAGAACGAGAGCAAGGGCTCCCAAAATTCCAGCCCCACCAGAATAATAGGGACATTTTCGATCACGCCCAATTTGATCAAAGTGAGCATTTCAAACAGCTCATCCAAGGTGCCGAAACCTCCTGGAAAAAAGACATAAGCCTGGGATGAAATGCTCAGCATCACCTTTCTCGTGAAAAAATAATGAAAGGCAATAGCTTTATTCACGTAAGGATTGATTCTCTGCTCAAAGGGCAGCTGAATATTGAGCCCTACGGACAAAGCGCCGGCTTCAAACGCGCCGCGATTGGACGCTTCCATGATTCCCGGGCCGCCTCCGGTAATGACGGAATATTTGGCCTTCCCTGCCTTGAATCCAAATTCTCGGGCCAACTGATAATAGGGATGATCTTCCTTAAAACGGGCCGATCCAAAAACACTGATTTCATGGTGGATATCTGCCAAAAATTCAAAGCCTTCCACAAACTCGGCCATGATCATGAAAATCTGCCAATTCGCATTGGCCGCAAAATCAAACTTCTTATGAGAATCCAAAAGCATTTGATTGTAATTCAAGCTGTCCGATATCATATCTTTGGAATACTTTAAAATTTTATGACTTGTCCGGGCCGGATCGACTCTGATTTTGGAAGAGGCTGCTCTGCTATTTTAGGCAGGCTGATAGCGGCCTCTTTATTCTTGAGAGCCGTGCCCAAGGCCTCTTTCAGGCTGATCGGAGCGGGCGTCTGTACGAGCACTGGAGAGCCCGCTCGAATCGGACTCCTAGGAGGAGGGGTGAAGACTGGCCGAGCAGGCACTGGGACAATAGGCTTGAGAGCCATCGGGAGCTTTGGCGCGAGCATGGAAGGCGTAACAAGCCGAGGCAAAGCAGGGGGTGCCTGCTGAGGCTTAGGGACCAGAGTGGCGATAGGAGAAGGAGATACTGCCGGACGCCGAGGCGGAACTATAGGCGCAGAGGCTAGTTTGGGATAGACAGGCGACGAGACGGGTTTAGCTGCAAGCGGATATTTCACCGGCGGTATTGCCGGAGCGACTGCTCTGGAAGGAACTGACGGCAGAACCGGAGGCTTTGGGGGAGCGAGGACAGGCGCCACTGGCGGTTCCGAGGCGATAGAGGGGACATCGGTGGCAACGACAGGCACAGCCGGGGCTGGAGGCGGAGTGGGAGCTGGAGGCATCGGAACCGCAGCCCATGGAGGAGGCGTAGTGGGTGGCTTAATCATTCCCTGACGGTAGAGCTTGAGACAGTCCTTGCAGTAGGTGGGACGCACACCGTCTGGCGTAAAATTCACGCGGGTGTCTTTTTGACAATTCCAGCATTTGGCGATAATCGCATTGGGGTCCACCGGCCCTTCCGAAAAACTAGAAGATTCGTCGTCTTTGGCTTCAGCCCAGCGCCGAATTTTGTCTTCCACGATCTGCCGAGGCTTCGCATAGCGCTCGCGGGAGACGCGGATGATTTTCTCGACATTATTCGTAATAAATTCCTTAGGAATGGGCGGCAGGCCATGAGCAGAAAAGGGATCTGAGGCCACGCCGTCGATCATGAGCTTGATATAAAAACTCCATTTAGCGAGATTCACCAAATCCTGCTGCATGAAAATAGGCTCAAATTCTTTTTCGAGAAATTCTGCATCAGCCGCCCCTACTCGCATGGTGATAAGGCTTCCTACATTGCCAAATACAGCGTCGCGAACTTTTTCATCCAGCTGGGTGATATACTGATGAGCCATGATGAGACATAGATGATATTTGCGGGCTTCAGACAAAATATCGGCAAAACTCTCAGTGGCGAAATTCTGAAACTCATCAACATAGAGATAAAAATCTTTGCGGTCTGTCTCGGCCATATCCACGCGGCTCATGGCGGCGAGAGTGATCTTCGTAATCATCATGGCGCCCAACATGGCGGAATTATCTTCTCCGACTTTTCCCTTGGACAAGTTCATCAGAAGAATTTTGCTTGAATCCATGGCCTCTCTCATGTCGAAAGAAGATTTGATCTGGCCGATGCTGTTGCGAATAAGAGTGACCGACAAAAACTGTCCCACCTTGTTCTGAATGGGGGAAATGGCTTCGGTCGCGAATTTATCGGTATATTTGGCGAATTCATCAGTCCAGAAGGCTTTGACCACGGGATCTTGAATTTTGGCCACGACTTTTTTCCGGTATTCCTTGTCTGAAAGCATGCGGACCACGCCCAGCAAAGTGCTTTCCGGATAGTCCAAAAGAGCCAAAATAGCATTACGGAGCAAATATTCCAAGCGAGGTCCCCATGAATCGGCCCATATTTTCTTGAAAACGCCAATGATCCCTGACGCAATCAAATGGCGGCGGCTAGGATCCACTTTTTCAAGCACATTAAAAGCAATGGGGTGATCAATATCCGAAGGATTAAAATAAATCACGTCATTGATGCGGTTGCTGGGGATATAGTTGATCACCTTCTCAACAAGTTCACCATGAGGATCAATGAGGGCGAGTCCCTTGCCATTGATAATATCCTGGATGATCATATTCTCCAGAATCGTTGATTTGCCCATGCCTGTTTTGCCCAATAAATACATGTGCCTCCGACGATCATCGATTTTGATACCAAATTTTTTTTTGGTATTGCGAAAATTAGTAACCCCCAAAAGGGCGATCTCGGACATAATTATAAAAGATAAAAAATAGAGAACCAAATTAGGCAATCGGCAAATTGGCCGGCGGCTCGGCTTTTTTCGCTTCGTCTTCGGCGGGCTCGAGCAATTCTGGAACTTCGGAATCCAGCGAAAAATAATCTTCCATCTCGCGAATCTGGGTTTCGTCCGAAGCTATTTTGCTGGCGGCAGCAGACTTCCTCTCCGCTTCGGTAGGCTTGATCATCATCCCTGGAATGATTTCTTCTCCCACATGTATCGGGAGCCCGAGTGGAGGCTCAGATTTCTTGGTCACTGTGCGTTTAAGGAGAGGCGCTTTGACGGAAATATCTGGGAAATGAAAAATCGTAGCCAGCTCCTCGGTATTGAGGATAAAAGGAGTGCTGCCCGTAGACCAGGAACGGGCGCGATAGGCCTTCATGAATTTTCTCTGGCGGGCTGCCACTCTCGTTTTTTTGAAAAAATACTGCACCTTGGTAGCCACGCGCTTATCAGGCTTAAAAGCATTCAAATTGAGAGTATTATACTGCCGAATAGCTCCCAAGACCGCGGCAACCCCTCGGATTTTGGAAAAAACTTCGCGGCGCGCGATATAGAGGATCCGAAGTTTGACATCAAAACCAATTTTCGTCATCTTTTTTTCCATCTGCTTCAATTGTTCTTTGCCTCCGGGAGTCAACTCGGAAATTTTCATCCCATCCACCGACTTGGCGGCATGAGCATCCTCTTCTGCGGCAAAGCTGATATCGAAAATAGAAAGAATCCCCTCTAGAATAAAAACAATAACATTAAAAGGAGCCATGATGACCTGAAAAAGAAATCCAGAATGGGCATGGGGAGTTTTTTTGAGAAAAACATCGATTTCTTCCTTACACTTTTCCTTCCAATCATCACCAGGGTGCGGAGTGACTAGGAGTTGAATCCAAATCTGCTCGCCAATCTGAAGACGGCTCATGCTCTCAAGGAGGGATGCCATCGGATCTTTGAGTGCCTGCGAAAGCGCGTGCTCGAACTCCTCATAAGTACGGATCGGGTATACGGCATGCTTGGCTGTGATCAGCTCGGTGCCAAACATCTCATACTCGCTGTCGGGAAAAGTAACGGGAGCGGCCTTGGTATAATCTTCCACTTCCGTGATTTCAAGGGTCGGGTATTGAGCATAAAATACGGACTCCACCAGATCTTTGATCTTCTCATTGCAGTGAATCAAAAATTGAACATAACCGTCGATGCTGACGATTTCAAAACTGATTTTTTCTTGGACTTCCCCCTTCCAATATTTTTCCACGAAATTGTTCGGACTGGCCAGCGCGGAGAGGGTGGAGAAAATATTCTCAACCGCTTTTGGCGACTGCTCATTGTCTCGGGGAACGTCAATGGCAAGGACGACGAAATGACGATGCTCGCAATACTGTTCTTCCACGTGATAAAGCCACAGTTCTTTGAGAAGATAAAAGCAAGGAAAAAAGTAAACTAGCCATCCTCCAGAACGGAATATTTCAATAAACAAAGCAGGGAAAGATAAATTTCCCCACAAAGTTATGAGATTATCGACAATCTCAAACAAAGAAAAATCTAAAAAAGTTTCCCACATAAATGGCGAATATCCTCCAAAACTATTATAAAGGAAAAGAGAAATCCTGTCTTCTGCTAAGTGGGCCTGATTATTTTATTTTTTGGCCAAAGAATAGCGCTTATCGTTCAGTTTAGCGAAGCGATCTTTATTCATGAGGGCAAGGTGAATGGTGCTTTTTCCAACCAGACGCTGCTCGAGAACACGATCCACTATCTCCTCGCGGCTCATAGCACCGGATTCGCTAAGAATCTCGCAGATCACATCAGAGACAACACCGGGTTTGTAGCCCCATTCGCGGAGAGCATAAATGCCTCGGCCTACCAATACGTATTTATCATCCAGAATCAATTCGTTGTGGATGGTGGCCGGATAAGCGACTTTGTGATCGAATTTGATTTCATTGATGCGCTTGGCGATTTCTCCGAAGTGGAGAGGCTTCTGTATCTGGCGGAGCACGAGATAAATCTTATCGTTCATGCGTTTCGGCCGAATCGTGCTCCAGTCGGAAAGCCCCCAATGTCCGAAAATATTGGCTCCGATATTGCGAGCCAATCTCAAATGAGACCGAAATACACTCCGATCGCGAAGCAAATCATCTTCCTCCGATGTTTTGTGGTATTCGGTAAAAAGCACATCTTCTTCCAAAGTATCTTTCTTAGATTTGATAATCTCTTCCATCTTCTCCAGCCGGCATAAAATATCATCCGTCTGGCATTCCTTAAGCTTCCAAGAATTACGAATCTGGTCATGCTTGGAGAGAGACTCCACATCAGAATCTAACAATTTCTCCAACGTGAAGGTGAAGAAGCCATGATTATCGCTGTCCAGCATCTCTCCCAAATGAGAAAGCAAATGTCCGGACTCCATCATCCCTCCATGAGCACGAACCAAGGATACGATGATTTCTCGAAAGGCATCAACAGCTCCTTTGAAATCATTTGTCTGCTTGATCTTTTTGATCGAGACACTCTCTATCTGGCGGACGCGCTCACGGGTAACGCCAAAATCCTGGCCGATTTCTTCCAAAGTATGTTCAGTCTCCTGGCTGATGCCATATCGGCGAGACAGCACTTCTCTTTCCCGTTCCGTTAAGGACGAGAAAACAGATTCCACCACTCTATTGATATCTAATTTGGATACTTGATTGTCTTTATTCTCTCTTGGCATACGATTTGGAAAAATCTTGCCGCATGAGTCAAATGCGGCATCTCTTAAAATTTAATTGAGCTTCTAATCTCAATTCAAAAAGTAACAGAAAAGGCATTCATCCGTCAAGTACACTTCGTGTGTAAAAAACAGTATTTTAATTCTTCGAATCATGGAGATACCAAGTCACCAAGAGGGGGCTTGCCAAGAAAATAGAGGAATAAGTTCCGGCGACAATACCTACAATGAGAGCCAAAACAAAGTCTCGGATGGATTCTCCTCCCAAGAAATAAACCGAGAGCAAAACCAAAACCGTGGTCAGGGATGTATTGATTGAACGCATCAAAGTTTCATTGACGGAAAAATTCACGAGTTCGGGGAAGGGCGTTTTCATCTTGGACAAATTTTCTCGGACACGATCAAATACCACAATTTTGTCGTGGATGGAAAAACCTAAGACCGTGAGCATGGCGGCCACTATGGTGGTGCTAACTTCCAATCCATAATAATGACCCATGATCACATAAAGCCCTAAAGGCAAAGAAAGATCGTGGAGTAGAGTCACCAAGGAAATCGCGCCATATTTCCAAGAAGCCACAGGCCATGACGCCTTGCGGAAGGCAAAAGTAATATAACAGCCGATGCCCACAAGCCCCAATAAGATGGCATAAAAGGAGCGCGTGCGAAGCTCATCGCCGATCACAGGACCAATGGAAGAGAAACGCTTTTCGGAAAGCTGATTTAACTTATATTCTTCGGGGACACCGGAAGAGTCGAGGGCCACTTGGGAAGAAAAATCCTGCCCATCGATCTCTACCTTGGCTCCGGGAGCTAACTCCACCTTGGCATTGGGATCACCTCCCGAAGGAGTGATGGAAAATCCTCCGGAACTGGGGAGCGCCGCGGGAGCAAATCCTTCCCGAAGCTGCCGGAGAATTTTTTGATGCGTGTCTTCAGAAATTTCTTTGGTGCGAATAATATACCCCTTTTCTCCCGCAGGCTGGATATCAATTTTGCCCAAATTCAGGGACTCCAAGCGAGAGACCAGGCTCACGGAATCCGGACGGGCGGCCGAAAATTCCACCTCCATGAGAGCGCCTCCCGTGAAATCAATACCGTAGCGAAGTCCCACCGTGAAAAACAAAACCCAGCAGGCCAGAGAAATCGCCCCAAAAATGACATAATAATATTTACGAGTTCCAATGATATTGATCATAAAATTATTTGCGACGTGAACCTAAGAATAAAAAGGGACGTTTCTCCACGGCGGAAACAGCTAAGGAACGGAGAATAAAACGGGTGACCGTAATGGCCGTGAACATGCTCACGAGCACGCCGATCATTAAAGTGATGGCAAATCCTTTGATCAGTCCCGTTCCCATCCAGATCAAAATCACGCAAGTGAGGATAGAGGAAAAGTTGCTGTCTCGGATCGAAAACCAAGCTCGAGAAAAGGCTATGTCCATAGCGGAACGGAGTCCTCGGCCAGAGCGAAGTTCTTCTTTAAGCCGCTCGTAGATCAAAATATTGGCGTCTACTGCCATGCCAATGGACAAGACAAAACCGGCGATTCCAGAAAGGGTCAGTGTCACTCCAACCCATTTGAATACAGCCAAGGTCAAAATAGTATAGACAATCAATGCCAGTGAAGCCACGAGTCCAGCCAGGCGATAGTAAAGAACCATGAAAACGCAGACAATGATCAATCCTACCATGCCGGCAAATACACTTTTATTGACCGAGTCTTGTCCGAGCGATGCTCCAATAGTCTGCTGGGTAAGCAAGGTCACGGGCACGGGCAAGGCCCCTGAATTGAGGCGGGAAACCAGCTCCTTGGCCTCGGCAATGGAAAAGTTTCCGCTGATCACGGCGCTGCCGTCAATGATCGGCTCATTGACGCGAGGCGTGCTGATCGGCGATCCATCCAAGAAAATGGCGATGGATTTGCCGATATTTCGTTTAGTGAGTTCCTTGAACAAATCGCGGCCTTCCGAATCAAACACAATGCCCACTTGAGGCGCGCCGGTGCGAGTATCAAACTCGAGCGTGGCTTTGGAAAGCTGAGCCCCCGAAAGACCCGTATTCTTCCAAGGGTCAGCAGGACCCAAAACTTGGTCGCGCGTCTTCTTGGGAATCATGATGCGTCCCAGCTCATATTCCGTCACTTTTTTCTCCGATTTTTTGTAAATCAAATGATATCCGAATACAGTTTCAACCACTTCGGAAATCTGGCCATTTTTCATAGAGAATAAAGGACCTTCAAATTCGGGAACCAGCTTGCCCTTTCTCATGAAGCCGAGATAGCCGGCAGAGTTGGCGGCTCCGGGTTCCGTCGAATTATCCTTGACCAATTGTTCAAAATTGGCGGCGGTGGCCTGCTTTTTGAGTTCATCAATCTTGGCTTTCGCTTCTTCTTTTGTAAATTCTTTATCGCAACTCTCGGCGCCTTTGTAGCAAATCAAAATATGATTGGATTCCGCGGCCACGGCATCACGCTTGGAAATAAGTTTCAACACATTATATTCCGTGTCCAGATCCACGACATTGCGAGAAACTTCCCCACTCAACTTAAATTTACCTACGGGACCTTGAAATTCCGCGGCTAAATCTTCTAAGGCGAAAAATCCCCATAGACCGCCTTGAGCTTTGGAACTTTCATCCGAACTGTAGACTGGGACCAAATCTTCAAATTTCTTGCCTTTATTCAATTCGACAAAAAAATCATCGAGCTTTTTCTTGGCTGCGTCATTAAAATTTTTGAGTTCCTTTTCCTGCCGAGAAGAGAGAGTGCGGTTTTCCGCCGCTTCCCCTTCTTCCTTGAATTCCAAAAGCGGAGTCTGGCCAATCAAATCAATGGCCTGTTTGACATCCTTGACTCCGGCCAACTGCACCACCAAACGGTCGGCGCCGCTGACCTGTACCAGAGGTTCGGACACACCCAAAGAATTCACGCGCTTTTCAATAATATCGCGCACTCCGGACATAGCCTCGGAGCGGCTTTCATCTGGAATCAAAGACAGATCCGCCTGATACATCAAATCCGTTCCGCCCAAGAGGTCCAAGCCTTCTTTGAAGGGGACGCTCTTCCACGCGGGAAGAGTAATTCCAGTTCGATCCTTGATCCATCCGGACGTGGCTTCATAGCTTCCGGGATAGACGAAAAAGAAAAGACAAAAAGAAAGCAAAAAAACAGCCAAGACAATGCGTCGGGCTCGCCCTACTTCCCCTTTGCCCGCAAATATAAAACGAGAAATATTTCCTTGCACAAAGTGAATTTTAAGAATAAAAAATCGCTATTATTATAACAATTTTGACTTGAACGTCAACCCCGCTTCGCTGCCATCGCTGCGCTCATGGGCGAGCTACGCGGGGCACGCCCCACTTCTGGGGAGGGGAAAAAAGAAGAGGTTTTAAGGGTTTTTTATGTAGAAATCGTTAAAAATACGCAACTAAATAGAGTCTATTTTTTCAATAAATCACTTAGATTTTCTTTCTCTGCCACAGCAAAATCATCAAATCCAATTGCTTCAAAATGTTTTTCGGCGCATTTGATTTTTTGCTTTTCAATATCTGAAAGTTGTCGGTCTAAATTTCTATAACCAAATTTCGTTTCGCGGACTAAATATAATCGCTCTTGCCCGACACTATTAGGGTTTGGATTCCAGACAATTGCCCAATCAGGAATATATTCTCCCCAAGGGGTCGACACTTTAAAATTTCGTGGCAATTTTGCGTATACTTTAATGCTCGAACTATTTTCTAGACTTCTGATGAAATTCAATTCCCCATGGCTATCAAAAGCCGTGTGATCATATACTCCTTTTTTGGCAGACAAAACCTTACTAGAGAATGATTCAAATTCATCAAAAACGCTCACACTCCATGTCTCTCCGGTTGGAGTATACTGTAAACCAGTTCCCATGGATAAATTCTGGAATATATTACGAATAATCCCCACAACTGAACGAATACACTCCTCCGGATTTTCGAAATAAAGACTTAAATTTTCAACACGATTTAAAATATTTAGAATCGTCTTCTTCGTGAGTTCGGTCTCCCTAGCAATACGAGCAACAATATTCCCTACCACGACATATTTCTCAAGCTTTTCTCCTATCGATTGCCCAGCAAAAACAGCTTGAACTTGATTTTTCTCATCAAAAAACACATTCCCCCTCCCCACCCGAGCTGAAATAGAAGACACGTCCAATTTATTGATTTCTTCCACGGATTGTCGAATCAATTCTGAAGAATCAATTTGAATTTGAAACTCGGTCTTTTGGCTAATACGCCGCCATAATTCTTTAAAATCATCGGATTCCAGCTGTTTGCTATTGAGCTTTACTTTAATCTTCTTTTCTTTTGCATTATCAGCCTCGGGAACGTCATCATAACCAGACTCTCGAAATTCATCCTGCAATTTACTTACATATTCTTCGTAACTTTCATTGGCTACAACGGTCAAAACATTAATATTCGAATCAAAAATACGGTTCCCTTCGACATCTACAGGGAGCCGAAGCCCACGGCCAATTTCCTGCCGTTTTTTCATAATAGATTGACTGTCTCGAAGGGTGCAAATCTGAAAGATATTAGGATTATCCCAGCCTTCTTTGAGTGCCGAATGAGAAAAAATAAAAGACACGGGCTCGGCAAATGAAAGCAATCGCTCTTTATCTTTCATAATCAAATCATAAGCATCTTTATCGAGCTTAGAGTCCCCTCGGGTGTCTTGATATATAGTCTCTCCTTTTGATTTTTTGCTTGCAAAATAGCCTCGGTGAACCGAAGACACATTCACATGACTAAACCGCGGATAATTTTTTCGGAGATAATTGAATTCTTCGATAAAAATATTGCGAATCAAACTGTCAGAATACACGTAATTGTCTACTTTATCGATGAAAAACAAAGAGAGTACCTTGATCGAATCCCCCAGAGACTCTTGTTTATCGAAATGAGCCTTGATAGTCTCGCGTATTTGCGTTCTGAAAATCACAGCTTTATTTTCAGTTTCAGCTTCGAGCTTGTAATAATTGCCATTCGATAATTCCACGCGCCCAAATTGGGCATTCACATCATTCACAATCAACCCTGTATATTTTTCATTTTTAGTTTTACGAAATAGATCATCCCCTGCTTTAAGTACCATTTCTTTGGTCTCAAACTCCTTCGCGGCATTTTTAATCTCAATTAGCACCTTAGCTTTAGGGAACATTCCCTTCTCAATCTCAATAGAATTAACCTTAAAAGCAAACGCCCCAGGATTATATTCTTTTACGCCAAAGACCTGAATCTTTTTTACCAAACCACGCCGATACGCATCTGCTGGGGTAAGACGATACATGAGATTATGCAATTCTTTATGCGTGGCACTGTAACGAATTTTAAACAGAGGCCTCAAATCCGAAATCGCTGATTTGGAAAGCTCGGATTCCATATTTTGAGGCTCGTCCATAATGATCACGGGACGGATAGAAGCGATTAACTCCAAGGGACTATCTCCACTAAATCGGTCAGGAGTCTGACGCATCACTCGGTCATCACTATTGAATGACTGAATCGTCATGATCATGATTTGAATATCGAGCGACTGCGTAAACTCGCGAACTTTGGAGAGTTTGCTGGAATCATAAGCAAACGCCCCAAAACCGACATTATAAATTTCTCGGAAATGAAATTTGGTTTGTTCGATTGTTTTAAGGACTCCTTCACGGATAGCCACACTTGGGACTAAAATAATAAACTTTTTGAGTCCGTATTTTTGATTGAGTTCTAAAATGGTACGAAGATACACGTAAGTTTTACCGGTCGCCGTTTCCATTTCAATGGAAAAATCGAGTGTTCCCAAAGTCTCAGAAACAGGATCAATCTGATTTTCTTTTTGAATGGCGCGAATATTCTTCAAAATCAGTGCCTCATCTATGTCCAATTCATTGCCAATAATGGCGCCCGAAGCCGAAAGACCAAACGACTTCTCCTCCTGGAATATATTTTTTCCCGCATCAAAAATCCCGACAATCGCCTTGATTGCGTCGAGTTGGTGAGGCTGATTTTTGGTGAAGGTGAAGCGCATAGATATTAAATTGAAAGTTATACCAAATTCAAATAAGCGTTAAGCATTTTCAAAAATGCTACAAACAACAAATCCCCCTCAGTCCCCCTTTGACAAGGGGGAGGCTGCTACTCCCTAATTTGGTATAACTTCTTTAATGGCTATTTTTAGCAAAAACACTACAAATTCCCCCTAGATAATAGAGATATTCAAAAAGCTATATAAACAAAGGGGATTTCTATTTTTTACTTTCTATTATCTACCCCCCTAGATAATAGAGACATTCAAAAAACTATATAAACAAAGGGGATTTCTATTTTTCACTTTCTATTATCTCCCCCCTAGATAATAGACGACCCTGTATGAATTTTCCTTTCTTTTTGTAATAAACTTCCTTTTTTGCTTTTTCTGATAGGCTAATCTTTTCCAATAAACCAGCCTTGGTCCAAACCCCAAGTAATTTAGACATTTTCAATACATCATGAATACCAGTGATTTCTCGCGCTTGAATATTGGTAATTTGAAAATTTTCATCCAAAAATTTACTCACAGTGTCCCAATATTCTACGCGCCTCAAATTCAATAACAATAACAAAACAGAAAAAGGCCTAATAGCAGGGGAAATATATTGAGGCTCATACAGATTTTGATCTTTCATCACCCGAAACATACGATCCACCCCTTCACCAATATCCAGATTAGGCGCAGTTTTAAACCGATTCAAAGTACGGACAATCACCGGATTTCGACTGAATCGATTATTTCTAATATTTTCAATAGTAATGGAGCCTGGATAAGTACCGGGGCTTTCCACCTCCACTCGATTATCAAAAAAACGCACCTGAATATCATCTTGAAGAGAATAATTACGATGAACGACAGCATTCGTAATTGCTTCTTGGAAGGCCCATTCTGGAATCATAAAACTGGGTTCAAAAGAAGCCCCTCTCAACTTGGGAGATGATTTCATGACAACCAATCTAAAATACTGTACGGTTTTTTCTATTTGTTGAATAAGCGGACCTTCAATGCTAAAAGGCCGTTCCACAAAATTTGGCTCTCCGCTATAGTTTGGTTCAGTCCCAAAATAATGCGAAATTTTAACTCCGCATTTGCTACGTAAAAGCACGGTCGGATTTTTACCAAAAAGCAAAACGCCGGCCTTGGTCAACTCATGTTCCCCTGACACATCCGAAAAACCGTTATCTTTCAAAAATTGCCAATTATCTTGAGACTGGCTCCCCGTATCTTTTTTATACTCATCCAATAAATTTTGATCCAAGTCTTCCAAATTTTTAATCCCCGATTTTTCATTTTCAAATTTGATGGATCCTTTTTCATACATAAGCCGCATTATTTCGCTAGATCCGATTTTCATGTTTTGCCTCCCTTTGCGAACAAAAGTATCTCCTTTTTTGAGAGAATGAACATCGTTGCTTTTGCTGATATTAAAAATGATCAATTTATCGGGCTGATTGTGGATATTTATAATATCTATTTCCCCTTTCGTCCATAAAATATGGGGATCGATTTCTTTATCAATCAACTTCAAAAAATCCGATACATTATCGAGATTTTCACTCACCCCCAAAAGCCGCTTGCCCTTCTCTGCTTTCTCCGGATCTTCCAGCCCCACCACAATAGTCCCTCCCTCCGTATTCGCAAAAGCTACCACAGTCTCCAACAAATCATGCGGCTTAATCGCCGCTCTTTTGCAATCAAAAGTCTGCCATTCTTGGGTATCGAGAAGTATTTTTAGAATTTCGTGGTCCGTCATATCTTAAATAAATTATCAATATCTCGAATATACCGCATATTGGACATAGATGAAATTCAATTTTTCACTCAACAAAATAAGAAGTTTCTGTTCCATACTTCTCTATATCACCTTAATCCTAACCCCCCTCCCCACATTCACCCTCGTCGTATCATCCATCGCCGAATCAAGACAGACGAAAGTGTCATGTTCGGACAAGGTCAAAGACGCGACGTCTGGCATTGTGATTTTGGATGCGAAAGAGAAGACGATTCGATTGTCGCCTTCTTTTACTACCAACACAGCCAATTTCCCTAATTTCGATTGGCTGACCTCCGCATTCAAATCAAAACCCTCTTTCACCAAAATCTCATACACCACCGATTTTTCTTCATAATTATCAACCAAAGGCTTTTCGGTGAATAGTTTTAATTGTGCCTTGAGTTTTTCTTCGTCCTGTTCGACGGGAGCACTCCACTGACGATAATTGGATTGGGACAACTGGAGGGCTTTGAAACCGATATCTCTCACCTTGTCCCCCTGAGCTTGTCGAAGGGTCTCCCCAGCGCGTCGAATACGTTCACGAGCAATCTCAGCAATCGTATTGTATCCCGCTTTCTTGGCCTCGGAATTATCATCGGTCTGCTCGGGCAACTGCACACAAATCCATTTGCGATTTCCGCCATCTTCAGCATTTAGATCCATAACGGCGTGGGCAGTGGTGCCAGAACCGGCGAAGAAGTCGAGGATAATATCGTCATTACTAGTAATTTGATTAATTAAAGATTTAATCAAAGAAATGGGTTTTGGATAATCCATAATCTTCGAATTAAACAATTCCTGAATGATTTTCGTTCCCTCTGAATTCAAACCAGAATAAAAATTACTTTTTTTGTTATTTATTAACGTAGATACTGGATTTTTATCTGTTTTTAAATCAGACTTATATCTCTTCAACATCGGCTTTTTTGTAGGGTCTTTTGGAAAAAAGATTTTCCCATCTTTCAATAAAGCATTCATGGTACTGGGGATATAGGACCAAACCCTATTTGTACTTGCAGGAAAGATGTTACCACTTACAGGATCAACCAAATCATAAAATTGATTCGGGCGCTGATCTTTTGTCATTCCTACGGTTAAATCACCTAAAGTCCATTCCCCTCTCTCACTATTATCAGCATTTGTATACGCTGAATAATCTTTTTCAACTCCTGAAAATCCCTTGAAATCACCTTTTCTATAAACCCAAATATACTCATGATCAATAGAAACATTATTATCAGCCAAAGCAGAAGAGGCGCGCCTCTTCCAAACAAAATCTGCCACAAAATTCTCCTCCCCAAAAATCTCATCCATAATCATCCTCAAATGATGAACCTCATTATCATCAATCGACACAAAAATCACGCCGTCGTCGCGGAGGAGATTGCGGGCCATAAAGAGGCGGGGGTACATCATGGTGAGCCAATCGCTGTGATAGCGGCCATTGGATTCAAGGTTGGAAGTCATTTTGATGCCGCCGCTCGCCTGCCCCGTACGCTCGTAATAGTCCGATAAATTCTCGGTAAAATTATCTTTGTAAATAAAATCCTTCCCCGTATTATACGGCGGATCGATATAAATCATTTTGATTTTCTCGCGATAATGCGCTTGGAGGAGTTTGAGTACTTCCAAATTATCCCCTTCAATAAAAAGATTCTCTGTGGTGTCCCAATTTTTGCTCTCTTTTTCTTGAGGCACCAAAGTCCCACTAGAAGGAACACGAATAGCCTTGAATGCATTACTCTTCCCCGCCCATGTAAAGCTGAACTTTTCTGGCCTAGAATCCACCTCTTCCCCCAAAAGAGCCTTCAATTTCTCCCAATCGATTTTATTTTCAGCAAATACCTGCGGGAAAATACGTCTTAATTCTGACAGCTGATCAGCAGAGATATTGAGAGAAGCGGGATTTACTTTTGATGGTTGGGAGTGAGACATAATGCGGAGTTAAAAGATTTTCAATCATTTTAGCGGAAATCGGGAAAAACAAAAACCACATTATTTCTCAATAATCCCCAATCTCTCAATCCCATTTTCTTTAAATTCCTTGCCCCAAGCCTTGTATATTTCATCGATCCTATTGGAATACCTGCCGGGATGTTCTGCCGTCTCTTTTTTATCCGCTTTAGTAATAGTACGCTCGTAATCCCGCTGCCCCAGACGCATCTCAAGTTCATTCCAAAAAACATTATTTTCATACTCATCCTCTGCTTCCAGCCACTCTTCCGACAGCTGATCATTGATGATGATACTGCCCATAAAATCTTCAACCATATCTCCCGCTCCGAATGCCGGAGCGAAGGTCAGCAGATAATCATTCAATTCTCCGATTTCCGCACTCTGTTTTTCATATTCCTCCGAAACTTCATCACCCAAAGTTTCATAAATACCGGAACCCGCATCCATAGTCTTTATCAAGCAGCGATATTGTTTTTCGGTTAAAGTAATATGCATATGTTTTTTTAAATCCAGCAGATTTTGATTAATTATAAAATAAATTGCCCTTATTTTAGTTGAAATCTGGAAAAATAAACACACCCAAATTAAAAAAGCCACTCCATAACATTAGGTTACGAAATGGCCCCTGTGGAGTTCCCGAATTAGTTTGGGAGAGGAACTCCACTTTTTGCGCAGGATGTCGCTCGGAGTCAGATTGGTGGAGTCTAAAAGAAACCCAAAAAGGACAAAAAATGGCTAGAAATAGAGCCCAAAGAAATTTGACAATTTTGTTTATTTGTGATATAATCCTTATAGATTACGTAAGAATTGTACCTTCTTTTACATTGATTGGAGACAATCATGTTTAACAAAATGTATTTGTTCGTTGGCATTTCGATTTCTTTTGTTCTTTCTGTATCTCCTTATCTATTGATGATTATTCCCCTTGTAGTATTAGCGTACTACATAAGAAAATCAAAAATAGAAAAACAGGAGAGAGAAAAGACCAAAAAATTTCTTCGGAAATATAGTTACCAATAAGATAGCATGGAAAAAACATGTTATCAAGGTCCAGGATCTTAATTGATTCTGGACTATTTTTTTATGACAAAAAACCCAACAGTTTGCTGTGGGTTTTTTTGAATTAGTGGCCTCTAGTTTGATACACGGGTCAAATAATAGGTTGGACCATAATCTCCTCCTGTATTTTTTTGGACAGTAAAAATAGCGGTTTGTGGGGTATAAACTTTATAATCTTCACCACTGAATACATCAAAATATATTTGATTCGGAAGCCCATGTTCTATGTGAGTATCCAATTCATCATGGAGTATGACTTTTTTATTTTCAACAAATATAATTTTCCGTTCCAAAAATCTGTACTGATCAGGCCTCAATCCCAAAGCTTCTAAAGCTGGGGCATTATAAATCGCCCCATTTTCAAAAAAATACATCTCATCCCACCTAAACGAGGTCAAATCCGTCATCTTTATTACACAAAGATCGCTAAAATCTACACATCTATCTTCAATCCAATTCACTATTTTATGTTCAAAGTCATAATCCATAATGCGATATATAATCGATCCAGCCAATACACACAACATGACTCCAACCCATATATATTTTTTCGAAATAAAATCTGCCATATATATTTTATTCTATTTCTTTTTAATGAGACCATCTTGCCCAACCTTATCAACCACAGAGCGCGAATCCAAATACTGTTTATCATCTAGTCTTGTCTGGATGATCTTAACCCCATCACCAGCTTTTTCAGCAGTGTAAAAACCTGCCGTATGAAAATACATCAAAGATATAGCAGCCAGATCATTTGATGTCGACTCAGAATATGCTGATCCAATAGAACGACCAATCTGATTATTCAATAGATCGACGGTCTGATCTGCTTGTTCCCAAGCATTATCACCTGAAAAATTCTGATTGGCTAAATCTACAAAAGGATTATCTTCATGGGCATTCCCAACCTCTTTAGCAATTTTTAATCCATATTTAGCAGTAATCAAAGACTGCCAAAATACATGCCGAAAAGCATT
Source organism: Parcubacteria group bacterium Greene0416_36 (assembly GCA_007375725.1). Lineage (GTDB taxonomy): Bacteria > Patescibacteriota > Patescibacteriia > VMEV01 > VMEV01 > VMEV01. Next base: position 87,470 of record VMEV01000001.1, read on the forward strand.
TAACAATGACCCACGCTCTTCCTCTGGATGTACATTAGGAAAACGCATATTAACAGCGAAATTGACAGACTGTGTAGAAATATTAGTAGAGCCCTGTCGATAAAACCCAATATTCGAAGCAATCCCTGGATGCCTCACCGCAAACCCGAACTCCTTCAACCCCGGACTCGCTTGATAATACCCCGGCCCGGCGGCATACCCCGTCGGATCAATAAACCTCTTCGAATTATTCTTCGCGTAGGAGTAGAGGTTGATCTGGTCGGTCTCATACGCCCATTTGCCCAGCGCGCCGGAAAGCAAGGGGTCGGGGCTCACGAAACGGCCGATCGCCGGATCATAATAACGCGCGTTCATGTAGAAGAGATCGCTTTCGTCTTCGCGGATGTGGCCGGCGAAGGGGCGGGTGCCGTGGGAAGTATTCGCCTTCTCGCCATAAGCCGTAATCCCACCAAGATCTGCCCATGAACCATCTGCTTGAAATTTCCCCAATACGGTTTTGGCAGGATCCAAAAAGTAAGTCTCCAAAGAGCTGTTAGAGTCAACCCATCTCACCAATCCCCATTCAAATTCTTTTTCGGCATTACCTGTCTCCAAAATCCGATAATCCCCGCTCCAATAAATCGTCTTCGTTTCCACGACTGAGAGATTCTCTCCCTCCCCAGTGGTCACTTTCTTCCTCTTCCACACCCTATTCCCTCCCGCATCATAACCGTAGAATACCTCGGTATTGCCCTTTTTCCAAGATGCGATTTGACCATTTTCATTCCAACTCAAAGCTTCAGCCCCTTTGGATTCCAGTTGGCCCGATTCATCATAATCATATTCCACATCCCCTGCTTTCGTGAGGGCTTGAGGGTACGAGGGATCTAAATACTGATAATCCCCCAAAATCGAATCCCAAGTTCGGTTTCCGCCGGGGGTGTAGCGATACTGTTTTACAAATTCG
>VMEV01000002.1:0-39501 GCA_007375725.1 Parcubacteria group bacterium Greene0416_36
CGAATTTGTAAAACAGTATCGCTACACCCCCGGCGGAAACCGAACTTGGGATTCGATTTTGGGGGATTATCAGTATTTAGATCCCTCGTACCCTCAAGCGCTCACGAAAGCAGGGGATGTGGAATATGATTATGATGAATCGGGCCAACTGGAATCCAAAGGGGCCGAAGTTTTGAATTGGAATGAAAAGGGCCAAATCGTATCTTGGAAGAAAGGCAATACCGAGGTATTCTACGGCTATGATGCTGGAGGGAATCGGGTGTGGAAGAGGAAGAAAGTGACGAGCGGGGAGGGAGAGAATCTCTCAGTCGTGGAAACGAAAACGATGTATTGGAGCGGGGATTATCGTATCTTGGAAAATGGCAATATAGAAAAAGAGTTTGAGTGGGGATTGGTGAGGTGGGTGGATTTATCGCGCCATAGTCCCGCAACAGGCGGGACGACGGCGGATTTAAATGGCTCGTTGGAGACTTATTTCTTGGATCCCGCCAAGACCGTATTGGGCAAGTTTGATTCTACTGGGATATGGACGGATTTATCGCACCGTAGCTTCAGCGAAGGCGGAATTACGGCCTATGGCGAGAAAGCGAACTCCTCCCATGGCCCTCGTCCCTTCGCCGGCCACATCCACGAAGACGAAAGCGATCTCTTCTACATGAACGCGCGTTATTATGATCCGGCGATCGGCCGTTTCGTGAGCCCCGACCCCCTGTTCTCCGGCTCGCTGGGCAAATTAGCCTTCGACACCGCCCAGGTCAACCTCTACTCCTACGCGAAGAATAACCCGAAGAGGTATACCGATCCGACGGGGTATGTTGGATTACCTGTCTTTAATATGTTAGTGAGTCGGCCGGGGTTACGATTTGGCTGGAGAATGTTGAGTGAGGGATATTTAGGGCAGATGAATGGATATGATGTTTCAAGGCAATTGATGAATCATTCTTTACAAGACAACCCAAAACGTATTTTTGCAACAGATACTAATGAATATAAGCCGATTGTTGATTCTGTAAGAAAATCCCCTGAATATCAGTCTTTTGTTTCTGGTAAAATAAAAGCTTTAGAAAAATTAGGAAGAGACTATGCTTGGCAGATGTATGACGGTCAGGATACTCTAGAATTCAACAAAAGTAGGGATTTACTTTTAGGTATTCATGGCACTCATTGGACGATATTTGAAGCTATGAAAAAAGATGGAAATTGGAATATTCATATGTTCATTCATGATGAATATAATTTTGAGGCGAAATCATTGAAAGATAATCCATCTTTAGATACCCTGGCAAATAATATAGCCTCTTTGAGTGAGGATGCTGGTGTAATCAAGCCTTACGCCATAGATATAAGATTTAACGATAAAACCAAATGAAAAATATAAAAATTTATTTACTTGTTGTTTTTTCGTTTTTGTTTACGCTATCTGTTTTTATTATCGGATATAATTTATTCAGGTTTTATTTTCCAGCAACAGAAAAAAAATGTCCTAGCTTAGGGTGGGATGGATCTGGCAATTATATTGAATGTATTGGCATACTTGCTGTCAGATTTGATGATGGAATTTTTATTCGTAACCTAGAGACTTTGGATAATATTATTACTGATATTGAAAGTTATTCTTTGGTAGATAGTAATATTTTTGTCTTAGGTAAGCCAGTAACATTCCATTTTGGAAATGAAGATAAGTATATTTTTCGGTTTACGAGAGATAGTAATTGGCATGAATTTGTTGATGAATCTTCAATCCCTCAGTTTATGGTAATAAATTCATCGACCGGCGACGGCTACCTCTATAAAACCAAAGAAGAAATGACCCCTGAAGATCGAGTGGTTTTTGAGGAGGTGGAGTTTTTGAAGCCACAATTTGATCAGTTGAAGGCGGAGTTGAAAGTGAAAACTGAGAATAGGTCCAAAAGCCGCTAATTCAAAAAATCCCACCGTAAAATGTGGGATTTTTTGTCATATAAAAAAGTAATCCAGAATCAATCCAGCTTCTGGATAGTTTTTGTTTTGTGGATTTTCCGCTAAAATAAAAGGAAGTAGAATGTTTATTATTTATTTTCTAAAAATATGGGAGAAATATGGACAGCCCCTCAAAAAGAGCCTAGAAGAAAAGTTGTTTTACCTGTTTTATCAAGAGAAGCATTAGACAATATTGGAAATAGTCCGAAGGCAGAGCCTAAATCAAAGATTCACCAGATGCCGAAAGGGGTGGGAAAAATGGGGGTAGAGGTAAAGAGCAAAGAGGATCAGGCGGCGAAGTTCAGAAGACTTGAAATGACCATGGGGGTGCCTACGGGTACACTAATGGGGATGTCGGAGGAACACCAGAAAGAATTTTTGGGATTGTCCCCTAAGGAGAGGGTGGAATGGGTCGCAAATATGCCGTCGCAGGCAAGGCTAGAAAAAAATGAACGTAGTGAAAAGAAAAAAGTAGGAGGACTAGGAGATCAGAAAGAATTTGGGGGAGTGATTGTTGAGGATGAATCCAAGACCCCGGATCAAGCTACTACAGTGTTGGGTGGAGTAGATAATGGGCCTGTAGATGCACCTATTCCTAAGATAGAAGGGATTTCTAAAAAGACATCGAAATTTTATACAGAGGAAGGTAAATTAAAAGGTGTCAAAGATAAAGATAAACCAAAATCGGTGATAGGCGATCTCTTTGAGGATTTTAAAAAAGCCAGTAAAAAATAGGGGGTAGTTTGCGTGATTGGAAAAGCCACTAATGTTTTTATAGTGGCTTTTTTAGATCATTTTTTTTATTTTATAAAGATTTTCTAACATTGTTGTGGTTGTTTGGTTACTTATTTTGGATTGGATCCCGTACTGTAGGAGAATAATGGCATCGAAATGTCTATCAAGTCGTGTGAGGGTATGTGATATCTGATGGATATCAGATGCGTGAGTGGGGTCAAGAAAGAAGCTAGTCAATTGGTAATTGAGACCTTTACAGCCATTTGTATGGGGATCTGAAGATTTTTGGTAACATAGAGCTTTTCCAATTAAATTCAGGATTTTACGAATATCTGTTTTCAGAGGATCACTCCATCGATTATCTAAAATAATTAGGGTTTCATTACAAGTACTCAAGGCCCCTTGGAGACATTCTTCGGATATGAATCCTCTGCTCCAAAATTTAACATATTTTTGGTAGATTCCTTCCGTAAACATTTCGTGTTCTCCATCTATTTCTATAGAGGGTAGTTGTTTGTCAAAGGCATCCAGTTGTTCCGTCAATGAATTGAGAGCTTCTTCGGAGTTTCCTTGCAAGTAATTGATTTCAGCTGTAGTGAATTCTCCATAGAAGGAATCGCATTCCTTTTGTTCGATTTTTCGTTTGGCTTGTTTGAACCATTGTTCACTATCCTGGGGGCTTTTGCTCACTTTTCCTTTTTGGATAAGAGAGTCGATTTTCGGGTATTGTTGCATGACACTTCTCCTTTGTTTGTTGGTAATGAACAAATTTACTTGAGGATAATATCTCATGTTGATTGTCTCTAAGTCAATATTGACTTTGTTTTATTTTTTATGTGCGGTGATTATATAAATTTCGGAGGGCATGATTGTAAATTTAGTGGTTTTTTATTTTACCCAATTTCCGCTAAAATGGGGGAAATATTTTAGATTTTTCTATGAAACTTCATCGTTTTTATATCGACCATCCACTAGATCAAGAATTTTTTGAGATTATAGACGAAGAGATTTTGCATCAAGCGAAAGATGTTTTTCGGTTTGCCTCGGGAGATAATTTTGTTTTATGGAATGGCCGAGGCAGGGAGATTTTGGCGGTATTGGATGACTACACGAAAGGAGCCCTGTCCGTTCACTCCGTGCAGTCGATTGAAAATAAAAATGAACTTCCGGTTCGATTGGTTTTATATTGCGCGGTTCTCAAAGCCGACCATTTTGAATGGGTGGTGGAAAAAACAACGGAAATTGGGGTGTCCCTGATTGTGCCTATTCTTAGCGAGCGCACGGTCAAAATGAATCTGCGCGCCGATCGCCTTGCCAAAATTGCCAAAGAAGCGGCGGAACAATCGTGCCGGGCTAAAGTTCCAGGAATTGCTGTTCCTATATCACTGGATAAGGCGATTGCTGAATTTGGCGAGGGGATGAATTATGTCTTCCATTCTGGGCCTAATCTTCAATCAATTCAATTGAATAAAAAAAGTGATCAGGGATCTGTAGGCCTCTGGATCGGACCCGAAGGCGGCTGGAGTGAGGCGGAAATAAAGAAATTTGAATACCTCGGTTCATCGAGAAAAGATTTTTCTTTTGCTTCTCTTGGCAAAACGATTCTGCGCGCTGAAACTGCCGCCATTTGCGCCTGTTTTTCTATCGCCCAAAAATATAATTAAGGCGCTTTTCTTGTTTGGCGAGAAATTATGTTAAAATAAATCATGAATGATTTTTGTAATTTTGCGCCAGAGGCGCATCAGCCTTTGGCTGAGTAACTTGTGATTTATTATGTCCTTATTTTCCTCCAAACCCAATAGCTACTTAGGGATTGATATCGGAGGGCAAAGCATCAAGGTGGTGGAGATTCAAAAAGAACGCGGAAAAGCAATGCTCCGTACTTTTGGCATTGCCGATCGGCCCTTTTCTCCCAAAAGGTTGGAATCCGAGGAAGATCCGGTCAAATTGGGTCAGTTAATCAAGGATTTATGCGCCAAGGCCAAGGTCTCGAGCGACCGCGTGATCACAGCGCTTCCCACCTTTGATGTATTCAGTTCCATTATCAATTTGCCCCTCATGTCCGAAAAAGATCTGCCCGGAGCTGTGAGCCGTGAGGCCAAGAAATTGATCCCTCTGCCGCTGGAAGAAATGTCGTTTCACTGGAAAAAACTGGATGTGGAAGTGGGGGCAACGGTCGGAGTGGTGGACTCAGATGACAATGGAACGAATATTAAAATCGCCAAGAAGAAACAAGATTTTATCAAGGTATTGCTCACTGCCGCACCCGCTTCGCTCGTCCTCCGATATGTCACGATTTTCAAACATGCGGGGCTTAATTTGCTCAATCTCGAGCCAGAAATTTTTGCCATGATCCGGTCTTTGGTGGGAAGGGATCCGGCTCTTGCGATGCTGGTCGATTTGGGTGCGGTGAATACGACGATCTCTCTCGTAGAGCAGGGGGTTCCGATTCTCAACCGCGGAGTAGATTCCGGGGGGAAAAACGTCTCGCGAGTAATCGAGAGAGTGCTGGGCATTGAAAGTGGGCAGGCTGAGCAGTTTAAGAAAGATTTCTCAGAATTTGTGGCGCTTTATCATAAGGAATCTTCCCAGCTGCCCAAGGATGTCGAATTGTCGGTGGCTCCAATCGTCAATGAAATAAAGTATATTTTTTCTTTAGTGGCCAATCAGGCAGGAGAGATCACTTTATCTGGCAATGCGTCTTCTCGAATCGAGAGAATTGTACTCACAGGAGGCAGTGCGACCTTGGCTTATCTTGCACCGTATCTGGAGAAATTGTTCGATACTAAGGTTTATGTGGGAGATCCGTGGGCGAGAGTTTTATATCCTGAAGACCTTCGATTTTTACTGGAGGAAATCGGGCCGCAACTGTCGATTTCCATTGGATTAGGGATGAGAGAAATAACCAGCTAGTCCTTTTTTCATGCTAGTTCCACAAAATACAAACAAAAATATAACAAAAAAAGAGGCTGACGCTTCGCAGGGGAAAAAATCCGCCGAAGAGGTGTTTGTTTTTGGACAGACAGGCAAGGTTCAACGGAAAAAGAAGGCCAAGACCCTTGTATCTGAAAAAATAATTGGGGAAGGTCTGGATGTTAATTTAATCCCTCAGAATTTGAGGGAAATTTCTCCCGTGGAGCAAAAAGCCATTATTATTCAATTGATATTGCTTTTGGTTATTTTGTTTTTGGGACTGGGTGCCTTTTTTTTGGGACTAGATTATTACTCCAATCGCCGAGCGCGTGAACTGGCCAATATTGAGTTCAATCTGAAGGAAATCGAGTCCGAGATCAAGGTATACGACGAAACCGCCAAAAAAACGGCCTCTCTCCAGTCGCGTTTGGCAATTTCAAAGAGCATTTTATCTCATCATGTGTACTGGACGCATTTGTTCAAGATTTTGGAAGATAATACGCTCCCCACTATTTATTATCAGAATTTTGCCGGGTCCTTGGGTTCTTCGGCCGTTATTTCGGGATATGGATTGGATTTTGAATCCGTGGCCAGACAATTATTGGCTTTTGAAAATTTGCCCATGGTCAAGAAAGCAGCGGTATCCGGCGTGAAAGTCGCCGAACTTTCCGCTGAAGAATTATTGTCTCCTGATTTCCCGAAAAATGTGGTTCGGTTTGAGATGTTGGTTGAAGCGGATCCTAAAATCTTTGTGTCGGTTCCCGATAAGGCCTTGGCATCTCCTGCTAAGTAATTTATGGCTCATACATTATCTACTATCAAAATATTGGAGAAGCTCAGAATTCACCGGGTCTCGATTTTTATATCCCTGTCTTTGATTGTGATCGGGTTGTTTTATGCCTTTGTTTTTTCACCCCAATGGACGCGGATCTTGAAAATGAAAGAAGATATTCGCTTGGGCACTATTCGCTGGGAAGAATCGGAGAAATATCTGCGTGATTTGAAGATTCAGCATGCTTCTTATCAGAAATATTCCGAAATTCTCAATAGAAAAATGGATATTCTATTGCCCGGTAGCGTGAGGTCTTCCGATTTGATTGTGTCCCTAGAGGCTATTGCCCGCGAGAATGGAATGAGGCTTCTAGGGATTGATGTTGCTCCGGAGGCGGAGGGGGCGGGATCCAAGAAATTTTCTCCGGGGATCAGTGGTTTTTATCCATCGGTATTTACGGTTCCTGCTCTCGGAGGGGGCGAGGCAACGCCGGCTTTGGCTAATATTACCTTGACCTTGGCGGGGGCGGATTATGGATCCCTCAAGCGATTTTTCCAGGCTTTGGAAAATTCTCTGCGAGTTCTGGATGTGGTCAATTTTAGTTTTTCCCCTAAAGCTAGAGAACTGCGCTTTGTGATTCGAACTTATTACTTAAAATAATCGTCTTTTTCTAGAAAGTCATCTGGATATGTTGATCAAAAAGAAAGCATCCTCTTCAAAAAATACGGTACTAGTACTCCTCTTTGTCTTGGTTTTTGGAGCTTTGGGGTATCTTTTGTATACGAATTTTTTATCTCCAGTGAATGTGGATATTTCAGAGAGTGAGACTGGTTCTGGGGCTACAGTCACCCGACGAAAGCTGAACACGGAAATTGATCAGGCTTTTCTTGAGGAAAAAAGCGCCTTGCAAATGAGGGTTTATGGCGATGTGCCAGTTCGTGTTCGGGCTTTGGGGAAGCAGGATCTTTTTGGACTTCAATAATTTTTTATGATCACGCCCGAGATGCTTGAAAAAATGATTGCCGGGAAAAAAATATCCCGCGCGGATGCCCAAGAGGCTCTCCAGATATCCCAGAGAGATAAAGTGGATCTGGAGCGTGTTTTGACTGAAAAAAATTGGGTAAACGCGGAAGTTCTGACTGCTTTTTGCGCCGCGGAATACGGCTTGGCCTATATCAATTTAGCGGACCGGAAAATCGAGAATTCGGTCCTGAATTTAGTTCCGGAAGAAACATCCCGCACCTATGGGGTAGTGGCTTTTGGAAGGAAGGAGAATAAAATTGATTTGGCTTTGGTGGACCCCAAAAATTTCAAAGCTGTGGAAGCTATGGAATTTTTGGCCAAGAAAAATGGCTGGACCCTCGTGTATCACATGATCTCTCCGGCTTCTTTCGCCTTGGCTCAAAAACGGTATCGGGTGCTGGGAGAAGAGGTCGGAGAAGTGCTAGAATTTGCCAAGGAAAAATACCGCCAGGAAGAGGATTTGGCTGAAGAAGATCTTGATGCCTCCAATCTCGAGCAGGTAATCAAAAGCGCGCCGGTGTCAAAAATAGTGTCGGTCATTATTAAGTATGCAGTAGATGGGGGGGCGTCAGATATCCATATTGAGCCGACAGCCGAAGGGTCCAAGGTTCGTTTTCGCGTCGATGGTATTTTGCGCGTGGCCTTGGTTCTGCCTTCCTATATTCATTCCGCCGTGATTTCTCGCATCAAGGTTCTAGCCAATCTTAAGCTCGACGAGACGAGGAGGCCCCAGGATGGGCGAATCAAAATGAGGCTGGGCAAGCTGTCCGCGGATTTACGCGTGTCCATTTTGCCGCTGGTGGAGACAGAAAAAGTGGTGATGCGTCTTTTGGATACAAGCGGGGTCGTTCTCACCCTCGAGCAGTTGGGATTCCGGAAGAAATTTGTCGAACTGATCGCCGGCGCCATACAGAAATCCCACGGCGAAATATTGGTCACCGGTCCTACGGGATCAGGGAAATCCACCACACTCTATTCTCTCCTCAATATGCTCAATGGGGAGGATGTCAATATCGTCACCCTTGAAGACCCGCCGGAATATTTCATTCCCGGCATCAATCAGTCTCAGGTCAATGCGGATGTGGGATTCACTTTTGCCTCAGGACTCCGTTCCCTTCTCCGTCAGGATCCGGACGTGATCATGGTAGGCGAAATCCGCGACACGGAAACCGCGGAATTATCCATTCACGCCGCGCTCACGGGCCACATCGTATTCTCGACCCTCCACACCAACAGTGCGATTGGCGCCATTCCGCGCCTGATGGACATGCATGTAGAGCCGTTTCTCATTTCCGCGACCATGGAGGCGATCATTGGTCAGCGATTGGTCAGGAAGATTTGCGAGCATTGCAAAAAGCCCAGTCCCATTCCGGGTGATCTGATGTCCGAGATGATCGAGAATTTGAAAATCCTCAAAAAAGAGGATTGCCCCTTTGATTTTGTCAATACTGCATCTCTCTCTTTTTATCGGGGGACCGGATGTTCGAAATGCGGCAATTCTGGCTATAAAGGCCGAACCGTGATTGCGGAAGTACTCATGATCGAAGGCCCTCTCAAAGATATGCTGGCCAGTTCTTTTTCGATTGAAAAATTTTCTAATGCTTTGGCGGATCATGGTTATATCACCATGAAACAAGACGGCTTCCTCAAGGCTCTCGAGGGAAATACGACGATTGAGGAAGTGCTAAGGGTGATGAGAACGTAGAATGAATGAAGGATGAAAAATTAAGAATGAAGAATTAAAAAAGAAGCTTCTTTGTGTAGCATGAGGATCGCCATGAAAAATGAGCCTTAGGCTGTTCCATTCTTAATTCTTAATTTTTCATTCTTAATTTTCTTATGTTGTTCGACTACAAAGGAACTGAAAAAGACGGGGCGGAAATTTATGGGGTGGTGGAGGCGGGATCCGAGGAAGAGGCCTCGGTACTTCTGGAAGATGAAGGTATTTTTGTCGTGTCCATTACGCCGCGCGGTTCGAATATATTGTCGCGGCTGGTGGGGTTTGAGTTTCGCGCGAAAGTCGGCAGAAAAGACGTGGTGATTTTTTCGCGACAGCTCTCGGTGATGATCAGCGCTACCCTGCCTATTGTCAAAGCTCTTCGCATTCTTGTGCGGCAGACAGAAAGCGTGGGCCTCAAGCGCATTGTTTCTGAAATCGCTGATGATATTGAGGCCGGAAGCAAATTGAGTCTGGCTTTTGCCAAACATCCCGGGGTATTCGACAATTTTTACGTCAATATGGTCCGTTCCGGAGAGACGTCTGGAAAATTGGGGGATGTTTTGTCATTTCTCGCGGATCAGCAGGAGAAAGATTATGATCTCATGAGTAAAATCAAGGGCGCCATGATTTATCCTGTTTTCATTTTGACCGGCCTTTTTGTAGTGGGCATCATCATGATGGTGTGGGTGGTGCCCAAAATCACCGAGCTGGTCCGAGATTTGGGAAGCGAGCTGCCTTTATCCACACGTATTCTTATTTCCGTGAGTGATTTCATGGTGAGCTATTGGTGGGTGGTGGTGCTGCTTGTCGTCGGCGGGATTGTAGGGGCGCGGTTTTATTTTAGGACCCAAGAGGGTCAGAGAAATAAAGATTGGCTGCTCTTGCGTATTCCGATTTTCAAGAACATGTTTCAGAAAATTTATTTGGTGCGATTCACGAGAGGCCTTTCCACTTTGATCGTGGGCAAGGTCCCGCTCACCTTGGCTCTGACTGTCGTGGCTGGTCTTGTGGGAAACCGTATTTATGAAGAACTTATTTTGAATACGATTAAAGAAGTCGAGGATGGCAATTCCATTTCTACGGTTTTCGCCAAGAGTCCGGTGATCCCCAATATGCTTACCAATATGCTGAGTGTGGGAGAACAGACTGGGCGACTCGAAGAAGTGCTCGATAAAATGACGGATTTTTATGGCCGCGAGCTCGATAATATGATTGCGAATCTGGTTTCTCTCATTGAGCCTCTCATCTTGGTGATCATGGGGGTAGGAGTGGGAGGCATGGTGGCGGCTGTGCTCATGCCGATGTTTAATTTGGCAAGCCAGCTGTAGGCAACAAATCCCCCTCAATCCCCCTTTGACAAGGGGGAAGCTGTGTTACTCCCTCCCTTGTCAAAGGGAGGGTTGGGGAGGGATTTGTTGCTCTCTCTTGAAAGTTTTATTGAATTATTCATGGGCATTTTTTATAATAAATAATAGAAATTTTGCGACAAAGGCGCATCCGCCTTAGGCGGGAAATTTAAATATTTTAATCTTTAATTTTTTTCATTTCATCTTTGAAATGAAAGGGGGTGATATTATGAAAGTGAATCAAAAGGGTTTTACACTCGTTGAATTGCTGGTGGTGGTATCCATTATTGGACTACTATCTACTTTAGCCATTGTGGCTTTGGGATCCGCTCGAGTCAAAGCGAGAGACGCCAAGCGCGTATCGGATATCCGCCAGCTGCAAACAGCCGTAGAATTATTCTACAGCGATAAAAATGGGTATCCGCTCGTGGCTGCCGGAGGATTGGTATTGGGGGCTGGCGCAGGATCCGTTTTATCAGAAGATGGATTCGTGGCTGCTGCTGATCCAGCTCTCAAAAGCGTTTATATGGGCAAAGTCCCCAAAAATCCATTGCCAGGAGGCAAGGATTATAAGTATACGGGTCTGAAAGCTGATCGCACCGAATGTGCGGTATTGGGGGAGTGTGTCGCTTATAAGTTGGAATTCAAGCTTGAAACGAACAGCACTGGACTGGATGCTGGAGATCGCGTTGCGACTCCAGAAGGAATCAACTAGTCTTCCCTATTCCATAAAAACGCTTCTTTCTTTTTTGGAAGAAGCGTTTTTATGTTACTATTTCATCATATGTTCAGTCTATTTTTTTTTATTTTAGGCACCTGTATTGGCAGCTTTGTGAATGCCTGCGTGTGGAGGGTTCACAATGGGAAAAATTGGATCATGGGGAGATCTATGTGTCCGGAGTGCCATCATTATTTGGGGATTCTTGACTTGATTCCTCTTGTCAGTTTTTTCTTTTTGCGTGGACGCTGTCGTTATTGCCAGAAAAAAATCGCTTTGGAATATTTTGGAGTCGAGCTTGTCTGTGGAATATTGGCATTTTTATTTTCTCTACGTTATCTCGATGGTATGTTAGGCGCTGGCATGGAAGGCCCACTATTATTTTTGATGAGAGATCTTTTAGCCCTGGGTGTTTTAGTTTTTATTTTTCTCTACGATTTAAAGTATTATCTGATTTTGGATAAAATAACCTTGCCCAGTATTGTTTTCTTTTTTTTCGTTAATATATTTTTGGGGTTTTCTTGGGGTGATCTTTTATTGGGCGCTGCGATCGCGGGTGGATTTTTCGCTTTACAATTTATCATTTCCCGCGGCCGCTGGATCGGAGGGGGAGATATCAGGATGGGCGTATTGATGGGGGTAATGCTCGGGTGGAAGGGGACGCTCGTCGCTTTGGCTTTGTCCTACTGGACGGGCGCGCTCTTCGGCATACTGCTCATCGCTCTGGGGAAAAAACAGCTTTCCAGCGCCGTGCCTTTCGGGACTTTTCTGTCCGCTGCGACCATCATGGTTCTGCTCTGGGAAAGCCGATTTTTAGAATTATGGGGACAATTTATTGCTGGTTAAATGTTTATGTTTACGAATGAAAAAGGCTTTTCTCTTTTGGAATTAATGGTATCGATTACTATTTTTGCCATGATTTCAACTTTGTTTTTGGCGAATTTCCGGGGAGGCGAGAATCAGCGAGTGCTCAAATTGTCAGCCCAGAATGTGGGGGAGATATTTCGTAAAACTCAGTTTTGGGCCCAGCATGGAAAAACCTGGTTCGTAGAGGGCATCGATCAGGTTCCCAGTGGGGGATACGGTATTTTCCTGGAGGTATGCGCGGTATCGCCTTGTCAGATTACGGTATTTGGGGATCTCGACGGCGAGCTGGATTTTGACGGAGTGGAAGAAATGCGGGGAGAGGAATACATTCTTCCGGAGGACATCATCGTCGAGTCCGTGTCTCCCATTTCTCCGACCGAGGTCGTATTCAAGCCGCCGCTGCCCTCGGTGTGTGTCAACCGCGATTGTTCGAATATCGGATTTGTCAGTGTGCTGCTCCGCAATTTGAAGAATAATTCCACGGCGACCATTAGGCTGGATCAGAAGACGGGGCAGATAAGTGTGAATTAAATTAATAATTAAAAATTCAAAATTAAAAATGTAACGGCCTTTTTTTAAAAAAAATTAGTTTTTCATTTGTTGTTTCATTTTTAATTATTAATTTTTCATTTTTAATTTGTATTTATGACGGGTCAAGGAATGCTCGAATCTCTTATTGCTATTTCGGTGATCACGGTTGGGGTATTGGCTGTGATGGCGTGGGTGGTGTCCAATGTGAGTGCGTCGAATTCTTCGGCTCTCCGGATTGGAGCTGCCTCTTTGTCGTGGGAAGGAATCGAGGCGGTTCGAGAGCTCCGAGATAGCGCGTATTTGAGGGGGGCGGCGTGGGATACGGATATTGCCGGAGCGGATAATACGGCTATTTTGGTTTTCGATGAGGCGGGGAATAACTTTTCGTTTGATTTTGGAGTCAATGCGTTGGATGAGGCAGGAGCTATTTTGTGGAGGAAGGGGCGTTTGTTTTTGCAATCCTCTTCCCAGCCGGTCGGTTCGGTCGCGACTCCGTATCGGCGCCTCATTCGGATAGAGAATATCAGCGCGAATGAGAAAAAAGTCCTCTCTGAGGTCCAGTGGATCGATCGAGGCAAGCCTTCTTCGATCATTTCGGAAGAACGTTTATTTGATTGGCGATAGCGCCCAGCTTATTATGAAAAACGGATTTACGCTCATCGAAATACTCATGGCGGTGTCGCTTTTTGTCTCGGTCATGACGATCGGCACCACGGTGTTTTTGTCGTCTAGCCGGGCCCAGCAGAGGGTGGCTCTCGGGGGGAAAATACAGTCAGACGCGCGGTTTGTGTTGGGGAGTCTATCGGAATATATTCGCAGCGGCACGATTGATTATTCTTTTGCTGAATACGGCGCGGCAATTCCGGTTCCGGTCGAGACCTTGGCGATTCTAGACCGCCAAGATAATCCCATTATATTCTCGTCCAAAAACGAGCTCGCCGAGCCCGGGATTTGTCCGGACGCGGAAAGTTCGCCTTGTTTGGCTTTGTCTCTAGATGGGGGCGCCACATGGAACAGCATCACCTCGAGCGGGGTGCGCCTTGAGAGTCTCAAATTTTATATTCGCCCCTCGCAGAATCCGTATGAAAGTTTCGGCGGATCATTCCTGTCGAATATTCAGCCGTCCGTCACTATCGTTTTGAGCCTTGAATCGTCTCATCCCAATCCTGATTTCCGCAATTTGACCTTCTTGCAAACCACGGTAACCAGCCGTTTATATAAACGATAATGATATGGGCACTATTTTTAACAATCAAAAAGGGACCTTACTGCTCATGTCGCTCTTGATCGTTTCATCTATTTTGGCGACGTCTATTTTGGTGGGGTCCTTGGTTTTACGTGAAATAAAATTTTCCAAGGACCTGGAAAATGCGACTTTGTCTTTTTTTGCCGGTGAAAGTGGCTTGGAAGAGGCTTTATTTCAATTGCGCAAGCAGGGAGCGGATCCAATAGATCTGAATGGTGCTACCTTGCAGCTGGACAATGGCGCTTCTTGGAGTCGCACGGTCCAGGATCAGACGCAGGAATTTTTCTTGGATCTTTTACCACTCGATCATTCCGTTTCTATTGGGATTTATGATCGTCTGGTTCCGGGAGATGCGGGTGGCGCGGGATCCGTGGAAATCCGTTGGGCCGCGGGGTCGGTGATGAAGGTGATTTATGACGAGTGGGACGGCGCCTCTTTCATCCAGACTCGCACCGAGATTCACAATTGCTCCAATAAACCCTGCGATCCACTCGTGCTCCAGAGTCTGGACACCGCCCATGCCTATCGCATCCTGATCCAAGCCTTGGGCGATGATATCAATAATATGAAAATCAAAGCCTTCTCTACTCCCGCTCCGTCAGAAGGCTCCGAAGTGACCATTCCACTACCCATTACGGTCCGTTCTTTGGGGTCTTTTTCGACGGGCAGGCAGGGACTGGAGATCACCTTGCCGGTGGTGGAGCCTTGGGATTTGTAAAAAAATGGACCCTTGAAAGAAATCTAAAAATCTATATAATAAAAAACTGCTTATGTTGCTAGACTATGCTCGAAATCTCGCTAAAAGCTGAAGAACTCTTCCTTATAGGATCCTTTCCTGTAACCAACTCCTTACTGACCGGGTTTGTTTTTTTGTGTTTGGTGACTCTCTTGACCATGGGTCTTCGGCGTCACTTTTCTTTGGTTCCAAAAGGGATACAGAATTTTCTCGAATGGATAGTCGAGAGTATTTTGGGGATGATGGACGGGATTTTGGGGGGGAGGGCGGTTTCGGCTCAATATTTCCCAATCGTCGCGACGATTTTTCTGGGGATACTCGGCATGAACTGGATGGGGCTTCTGCCCGGAGTCGGGTCTATTGGAATCTGGGAGAGTCATGGCCATGAATCGGTTTTGGTGCCGCTCTTCCGCGGGGCATCAGCGGATCTCAATTTTACCTTGGCTTTGGCGGTATTTGCGGCTTTGCTCATCCAGGTGGCTGGAGTGATTTCATTGGGATTCATGAAGTACAGCCATAAATTTTTTAATTTTAAGAACCCTATTTATACTTTCGTGGGATTTCTCGAATTGATTTCTGAATTCACTCGTGTGATTTCTCTTTCTTTTCGTCTCTTTGGCAATATTTTCGCGGGCGAAGTCTTGCTTATGGTCGTGGCCTTTCTGGTGCCGCTCGTGGTTCCGCTCCCTTTTATTTTTTTGGAAATTTTCGTAGGCTTTGTGCAGGCATTAGTATTTTCATGTTTGACTCTTGTGGCTATTGCTATGGCGAGAGCAGATGAGGCGCACTGATTGCTGTCATCCTGAGCCTGTCGAAGGATCTCCCTGATGCGGGATGATGGTTCGACAAGCTCACCATGACAACCATTTTTATTTAATAATCTTAAGTTTTATTTATATGGAAGCAGAATCAATGAAATTTTTGGCCATTGCTATTATTATGGCTGGCAGTGCGATCGGCCCGGCTATTGGTATCGGTATGATCGGCGCCAAGACTAATGAGGCTCTTGGAAGAAATCCTGAAGCCGCAGCCAAACTCCAGACCAATATGATTTTGGCTATTGCTTTCACCGAAGCCTTGGCTATTTACGGATTGGTTATGGCTCTGATTTTGAAATTTGTTTAGCAACAAATCCCCCTCAGTCCCCCTTTGACAAGGGGGAGGTTTGTTACCCCCTCCCTTGTCAAAGAGAGGGATGGGGAGGGATTTTTTGCTCTCAATTATGGAAGAATTTGTTTCCAAATTAGGTTTGGATTGGCGATTATTCACGGCCCAGCTGGTGAATTTTTTGCTATTGCTTTTTATTTTGAAGATCACAGTCTATAAGCCCGTTTTGAACATGCTCGCGGATCGATCGAGAAAAATAGAGCAGGGCATCAAAGACGCGGAAGCATCGACTAAAAGGCTCTCCGAAATCAATCAATTAGAACAAAGCCGTCTTGCGGAGGCGACCGCGAAGGCTGAAGAATTGATGAGGAATATGGAAAAGAATGCCGTGGCAAAGGAAGTGGCTCTCGTGGCCAAGGCCGAAGCCAAAGCCGCGGATTTGGTTCGAAATGCCGAAGCGCGGATGCTGGCCTCTCAGAAAGAATCCGAGGCTCTCCTCTTGGGTCAGGCCAAAGAATTGATTCGTTCGGTCGTGTTTAAGATTGCCAAAAAAGACCCCGAGGCCTTTGACGCTCGCCTCGTCGAAGAAGCTTTTAGCGAGCTAAAGAAGAAATAATATGAAATATCGGGTGGATCAATATGTGTCTTCTTTGCTCGATTTGATGGCTCAGTCTCCTAAGGAGGCTACTTATTTGATGAATAATTGGGTCAAAATTCTTTTTCGGGACGGAATGCTGGGAAAAAAACAACAGATTATTCGTTCGTTTCGATCTCAGCTATTGGCTCGAGAAGGCTTGCATCATATTAAGATTATTTCAGCCAGAGAGCCTGATTCTAAATTATTAGCCATTTTGAAAAAACGTTTTGGAGAAGAGTCCATTGTCGAGGTGGAATTAAAGCCCGAACTTGTATCTGGCATCCAAATCGTGGTGGATGGAGAAGCAATGATCGATGGCAGCTTGGGTTATCAGCTGTCTCGCCTTTTAAATTATTAGGATCATTCTATTTTTAATGAATGTCTTTCTAATAAAAAATACATGTCAAAAGCAATTATCGAACAACTGAAAAAAAATATTGATGCCTTTTCTGTGGAAGTACAAAGCCAGTCCATGGGCGTGGTGGAAGAACTGTCCGATGGTGTGGTCAAGATTTCTGGGCTCCGCAATGTGCAGATGTCTGAAATGCTCTCCATCGAAACAGAAAAAGGGCCCGTGACCGCGACGGTTTTCAATTTGGAAGAATATGGAGTCGGCGCCGTAGTGCTGGGCTCTTTTGCTGCGGTTCGCGCGGGCCAAAAAGTCACTCCTAGGGGTCAGATTTTGTCGGTTCCTGTTTCCGAGTCTGTCATCGGCCGAGTGGTCAATGCTTTGGGTGAGCCTGTTGATGGCAAGGGCATGATTCCGAAAGATGGGAAGACCCAGGAGCGACTGGTGGAATATCCTTCTCCCGGAGTGCTTGACCGCGAATCTGTGAAAGTTCCATTGCACACCGGCATTAAGGCCATTGACGGCATGATTCCCATTGGCCGTGGACAGCGACAGTTGATTATTGGTGACCGCCAGACCGGCAAAACGTCCTTGGTTCTGGACGCCATTATCAATCAGCAAAATGATACTCGTCACCCCCTCCCGATTTGTATTTACGTGGCCATTGGTCAGAAGCAGTCGACCATTGCCCGCGTCGCTCGCACCCTCGAAGATGCGGGAGCTTTGAAATATACTATTATCGTTGCCGCCAGCGCCACCGATGCGGCTCCTCTTCAGTTTTTGGCGCCTTACGCGGGTGTGGCCATCGGCGAATATTTTATGGAAAAAGGACGCGATGTGCTCATTGCCTATGATGATTTGTCCAAACATGCGGTGGCTTATCGCCAGATTTCACTGCTACTCCGCCGTCCACCAGGACGCGAGGCTTATCCCGGAGATATTTTCTATCTGCATTCTCGGCTTCTCGAGCGCGCGGCTAAACTGTCAAAGGAAAAAGGATCCGGTTCCATCACTGCTCTTCCAATCATTGAAACCCAGCTGGGCGACGTGTCCGCCTATATTCCGACCAATGTGATTTCGATCACGGACGGACAGATTTATCTTGAAGCTGATTTGTTCCATCAGGGGATCCGGCCCGCGGTGAACGTGGGTTTGTCCGTGTCTCGCGTGGGATCTGCGGCTCAGACCAAGGCCATGAAAAAGGTGGCCGGGAAAATCCGTCTGGAACTCGCTCAGTTCCGCGAACTCCAGGCTTTCGTGCAATTTGCTTCTGAACTTGATGAAGCCACCACTAAGCGAATCAAGCGAGGAAAACTTCTCACTGAAGCATTGAAGCAAACCAACGGCGATCCGCTCGGATTTCAGTTTCAGGTGATTTTGTTTTATGCCGCGACTAATGGCTTTATGGATGGCATTCCAGACAATCACGTTCGAGACACGGAAGCGAAACTCTATCAATATTTCAAAGATTTCAAGCAGAAAGATATTTTGGATCCTATTGCGGCCGGAGGAGAGATCACTCCCGAAATCGAAGCCAAGATCAAGGAGGCTTTGACGGCTTTTATTGCGGGTCTTGCCACAAAAGCTAAATAAAATATGGCTTCTCGACATGAAACCAAACGCAGAATGAAGGCGGTATCCAGCACACGGCAAATAACCAAGGCCATGGAAATGGTGGCTGCCGTCAAAATGAGAAAAAGCCAGGCTTTATCTTTGGTTTCTCGTCCGTATGCTCGGGAAGCTTTGGGGCTTTTGGATTATTTATTGTCCAAAACCACGACTCTGCCTAGTCTCATGGTCGTGCGTTCCGTATCCAGAAAATTGGTTGTGCTCATTGCTTCTGACCGCGGTTTTGCAGGGGCTTTTAATACCAATGTGTTCCGTGCCTTTGATGCCTTTCTAGCCAAAGAATCCGATGTGTCCGCTTTAGTATTTGCGGCGGTTGGGAAAAAAGCGCGAGAATATTTGGAACGCCGAAAATTGCTGGTGTCCGTTTCTTTTTTCCGATTTGGCGATTTCGTGGATCGAGACCTCATGACACCTTTGTTCGATTGGGTTGTGGGTGGCTATACCCAGGGACAATGGGACCGGGTAACGGTTGTGTCGGGTCACTTCCGTACCACGCTCAAGCAGAGATTCGAAGCCCTAGATGTATTGCCGCTGGGACGAGAGTCTATCCAGAAATTCATGGATACCATCATTCCTGAGTCTGGCAAGTTTTCTGAATATGAGAGTCCCGCCGCGAGCCATACCTTTCCTTTTGAGTTCAAAATCGAGCCTTCTGCGGAGATACTACTTGAATCGATCAGCCGCAATTTGGTGGATCTGAGTCTTTATTATCTGATTCTCCATGCCAATGCCGCGGAACATTCCGCCCGCGTTCTGGCCATGAATCAGGCCTCGGAAAATGCCAAAGAGGTGGGGAGAGAGTTGTCACTTCAATATAATAAAATGCGCCAAGGAGCGATTACCCAAGAAATTATGGAAATTGTGGCGGGCAGTATGAACTAATATCTTTTTAAAAAACCGCGCGTCGCACTTAAAAGGACGTCGTGCGACATAACTTCGTCAAGTCATATGGCTAATAAAGGAAAAATTATACAAATATTGGGGACGGTCGTGGATGTTGAGTTTCCTGTGGAATCAACCTTGCCCACAGTTCTGACCGCTTTGATTCTGGAAGGAACAGGCAAGAAAATTTTCGCTGAAGTGGCTGCTCATCTCGAGCCCGGAAAGGTCCGCGCGGTGGCGCTCGCCAGCACGGATGGTCTTTGCCGTGGAGACCTGGCTGTGGATACAGGTGCGCCTCTTTCCGTGCCTGTGGGTCCCGAAGTTTTGGGCGGTTTGTTTGATTTGACTGGAAAATTACTCGATGGAACGGACCGGAAATTCAAAAAATATCTGCCGATTCATCGAGAAGCGCCGTCTTTTGCCGATCAGTCCGGAAAAGTGGAAATTTTCCCGACCGGCATCAAGGTCATTGATTTGATCGCGCCTTTTGTAAAAGGCGGCAAAACCGGCCTCTTTGGTGGCGCGGGTGTGGGAAAAACCGTGCTTCTCATGGAACTCATGCGCAATGTGGCCGCGAAATTTGGAGGTGTGTCCGTGTTTGCGGGGGTCGGCGAACGTACCCGTGAAGGAAATGATCTGTATCACGAAATGAAAGAGTCCGGTGTGCTTGCCAAGACGGCTCTCGTTTTCGGCCAAATGAATGAAGTGCCCGGCGCTCGTTTCCGCGTGGCTCTCTCGGCTCTCACTATGGCTGAATATTTCCGTGATGAGGAGGGGAAAGACGTGCTTTTCTTTATTGATAATATTTTCCGCTTTTCTCAGTCCGGTTCCGAATTTTCCGCTCTTCTCGGCCGTATCCCTTCGGCTGTGGGTTATCAGCCCACTTTGGCCAATGAAATGGGCGCGCTTCAAGAACGCATTACCACCACCAAGAAAGGATCCATCACCTCGGTGCAGGCCGTGTATGTGCCGGCCGATGATATTACCGATCCGGCTCCGGCTACGACTTTCACTCATTTGGATTCCACCATCGTACTTTCTCGCCCTCTGACTGAAATTGGTATTTATCCGGCTGTCGATCCTCTCCAGTCGACTTCTACCGCCTTATCCCCAGCCATTGTGGGTAAGCGCCATTACGAAGTGGCTAAAGAAATTCAGAAAGTACTTCAGCGCTATAAAGAATTGCAAGATATTATCGCGATTTTGGGCATTGAAGAATTGTCCGAGTCCGACAAATTGCTCGTGTCCCGAGCCCGCAAAATCCAGCGTTTTTTCTCCCAGCCCATGTTCGTGGCCGAAGTTTTTTCGGGTATCCCCGGCCAGTTTGTGCCGATTGAAGATACTATTGAAGGATTTGCTGCGATTTTGGAAGGAAAATATGACGCTGTCGGCGAGGCAGCATTTTATATGAAGGGAGGTATCTCGGAGGTGAAATAGTTTATGATATTTCGTATTTACACACTCAAAAAACAATATCTCGAAAAAGAACTGGTCCGGCTGACCTTGGGGACGGATATTGGCCAATTAACTGTGCTCGATCATCACGTTCCGTATCTGACCGCCGCTCGGGGAGGGATGGTGGAATTAGAGACCTCGGATGGATTGGTCGAGAAATTGGAGGTCACCAGAGGAGTCCTCGAAGTGCTTCCCGGCAGTCGAGTGAATTTGCTCGCGGATTTGCGTGTATAATTTTTGGTTTTTCGTATCTGAAAATCCTCTTGGCTGACGATGCCCCTGGCATGAGTTTCTGACTCGGCGAGGGTTCTTTTTTTGTGTTAGAATAGAGGAAAAATTAGAGAATAATTTTGTTTTATGGATAATGGAAAACAAACATTGTTGGAGATTTTATCAATTCCGAGTGAAACTCGAACGATAGAATTTAAAAGAATGGGAAGTCGTCATGAATCGATTGAGAAAGTTTTAGAATCCATTGTGGCTATGGCTAATACGGATGGTGGGATTTTATTTTTAGGAATTGATGATCCTGAAAAAACAAAATTGAATGGTTTTGATCGTATTTTTGGTATAGAAGAGAATTTGGAATTTTATGATGAATTAGGGCAAAATGTAAAAAAGATTTCTCCTCCGATTCCTTCTATTTGGCCACCAGAATTGATGCGGGTTGTTGAAAAAAAAGTTCGCATTGCTCAACTTATTGTTCCAAAAGTAGTAGATGGTTTTCGTGCAGTTGAAAATCATGTATTCATTAGAGGAGAAAAAGGAAATAGGCGATTATCTCCGCAAGAGATTGTTCATTTTGCCTATATTAAAGGTTTTGAGCATGCAGATACAGAGCCTGTTGATGTTTCTCTGAGGTTGTTACAAACTCAATATTATGAATCTTGGAGGAAGAAGAGGGGCATTCCAGAGGATAAAATTGAAATTATTTTAGAAAAAACTGGGTTGGCTAATCTAGGTAATAAAGGTGAGTATCGTCCTAAGAGAGCTGCTGTTCTTTTATTTGCTGATTATCCTAATGATTTGATGGATACAAAATGTTCGATTCGTATTTTTCAATATTCAGGAAAGATTGAAATGATACGTGAGACTTTAAATCTCATAGGTACTCCTAAAATATTCAATGGTCCTATAATTAAACAGATTATTGAGGTTCATGAATATGTGTTGAACCTATTAAGAAATGGAATAAAAATTCCTTCTGGTTTTGTGACCCAATATCAGATACCAGAGAGAGCAATCAAAGAAGCAATTACAAACGCAGTAATACATCGTGATTATCATACAAAAAGAGATATAGAAATTAAGATTTTTGAGGATCGAGTGGAAATTGATAGCCCTGGATTATTGCCATTTAATATTACTCCTTCAAATATTGGCGTAGCTCGTGCTACTGGGTATCGTAATGATTTATTGGTTAAACATTTAAGAGAATTTCCAGATCCTCCAAACTTGGATCAGAGTGAGGGAGTTCGAGCTATGCGACAGACTATGAATGCTGTTGGTTTATATCCTCCTGTCTTTTTAACCTATCCAGTACTACAAGATTCTTTAAGAGTCATATTATTGAATGAGAAAGCCCCAGGCGAATGGGATAAAGTATTCAATTACTTGACACAAAATAAATATATAAATAATAAAGAAGCTCGTTCTGTTCTTGGTATAGAAAGTGAGGTCAAAATGTCTAAGTTATTTAATAGATGGGTCAAAAAGAATTTACTTACAAAAATAGTTCCTCGTTCAAAATCAAAACGCAATATTCGTTATCGATTGCCATCAATTGGATAATGGATTCATTTACCTAGGGTAAAGGTAAATGAATTGAAAAATCCTTTACACTAGCCATTTTATATGCAGTTTGTTTACCTTTTGTCCTTATTTTTGAATGATATTTATCAGATCAATTTTTATTGATTATGAATAAACCCGAAATCGCCTCTCGCATTGAAAAATTAAAAAAGCTCATCAATCATCACCGATACCAATATCACGTCCTCAATAAACTCGAAATTTCTGAGGCGGCTTTGGATTCGCTCAAGCATGAATTATTTGTTTTGGAACAAGAAAATCCAGAGCTCATCACTCCGGATTCCCCGACTCAGCGGGTGGCGGGGAAGGTGCTCCCGAAGTTTGAAAAAGTCCCGCATGAGGTGCCGCAGTGGTCGCTCAATGATATTTTCCACGCGTCCGAACTGGCGGATTTTGACGCGCGCATGAAGAAGATGCTCGGGGTGGACAGCCTTGATTATGTGGCTGAGCAGAAAATCGACGGGCTTCACATTGTCCTTACTTATAAAAAAGGATTGTTTGTCATGGGAGCCACTCGGGGGGACGGCTCGGTGGGGGAGAATGTGACCGAGAATTTGAAGACAATCGAGAGCATTCCGCTTAAATTAGAGCGAGAGGTGGATGTGATTGTGGAGGGGGAGGTGTGGATGAGTTCTCATGTGCTCGGAGAGTTGAATGTGGAACGACAGAAAAATAACGAGCCATTATTTGCCAATCCTCGAAATGCGGCGGCTGGCGCGATTCGGCAGTTGGATTCATCTGTGGCGAGATCGCGTAAACTCGATTGTTTTGTGTATGATTTGTCCCGTGCCGATTTCCCGATTCCCGAGACACAAGAAGCGGAATTAAAATTGCTGGGGGAATTGGGCTTCAAAGTCAATACTCATTTCAAAAAATGTGATAATGCTGATGAAATTCTCGCTTTTTGGAAGCATTGGTCTGTCCACAAAAAAGACGTGCCATTTTGGCTCGACGGGGTGGTCGTCAAGGTCAATCGCAGGGATTATCAAGAACAGCTGGGGTATACGGGAAAAGGCCCCCGATGGTCCGTGGCATTCAAATTTCCGGCTGAAGAAACCACGACTATAGTCGAAAATATTGAGATATCGGTGGGACGGCTGGGGACTCTCACCCCTCTGGCGGTTCTCAATCCGGTTTCCGTGGCCGGTACAACCGTTACTCATGCCACGCTTCACAATGAAGACCGCATTCGGGAACTCGATATCCGCATCGGCGACAGCGTGATTATCCGGAAAGCTGGGGATATTATTCCCGAGGTGGTGAGTGTTTTATATGATCTGCGAAAAGGGGATGAAAAGCCTTTTCATATGCCCAAAAATTGTCCCATTTGCGGGTCCGTTACCCTGCGGAAAGAGAGAGAATCCGCTACCTATTGCACCAATTCTGCTTGTTATGCACAGGAAAAAGAGAAAATAGGCCATTTTGTTGTGGGGTTTGATATTGTTGGGCTGGGGCCTGGGATTATTGAACGGCTCATGGATGCTAAGTTGGTAAATCGGCCAACGGACATTTTTTTCCTCAAAAAGGACGAATTATTAGGTCTGGAGGGCTTTGGCGAGAAATCCGTGGAAAAACTGCTCAAAAATATTGAAGCTTCAAAAAAGATTCGCATTTCCAAATTTTTATTTGCCTTGGGTATTCGTCATATTGGCGAAGAATCCGCTCTTTTGCTTTCAAAAAATTTATTTAAAGAAAAAATGTATTCAGTTTTAGATTGGTATGTGGCAGTTAAAAAGATATCTTTGGAAGAATTGAAAAATATTCACGGTATCGGCGAGATATCGGGGGAGAGTTTCTTCGATTATTTTCAGTCCGAGACTGTATCTCAATTATTTGAAGATTTGAACCGAGCGGGGGTAGAATTTATGGGAGACGCGTCGCAAATCAAAGGTTCAAAGCTGGAGGGTAAAACTTTCGTCTTGACCGGTACTCTTCCTAATTTATCCCGTGAAGAAGCCAAGCGAAAAATCGAAGAACTCGGCGGCCATGTCTCCGGATCCGTATCCAAGAATACGGATTATGTGGTGGCGGGGGAAGAGGCGGGATCGAAGTTGGAGAAGGCGAAGGAGTTGGGGGTGAAGATTTTGGGGGAAGGGGAGTTTAAAAAATTAATTACAAATCAATAATCATTTATCACGCTAGAGCCTGTCTTAGGGCGGCGAAATAAAAAACATATGGAGAATTATGGAGAGGGATTTTTGCATAAACAGAATCCAAAACTACATGTTTCCGATTCAGTAGAACATGAGGCGAAAAGAAGAAAAATAAAGGGAGAAGAAGTGTCTCAAAAACCGGCAGAGAGAATCGCCGATTGGTTGGAAGTGATAAAAAAAACGCATACCGGGCATCGAGAGGATCCGCAAGTGATGGAGAGGATCAAAAATTATTATCATAAAGAGCATGTCATAAAAGAGGAAGAAATTCCGGAAAGTCACTACGAAACGCAAAGGAGAATCGCTCGGGAACAAGGGCATGGAGATATTGAAGTTACGGATGAAATGAAAAAACAATTGGCGGAATCCGTGATTCGTGATCAAGAGTCTACTTTAGACAATTGGGTGAATTATTTTAGCTCTCCGGATTCGGACAGTTATCCGATGTGGGTAAAATATTGGGCATTCAAAGGGATGTTGAAGCTTTCCACTTTCGATAAGGAAAAACATGTTTTTGGGAAACGAGATAAAGGGACGGTAGCGCCTTTTCCGGACCTGAATCGTGAAGCCTTGGCGTATGTGACGGATGTTTTGGCTAAACAAGTGAATAAGGAGAAGATAGAGGCGGATCCGGAAAACCCTGAACTCAAGAAATTACTGGCCGAAGCTAATTTTGGAAAGCTTTATGCTTACGCGATTGAGAAAGTGACGCCCACGGGAGAAAGTGAATTGGAGAATACGCAAGGCGAGTGGATGAAGTACCCCCAGAATTCGGATCATATGCCGCTGGTCAGATCGCTCCAAGGACATGGAACTGGCTGGTGCACGGCGGGAGAGTCGACGGCCCAAGCGTAGCTGCAAGGCGGAGATTTCTATGTTTATTATTCGATGGACAAAGAAAATAAGCCTTCTATCCCTAGAGCCGCTATTCGAATGGAAAACGGCGAAATCGCCGAGGTGAGAGGGATAGCCTCCGAACAGAATTTGGATCCCTATATCGGCAGTGTTGTGGATCAGAAATTGGGGGAATTTGCAGATGGAAAAGGTTATCAAAAGAAATCGGAGGATATGAAAAGGCTGACGGAAATAGATCGAAGGGAAAAGAATGGAGAATCATTGACAAAAGAAGATTTGAAATTTTTGTATGAAATCGAATCGAAGATTGAGGGATTTGGGTATGAGAAAGATCCTCGAATCGAAGAGATATTGGGGTATAGGGATGTTAGATCAGATCTTGTCTTGTCAACCGGTTATTCTCCTGAACAAATCAGTATGACGGAAGAGGAAGCTTTGTCTGGCGGAATTAAATTTCATTATGGGGATCTTAATCTTGGAGAGCTGGAATCAGCGGAAGGATTGGAGTTGCCGGAGAGCGTGGGAGGGGATCTTGATCTTAGTGAGCTGAAATCAGCGGAAGGATTGAAGCTGCCCGAAAGCGTGGGAGGGGGTCTTTATCTTTATAGATTGGAATCAGCGGAAGGATTGGAGTTGCCCAAAAGAGTGGGAGGGGATCTTAATCTAAATGGATTGGAATCAGCGGAAGGATTGAAGTTGCCAGAGAGCATTAGAGGGTTTCTTGATCTTGGTGGGCTGAAATCAGCGAAAGGATTGGAGTTGCCGGAGAGCGTGGGAGGGGATCTTGATCTTAGTGAGCTGAAATCAGCGGAAGGATTGGAGTTGCCCAAAAGGGTGGGAGGGGATCTTAATCTTAGAGGGCTGAAATCAGCGGAAGGATTGGAGTTACCTGAAAGCGTGGGAGGGAGGCTTTATCTTAGTGGGCTGAAATCTGCGGAAAGGGAGGAATTGCAAAAGAAATATCCACAATTACGCATTGCCGCTTAATTGAGAAGTTATTTTCCTTTGTGTCTTCCAAAACCGATTACGTCCTAGCCGGCGAAGAGGCGGGATCGAAATTGGAGAGGGCGAAGGGAATTGGGGGTGAATGTGATTGGGGAGGGGGAGTTGATGGAATTAATGAAGAATTAAAAAAACATTTATGTCAGAAAAAAATTTTGAGGCTCAGATACGGAGAGAAGGAAAAAAAGCTGAAGAATCTGGCCATGTTGATTATCTTGTAGAAACGGGGAAGTTAGAGAAAAAAATGAAAGATGAAGATATTGATATTGTTGAAAATCAAGAAGGACAAGAAGTGATAATGTGTCCAGTTTGTCATTCTGTGGGTTTGCATTGGGAAAGATGCCTCAAAAATCAGGAGAATTTGGGTGCGGAAGTAGCGATACAATTGATAGATATTGGTGGGGCAGTGACTGTAGCAGAGAATTTGGAAAAATTTAGAGGTTTGGATAAGAGAGATGCCTTATTGTTGAGGCATGAGATTCTTTCTCGAAGAATTCCTGGGAGGAGGCCAGATTCTCTTCTCGACCTTTCTCAAAAAATGACAGATTTCTTTGGTTTGGATGATAATAAACCGAAAAAAGTAAGATATTCGCTGGAAGATCATTTGGAATCCGAGGAGTATAAGAAATACTTGAGTATGTTGGAAGTGGAAATTAAATTGGGATTGGAGCAAAGGCGAAGAAATATAAAGGAATTAATTGATCAGGAAAAATTATCTGATCGTCAGAAAATATCTTTAGAGAAAGCTCAGGATTTTTGTGAAACTGTATCTGGAAGATTTGCAAAGGAGTTCGGTGAGATTCTGGTTCAGTATTCTCGTGAGCGGAAAGAGATTTCTAATGAGATGAAGAAGTTTTTACTGGATAAAAAATTTGATTTACCACAGTTTACTGTTGCAAATGGGGAAAAAGCATCAGAATTGTTGCGGGATTTAGGATTTTCTTCATCAGGTGATCTCAATGATCAAGCCTTGCTTTTAGTTTTTCAGTTGCCGAGACCTTTGTCATTTTTTTGGTGGAAAGGGGGAGCGACATTCCTGGGGTTCTCATGCTGTAGATATAGAAGATAAGGCTATTGAATGGGGACATCTTTATCGTGAGTTAATGCCGATAGTATGGGAGACACAGGGTTTTTACGAACAGGAAGAGGGGATGAATTTTAATAGGGTGAATGAGGTGGGACAACATGATCCAGCGAAATATTATTACGTGTGGGAGGTGAGTTGATATGTATTTACTAGATTAGGGCTTTGGTTGTGGTTTTTTGTAGAGACGCGCCATGGCGCGTCTCTACAAAAAATTACTGGAAAATAATAGATTTGTAGTCTGGATTGGGGGATTCGTATAGTACGATATACTAATAACACCAGTATTCGTATACTATGGTTTACTAAACAGAAAATATTCGATAACTTGTATTTATTGAAATACTTACTGTATTTAAAGTATTGTTTATGTTAAATCGCGAAGAAGTAAAACACATCGCCAAGCTCGCCCGCATCGATATTACTCCCGAAGAATTGGATCGTTTTACCGGTCAGATATCGGGTATTTTGGAGTATGTGGGAGTGCTGGATAAGCTGGAGATTCTAGAGCCAAAAACGACGTATTCGTGGGATGATTTTAAGAATTCTTTGCGGGAGGATGTTGCGGTGGATTGCGACAGGCCCGTGCAACAAAAAATCATCGATGCCGCCCCCGAGAAGCAATGGGGGTATGTTAAAGTTAAGTCCGTGTTTTAAATAGTGTTTTGGTTGTAATTTTTTGTAGAGACGCGCCATGGCGCGTCTCTACAAAAAATTACAACCCACTCACTAGTTCCATATGAATGAACTATTTAAAAAAAACATCGTCGGCCTGCATAAAATGCTGGTCGAAAAAGAAATATCGGCTATTGAACTGGCCGGTGCATTTTTGAATCGGATCGCGGATAAAGACAAATCCGTGAGGGCTTTTGTGTCGGTGACGGAAGAAGAAGCCAAGAAGTCAGCTTTGGCAGTGGATCAGAAAATTGCCAAGGGTCAATTCATCGGCCTTTTGGAAGGCATTCCTGCGTCGGTCAAGGATGTGCTCGCCACGGCCGGTACGAAAACCACGGCAAGTTCTAATATGTTGGCCAATTACGTTCCGCCGTATGATGCCACATCGGTGGAAAAGTTGGGGCGTGAGGGACTTGTCATGCTGGGAAAAACCAACTGCGATGCCTTTGCTCACGGAGCTTCCACCGAAAATTCGGATTTTTTCCAGACTCATAATCCGTGGGATCTGGATCGTATTCCGGGTGGATCGAGCGGGGGAGCGGCGGCATCGGTGGCGGGGAGTATGTCGGTATATGCTTTGGGGACGGATACGGGGGGATCTATTCGTTCTCCGGCGAATTATTGCGGGATCGTGGGGATCAAACCCAGCTATGGCCGGGTTTCTCGCCATGGGCTCTTTGCCATGACTTCGTCCAATGATACGGTCGGCGTGATGGCCAAAAATGTGGAAGACTGTGCCTTGGTTTTGGGTGCTATGGCCGGAGAAGACGCCAAAGACGCCACGACTCGGCGCACCAAGGTTCCCAATTATCATGAAGAAATCAAGAAATTCAATTTTAAAGACAAAAAAATCGGCATTCCCAAAGAGTATTTTGGGGAGGGGATGCATGGAGGCGTAAGATCGGCCGTAGAGGGAGCGATTGCCAAAATGGAGTCACTGGGCGCGAAGATTGTGCCGATTTCATTGCCTCATACTCAGTATGCGGTGGCGATCTATTACATCGTGACTCCGTCGGAAGTGAGTTCCAATTTAGCTCGTTATGACGGCATCAAATATGGCTATTCCGTGATGTCGGATTTATCCCGAAAAGACCAGATCAAAGACTTGCTCGATGTGTATACCCAGTCCCGAAAATACGGTTTTGGCGCCGAAGCCAAACGTCGCATCATGATCGGCACCTACGCGCTCTCGAGCGGGTATCACGATGCGTATTACAAGAAAGCTACTGCCGCGCGTCATTTGCTCGCGGATGATTTCAAGACCGCTTTTAAATCGGTGGATTTCATTGCCACGCCGGTTGCTCCCACTTTGCCGTGCAGGCTTGGAGAAAAGGTGAGTGATCCGCTGGCTTTATATCTCGAGGATATTTATTTGGCCGCAGTGAGTCTTTCCGGTCTTCCAGCCTTGTCCGTGCCTTGCGGATTTGCTCGAGACGGCCAGGGTGATACAATAGATCTGCCCGTCGGTTTGCAGTTGATCGGAAATTATTTCGATGAGTCGACTATTTTGGGTGCGGCTTATCATTATGAGCAGTCCGAGGAGTGGAGACTCCGGTACCCAAATATTTAAAAAAAGCTTGCTTGTCTTATGTACAAATTTTTCACACATCTACTTTTAGCGGGGAGTCTGTTATTGGCCCCCTTTGTCGCATTGGCCAATCCTTTTGATTTATCGATTGTGTCCAATGATATTGTCCTTCAATTCTCCAAACAATTATTCGTTCCTGGAGACGTGGTGCGTATTTATGCAACCATTCAGAATCTCACGAGCGTGGATACTTTGGGGAGAGTGGTATTTTATCAAGTAAATGTCTCTACTGGGCAAGAAATAGTCATTGGCACGCCCCAAGTCCTTTCTTCCAAAGGCACCGGTCTTTCCGAACAGGTTTTTGTGGATGCGCTCGTTCCCGATGGGGCTTTTCGTTTTGCCGTGGAAGTATTTCTCGACAGCGTGACGGACGTGAATTTGAATAATAATAAGGCATATACCGGTCTTTTCACGCCCAATCCTGATTTCGATCATGACGGAGATCCCGATGTGACGGATCCGGATGACGACAATGACGGCTTGCCGGATACCAGCGAGCCACCTCTTGGCACTAATCCTTCCAATCCTGATTCTGATGGAGACGGCATTGTGGATGGCGCGGATAATTGTCCCGTCATTCCCAATCCCGGACAGGAAGATTTCGACGGTGATCATATTGGCAATGCGTGCGACGAGGACAATGACAATGACGGGCTTACTGATACTAAAGAAAATCAAATAGGGACGGATCCTCTCAATCCGGACACGGATGGCGATGGCATCAAAGACGGCGCGGATAATTGCCCGCTTTTCATCAATGCGAATCAACAAGATACTGACGGAGACGGCGTGGGTGATGTTTGCGATGCCACTCCCGCCGGGAGTGGCGGATCTGGAGGAGGTTCAGGATCTGGAGGAGGTTCAGGATCTGGAGGAGGTTCAGGATCTGGAGGAGGTTCAGGATCTGGAGGGGGTTCAGGATCCGGAGGAGGTTCAGGATCCGGAGGAGAGTCGAATCCGATTACGGGAGGAGAGCCGAATGGGGAATCGAGCAGTTTTGCATTGTCCAATGAGTCCGGGAATGGAGATGCTTTTTCAACTACGAGAGTCATTGCTTCCGGCGATTCATTCGAGAGCAGCCGAGACCGCAGTGGTTTATTATCTTTTTTAAATTTATCATCATGGGGCGGTATCAATCTGGGGGGCGGCAATACGGCTAATTCTAGTTTTTCATCCATTAATTTTTCATCACTAGCCAATGTCGGATCAGATGAAGTGATTTCAATTGGAGGCAGTTTATTCCCCAAGTTTTTGGGTACTCCGGTTTTCGCGGGTACGGCGGACATGAATTTTAGTTCCGCGAATTCATCGTTTTTTCTATTTGACCGCGGATATTGGGGATTCCAAGCCATACTCATTTTGTTTTTTTTCTTATTGGGCATGGTTTCCATTCTTCTTCGCCGTGTGTATGGGGAACTTGCCCGAGAGAAGTCGATTCAATTATCTGAAGTGGAGGAAATTATGGAGCCTGAAGATGAAAAGTCTCAAAAATAAACATAAAAATTTTTATGATTCGTCCATTGGAATTACTTTTTTCTTTTTCATTTCTATTTTTTCCTCTTTGGGCCGAGGCAGCCGGGCCGGATTTTGCGGTCGGGCAAGCAGATATTTCAGTATCTGCCGAAAAATTGGAGATAGGGAAGTCTTTTCGGGCCTATGCCACTATTCATAATAAAGGGGAGGCAGATGCCAAAGGATACGCGGCTTTTTTTATCGGCAATGTTGCCATTGGCACGGAACAGCCCCTCTCTATTCGTGCGGCTGGCTCGGATGAGGCCTTTGTCGATGGAATTGTGCCCGCGACGGGTTTCACGATCAGTGTAAAAGTGGTATCCGAGGGGGAATCCGATGCCAATCCTGAGAATAATTCTGCTGAGAGCAAAAGTTTCGAGGTAGTGCCTAGCTTGGTAATACCCCCGGTTACCGAATCGGTGCCGCTAGCGGAGGTTTCCACGGATACGCCCGCCAAATCACCCCTCGAAGAACTGGCGGCTGAGTTGTCCGATGTCGATTCAGGGTCGCTATTCACCGACCAAACCCAATTGATTATCCACTATCAGCAAAAAGCTTGGAATGAATTTTTATTCACATCCAAAGTGGATGTCTCGGAGCCGGAATCTCTTATTTATAAATGGGATTTTGGCGATGGATCCAAAGGCTTTGACTCTCAAATTTTTCATGCCTATTCTGGAAGCGGCGATTTTGTGGTGAATGTGGAGGTACTTGATTCCAAAGGGAATAAAATCGAGGCGGCTTTGCCGATTGTGGTTTCTTTTTTCAATGCTGGCAATACCAAATTTTTATTTTTAGTCTTAGGTTTATTTCTCTTTTCTATTCTGATGACGGTATTGGGAGTCCTCTTGCCTCGCCTTCTGACCTCCAAAGAATCAGAGGCGTCTCCCGTTTCTCCCAAGGAAACGGAAGAAGAGCTGGTCTTATCTGAGACTTCAGATGATTTGCAAGAGACTGATTCTCGAGAAATATCGTCTGATTCTACTCTCGAAGATCCCTCCTCCCCTCAATCAGAAGAACCTGTAGTTGAGATCATGCCCCTCTCAAAATCGAAAAAATCTTCTCCTCTCGCCAAAAAGAAAAAAGCGGAATCAGTGCCTGCTAAATCTTCCAAAAAACTGACGTCGCCCTCGGTTGTGATTGAAGATGAGCTGGATTTATTGGAGGCTTCGGACGCGGATACGAAATAATCGCGTATGATTCCTTATTTCTACTGGAATACTTTTTATGTAGGGGGTATCACATTTTATATGTGGGGGACTCTGGTTGCCTTGGGGATTCTCGTTGGGATTTTGGCCTGTAGCTGGGCCGCGCGAAGGAATAAGGAGGTCGTCCATGCTATTTGGAATGATTATTTTTGGGTGATTGTGGGAGGTCTCATCGGGGCAAGGATCGCGCATGTTTTCCTCTATGATTGGGCGTATTATTCTCAACACCTCCCCGAAATTTTCCAGATCTGGAAAGGCGGATTTTCTTCCATAGGCTCTATTGCCGGAGGATTATTCATTTTTTTCCTTCTGGGGCATTGGAGGAAATGGAATATCCCTCAAATGGCTGATTATTTCATATTCGGATTGCCTCTTGGGATTGGGATTGGACGATTGGGATGCTTTTTTATCCACGATCATCCGGGAATTGAGACTTCATTTTTCATGGGAGTGCGATTTCCTGATGGGATCATTCGTCATGATTTGGGGCTTTATTTATCGATACAGGGTTTCTTGATTTTTATTGTTTTTTTATTTCTTTATCAGAAATATCAGGATAAAAAAGCGGGTCTGTATTTAGGGGCGTTTGCTCTGCTTTATGGAATCTCCCGTTTTTTCCTGGATTTTTTGCGGATCTCCGAGTCCTTGGGAGGGGATATTAGATATGGGTTTCTGACTCCGGCGCAGTGGGGGAGCCTCGTTTTATCGGTCGCGGGTGTTTATTGGCTGTTGCAAATTTCCAAATCGCATTCTATAGTAAAGGAATAATTTTTTTTGTTTTTTTATGATTCAAAATAACGTACCGTTCTGGAAAATAGGAATGTGGATGATTATCTTGGCTCTGTCTTTGGCTAATATTTCTCTCTTATGGAGTCTCGGAGGAGAGGCGACGGTCGCGGATAATAATGTCAATGAAAAGAAACCTATGTCCTTGGATCTGACCTATATCAAGGATCCTGGATGTCCCGATTGTTTTAATATTGAATTGGTGGAGTCTGAACTGGGGCGTTTAGCTGTGGCTATTGGAGATAAAGAAATTTTGGAATCTACTTCCAGCGCCGGCAAAAAATTGATCGAGAAATACGCCATCACAAAATTGCCGACGGTGATTATCGAAGGGAAAATCAATGAGAATGCGACCTTGGCTGAGCTGTGGCCTCGAATCGGCAAGGTGGTGGACGGCGTGTTTATCCTGACCGATGTCCAGCCCCCGTATATGGATTTGGAAACCGGCACTAAGCGCGGAGATTTTGGAATTGTCCTACTCACGGATTTGTCCTGCAAGGAATGTTATGACGTGACTCTCCATCAAAATGCGCTCGAAGGTTTGGCCATGGTGACCGATAAAATCGAAATTTACGATGCGGCCACTCCCAGCGCAAAAAAATATATCAAGGATTATAAAATTGTGAAATTACCGACTCTCATTGTCACGGGCGACGCGGATGCCTATCCCGGATTCAAACAGGTTTGGCCCGGCGTGGGAACCAATGAGCCGGATGGCGCTTATGTCTTCCGGTCCGTCGAGCAAATGGGTACTTATCGCGATCTGGAAACCGGAAAAGTTGTGGTTGTAGCAAAATAAATTGTTTTAAAAAAAATTATTCAATACAAAAATATGGAAGTGAAATTCAATCTCAATCGCCAAACAATCATGGAGGTCTTGGTGATACTTCAATTGATTCTTTTGGTGGTATTTGGGATCAAGTTGTGGGGTTTGTCCAGTAAGCTCGAAGATGCTTCCATTGGAGGCAAAGTAGCGGTGAACAAAAACGTGCCCACGCCAGCGGGTGATCTGCCCAATACACCTCCTGCCAAAGTGGATATTAAGATTGACGATGAGGATTATGTTTTGGGAGATCCCAATGCTCCCGTGACCTTGGTGGAGTTTTCCGATGTCGAGTGTCCTTTCTGCGGACGCCATCATCCGACCATGAAACAGATCATGGAGAATTACCCGGGAAAGGTGAAGTGGGTCTATAAGCACTATCCATTGCCTTTCCACCCTATGGCTGAGCCGGGTGCTCTCGCCGTGGAGTGTGCGGGTGAACAGGGGAAATTTTTTGAATACCTAGATATTCTCTTTACCAATCAGACCACCCTTTCGGCCGATAATATGAAGAAATGGGCCAAGGATCTGAAACTCAATACCACAAAATTCAATTCCTGCTTTGATTCCAAGAAGTATCTCTCTAAAGTGCAAAAAGACACCCAAGAAGGCGCGCAATACGGCGTCGAGGGTACCCCCGCCACCTTCGTCAACGGCCAGCTCGTCTCCGGTGCCGTTCCCTACAGCCAGTTCTCGGCTTTGATTGAGGGGTTGATCAAATAGGGATTTACTAAACAAAAAAGTAAGGGCGTATTGCAATACGCCCTTACTTTTTTGTTTGATTTTTTTAGATGCATAATATATAATATATGAAATATTATATATAGATTCATATATGTTTAAAATCGTGACCGTGTCCGAGGTGCAGAAAAAAATAGGCCAAATGGCCAAAAATGTTAGATATAATGAGATTTTAGTTACCAGCAGGGGAAAAGGCAGCATGCTTATTCTTCCTTATTTTGAAGGCTGCGATGATTTTGTGTCAGAATATCGTGAGAATTATGAGATGTCTGTCAATCGGGAGAATTTAAAGAGAAAATATAGAGAATCTATGAAATCCGGTAAAGGTACATTGGTAATTTAAAATATGGTTGTTTTTTTATTTACCAAAAAATCAGAGAAGATTTTTGAATCTCTTCCTGAATGGGTACAGACACGAATGGCGAATAAGCTCGTGTCCCTTAAAGATCACGAAGAAATTTTTAAGATTTTAAAGCCTCTTGTTGATTATGATTTGGCTACTCACAGATTGAGAATAGGTGATTATCGTCTGATTTTAAGTTTGAAAGAGAATCGAAAATATCGTGCCGAATTTTGGGTTTTGGATGTTGGCCACCGTAAGGATATTTATAAGAGTTGATTTGCCGGAATTTTTTTTGTAATATCAGGTCATCGTAACTTTGGAGAGTTCGCATAGTGGCCTAGTGCATACGCTTGGAAAGCGTACAACCCTAATAAGGTTCGAGAGTTCGAATCTCTCACTCTCCGCCTTCGCCCCGCAAAAATGCGGGGCTACGGCGAGACACAGTCCGCCTTCGCCTCGCCGAAGCGCGCCTTAGCCGGCGGGGCCAAATCCTTATTGACTTATTACTCCAGATGACCTATAATGGAGTTAATTGTTGCTGCAAAGTAGCAAGCAAAGTCGATTTTTTAAGACACAAGTAATCTCACAACTATGACAGGTACTATCAAGACCTTGACTGCGAAGGGATTTGGATTCATTGCTCGCCCAGGCGAAGCAAAGGATTTATTCTTTCATTCGAAGGAACTCCAGGGTGGAGTGACTTACGAAAGCCTCCAAGTAGGCCAGACAGTCTCTTTTGAAGTGACTGAAGGTCCCAAAGGCCCAGCCGCTACCAATGTGCAGCTCGTTGGCTAATATTAGCCAGCCGCACTAGGAAAAATCGCCCCGACGTGTGTCGGGGCGATTTTTTTAAGAAAATCCTATGAAGATATCATCCGCGAAATTTATAAAAGGCATGGTGGGGCCGGATCCACTGATGAAGGATGGCAAGCCTCAAGTGGCTATTATTGGCAGATCTAATTCAGGGAAATCCAGCTTGATCAATTCGTTAGTCGGTGTGGAGGGACTAGCCAGAACCAGCGCTTATCCTGGGCTCACTCGTGAGCTTAATCTTTTTTTGATCAATAAATCTTTTTATTTGGTGGATTTGCCGGGGTATGGTTTTGCCAAAGGCTCCATGGAAGACAAGGAAAAGATTCATTCTTTGATTGGCGGCTATTTATTTGAATCGGGATATGTGCAAAAACGAGTGGTGTTGGTAATCGATTCTGCCATCGGCATGACCGAGAGCGATTTGGAAATGTTGGGTGAACTCACACGAGAAAAAAAGCATGTCGTGATCGTGGCCAATAAAATCGACAAAATCAAAAAATCCGACTATGCCCGGCAGATGAGGCTGATCCAAGATCAGGCACAAGGAAATAAGGTTATTCCTTATTCCTCGTTTACGAGAATCGGACAGCCTCAGCTTTCGGATGAACTGTTTAGTCAGGACTAGAATATTGAAAATGAGGGGTTATTTTGTTACGATAACAATATTATCGTATGATCCTCGCCTTATTTTTAGGATTCCTGATCGGTTTATCGGTCTCAGCTCCCATTGGTCCTGTGAGCGTTTTGTGTATCAGGCGAACTCTCGAGTATGGCCGCATGTCGGGGATGATGTCGGGAATTGGCGCGGCATTGGCCGATACTCTTTATGCGATGGTCGCCGCTTTTGGTCTGACTTGGATATCAGACTGGTTCATCGGTCATCAAAATCCTCTGCGAATTTTCGGCGGGATTTTTTTATTATATTTTGGCATTCGCATGTTTAGAACGGACCCCTGTGCCCAAAATCAATGCGAGCTCAAAGTTCATGTGGCGGAGGATTTTTTCTCGACTTTCATGATCACTCTTACTAATCCGGTTACCATTCTATTTTTCGGCTTCATTTTCGCAATTCTGGGATTTGGAGTCGCTCATGTGACTTTTTCGTCCGCTTTTTTATTGGTTTTGGGTGTGTTTTTGGGATCTGCCGGCTGGTGGATTTTTTTAAGTGTATTTGTATTTCGTCTGCGCGATAAAATGGGCCAGCAATTGTTTATGCGAGTGAATCAATGGTCCAGTATTGCTGTTATTTTATTTAGCCTAGGAATTATTGGGAGTGTTTTAGTCAATTTATTGAAATAAAAAAAATATTTAAATTTTTTTTATGAAAATACTCATCGTCGGCGCCGGAATTACCGGACTCGCGCTCGCTTGTTTTTTGAGAAGAGATCCGACTTTTCAAGTTGATATCATCGAAAAATCCACGGATTGGTCCGGGTTTGGGTTCACCATTGGCATTTTGGGAGTGGGGCGGCGGATGCTCGGCAAATTGGGATTGGAGGGGGATTTTGACCGGTTGGGATATGAAATCAATTCTATTTATTTTTCCGATACGGGAAGCGAACATCTAGAAAAACTCGGTCATTTTGATTCTTTTTATAAAAAATACGAAAAAGCCTATACCCACATAAGTCGCAAAGATTTGCATCGGATACTCCTGGATCATGCGGGGGTCAAGATTCAAATGGGAATGACGCTTGAAAATATCACCCAAACCGCGAGTGGGGCTGAGGTTATTTTGTCCGACGGCACCCGCCGGAATTATGACTTGGTTGTGGGTGCGGATGGAATCAATTCCAAGGTCCGAGAGCTCGTGTTCCCGAGTGAAAAAGTCACATATACGGGTAATCGCGTGTGGTTCGCGTGGATTCCGCGCAAATTTGTCCCGCACCAGACCATGACGGAAATAGTTCGAGGTGGGAGGGTATGCAATCTTTTCGATGATCCGACTGAGTCCTGCATGGTGCTGACTTCGCGGGAGACGCCCAAGGTATTTGATGATCCCAAAACTAGAATGGCTCGCCTAGGAGAAAAGTTCGCGGATTTCGGGCCTCCCTTGACGGATATTTTAAATCATTTAAAAGGCGAGAATTTCACGGCCATTGATTTGGGCCGAGTGGATTCTTCGTGGTGGGTCAATGGCCGCGTTTTGGTCATAGGCGACGCGGCCCATGCCATGGAGCCTTTCGCGGGCCTCGGCGCGTCCATGGGCATGGAAGACGCCTATGTTCTCGCCGACGAACTCTCCCGTGCAGATACTTCGTCTTTTGCTGAAGTCGAGAAGGCCCTGTCTCGCTACTCCGCGCGCCGTCTCCCTCGCGTCCGCGCCGCCATGCGCCAGACCCGCCTCCGCCACCTCTGGCTCTCTTCCTCGATCACGGGCCTCTCCTGGCTCCTCCGTCGCATGAGTCGATTCGTCCCGATTCGATGGTTTATTAGGGATTATGAGGAATTGTTTGAGAAGGAACCGTAGGGATAGGGCATTTGAGTGAAAAAGGCTTTAAAGAAATTAGTAATAGAACTGGAAAAATCTTTCAAAAAAACGTATATTTGATTTAACATATGCGCAATCAGATACAACAACTGAAAGAGAAACTTGGGGCTATTTTTCAAGCTGACAATCAGCTGGGGATTTTGTATTTATTTGGATCTCAATTGGATGGAGATATTCATGCGGGGAGTGATTTTGATTTTGGGGTTTTTTCTCTGGAGAGTGATCCTCTCCAGCGGTTTTATCATGGCCTTAGAGTACAGGACACTATTGAAAAGGTGCTCCCAAATGATAAAATTGATGTCAAAATTTTAAACGATATTACGACCACGGAACTGCAATTTCAAATCATTCAAGGCGAGGTTTTATTTGAACGAGAATCTTATCGAATTTTGATTGAGCCAAAAATTCGCATGCACCATGAAGATTTCATGTATGGGCTTAAGAAATATGGCCTGACTAAAGCAATATGAGCAATCCTCAAATTTTAGAAAATAAAATCAGTTATATTCAAAAACATTTAGATATTATCAAAAAATATCAAACCTTGAATTTGGAACAATTGTCTAGTGATTTTGAGAAAAAGACCATAGTTGAGCGAGAATTGTATTTACTTTGTCAGGCTGTTATCGATTTAATGGAGGCTTTCATTGCCTATCGAAAGTTTCGCAAGCCCCTCAATATGAAGGATGGTTTTGAGATATTGTTGGAGCAAAAAGTGTTGCCGCCGAAATTTATTGTGGAATTTAAAAAAATTGTGGGGTTTCGCAATGCTCTCGCTCATGACTACGAAGAAATTGACCTCCGCACGGTCGTGGATGTACTACAAAATAAGGTGGCGGATATGCAGTTTTTCATTGGGGAAATCAAAAAAGGGATTTAAATGAAGTCACGTAATACCATTTTCAATTAACCAATCATCAAAACATCTGAATGCTCCAGCAACAAATCCCTCCCCAACCCTCCCTTTGACAAGGGAGGGCGCTGTTTCCC
>VMEV01000002.1:39509-116098 GCA_007375725.1 Parcubacteria group bacterium Greene0416_36
GCTGTTTCCCCCTTGTCAAAGGGGGACTAAGGGGGATTTGTTGTTAGGCTATTTTCAAAAGGCTTTTAATTGATAATGGGTTATTTAAATTTGGTATAAGAAGAAATCTCTCAATTAAATTCGGAATTTTAAAAGATGAGACCTATTTCTCTCATCTTTTTTTTTATGAATTATTGTGGTGTTGTTCCCCCCTTCCTTGTTAAGGGAAGGGTTGGGGATGGGTTTGTTGTTATGCTTTCACAAATTTCTTATGTATATCCTTCTCCATCAGCACTTTTGTAATCCCCGCTTTTCGCAAGACTTCACAGCAAGCCTCGCAGCACCACCAGTGGTTCCACATCACGAAGACGGCTCCAATGGTAGGGATTTTATTTGCTAATGCATTTTTGATGGTCATGGCTTCGCAGTGGCCTTCCACATCGCATTGCGGGCAATATTCGGTATAGCCTTCGCCACTTTTGCAGCCAGCCACTACACGTTTACAGACGGCGCCTTGCACGATGCCTTTTTCCGCGCCATTGGCTCCGCAGGCGATGATTTGTTCGTCCCGAATGAGTACTCCGCCGACTTTTTGTTTGCAGCATCCCGCGCATTTTTCGGCATATGCTTTTGCCTCGAGTAACCACGAATGATCGGCATTGATGAATTCAAATTCAATGTCTTCCGGTTTGTAGGGATAGGGGATGCTCTTTGTTCGCTCATACATTAAAGAACTCCAAAAAAAAATTAAAATCCAAATCGTTTGGGAAGAGTGGACAAACGGATGATATTGAATTAAGATCTTGGGGGATCGGTTTATACAAAATATGATTCTATATCAGGAAGAGAGGTTATAATGATCCGTCCATTTGGTCAGATTATTTCGATAGCAAGAAAAAAATTACAACTCACTCAGAAAGAGGTAGCGGCTCAACTTAAAGTTCCTCAATGTACAATATCTGCATGGGAAACCGGCAGGCAAACCCCTAGTCCGCGCGATCGCGATGGAATTCTATACCATACAAAAATGAAGATTCTTTCAAGTTATTTGAAAATTGATTTGTGCGAATTGAAAGAAACTTTGGTTCAACAGAGGGTTGAATTTCAACCCTCTTCGGGGCGTGGAATGTTATCGTCAGGATATCTTATTCGAATGTCGGAATATCTAGAAAAAATAGCATATAATGTTGATATCTGGGTTTTAAATCCAGTACAACTGACCAATGCTGATTTAAATTTGTATCGTAGTGATCTGTCTTTTTTTTTAAACTTGGGAGTTTCTTATCACCTTATCTGGTTTCTGGATCTTGTAGATCCTGGTCATTTCATGAGTATGCCAAGTGCTCTGAACATTTCATTTGAGGGTAGTGGCAAGATCATTCATTACGCTACGTCTCGATCTACTTATTTTGAAAATAATAATCATTTATTATTACCGAATTGTTGGGCAACCCAACAAAGCAATTTGCGATTCTATGAGAAGGTTCAAAAGCAATCTGCTAATAAAGGTCAAAAATATTTACCATTCAAATATGTTGAAGATCAGCTTTCACATAATCTTTGCAATTGGTTTGCGTGGTATCAAATGGTTTTTATTTTCCGTCCTAGAAGTACGGCGTTTAAATCTCTTGTAAGTAATTGTTTTGATTTTGGTTCTGAAAGGATTTGGTTTATTGCGGAGAATGATGCTCGATTAGATTTGGAAATATTAGTCGATGAATTCCAAAGAGTCTTTGATAAGACTTCTCCTACGGTGTAATTTTAAACAAAGCGTTAGAGAAAAATATTCTCTATCGCTTTTTGATTTATTAAATTATTTCCCCCGCCTTTTCAATATCTTCCGGGTTGGCGATCGGAAACCAAAAGCCGGCGACTACCGCTCGGAAGGACATTTTCTTGGCGAGAGTGCCCACCATGGAGGATAGATATTCCTCTCCCGTGGGGCCGAAGATGATCGGCTCGTCGAAAATTGCCTTTGGCATTTTGTAGGCGCCGCAATTGGCGTAGGTGAAGGTCAGGCCGGGTTGTTTTTCGATGATTTCAGTGACCCCCATATTGGCATCTGTGAGCACCACCCCATATTTTTCGGAAGGTCCCGTGACTTTCTGGACGAGAATCGCAGCATCGTGGACGAGAAGCGATTCGAGGTCGGCTTGGGCATAGAGATCATCGGCCATGAGCACCATGAATCGGTTTTTTAGGATATTTTTCGCCTGTTTCAAGGCATGAAATGTTCCTTTGGGTTCGGATTGTTCGACATAAGTGATGGGAATGCCTTTCCAGGTATTTCCAAAAGTCTGTTTGATATGGTCTCCCAGATATCCCACAACAAAAATAATCTCCGAAATTGTTTCGGGTAATTGTTCGAGCGTATGTTGTATCAGTGGTTTTCCTCCCAGAAGCACCAGCGGTTTTGGCCGGTCAGCGGTCAGCGGCATCATGCGCACCCCACGGCCAGCGGCGAGAATAACGACCTGCATAGAATCAATTCAAAATTAATAATTAAAAATTAAAAATGAAGCAACAAAAGACAATGGGCTGTTTCATTTTTAATTATTAATTTTGAATTTTTAATTAAAATTGGCATCCACTCCACTCCTCGATCACCCCCAAATTCTGAAACCCCTCTTTCCGGTCGAGGATGACTCCGTTTTGTTCTTTTGTCCATGTGGGGGTTTTTTCGATTTTGTGGTCGCGGCAAAGCTGGGATTGGTTGGGGGTCGCGCGGGGGGAACATTCGATGTAGGGGAGTGATGAGGCGGCCTCGCCAAAGAGTTTTTTGTTGGCGATGCAGGCGGGGCAGTCATAGGCTCCGTAGAAGCGGATTTCTTTGGCCACGAGACACTGGGCGAATGTGTTGAGAGCCTGGGCATTGGCACTAGATGTCGGCCAGTTGAAGTAAACACCGGATACCAGAGTCATGAATCCGACTCCCGTGATCACAAAGAGCGATTCTTTTTTATGGTTGGAGGGACGGAAAATGGAGGGCAAGGGAACTCCGGAATAGTAGGCCAGAATAATCCAGTTGAGGAACAAGGTCACGTGAGTCACCGTGCAGAAAAGACAGAGTGTGCTGAGCATCATTTCCGCGTAGATAAAATAGAAGATGAAGGGAATTCCCGCGAGCGTGTAGAGATAGAGTGTAGTTGCTTTCTTTGGGTCTTCTCTGAGAAGGCCTAATAGAACCAAGGATCCGAGCGTGTAGAATACACCCAGCAGTGATGCCGGAACTCCCATGATTAGGGAATAGCTCGACAGGTTCGCCGCACTGCAGCTCAAATGCTCGCCCAAATCGCACGGACTGGCTCTTGTTCCAATATGATATTGGTAAAAC
Organism: Parcubacteria group bacterium Greene0416_36; assembly: GCA_007375725.1. Taxonomy (GTDB): domain Bacteria; phylum Patescibacteriota; class Patescibacteriia; order VMEV01; family VMEV01; genus VMEV01. Next base: position 42,823 of record VMEV01000002.1, read on the forward strand.
AAATAACCCGCGGCAAGTAAACTCGCGAGGTTGATGATCACTAAGAATCGGTAAAAGAATTTTGGCATAGGGATTAGTAGGGAAGAAATTACAAGTGGCAAGTTACAAGTCAAACAAGTATATTGGTTGTTGCTTACTTGTGATTTGTCATTTGTGACTTGTGTTTGACTTCGAAAAATCTCACGACACCTCACCGTCGTTTATTGCCCTCATCTTACAAAATCCCTCCTGATTTTTCCATAGCTTTCTTTATCGCTTATTTTAGCCAATAATTCGGATCTGGACTATCCAAAAACGCTTTCGTTAGCGTTTTTTGTCTTTTTTGAGAGCCTCGAACCATTGAAAAAAATAGCTAAATGTGATATGATACATAGTCATGAATTAATGACTTCTTGTCTTCTTCAAAGAGCATTTTCGGTTGTTTAATTCTTCATTCTTCATTATTAATTCTTAATTCCTTAATTGATTATATGGTCCAATCTATATTGTCTATGGTATTGCCGATCGTATTGTCGACCCAGCCTATTGCCGGCACGGTATCCAAGATTGAGGTACTCAATGCGGAACCGATCAGCTTGTCGATTTCGGTGGATGCTGGAACTCCAGCCCCTAATATTGAAAAAACCCCGCTTTCCTCTCGCCAGATTGTTCTGCGCGACACCTGTATGGAATTCGGTTATGATGAGGACGCTTGTTGGAAAAACCTAGAAGCGATGATCATCAAGGAATCCCAAGGCAAAGCTAGGGCTGTGGGAGACGGAGGACGAAGTCATGGATTTTATCAGATTCAGCTCCGTATGCATGGAGTGTCCAAGGTCTGCTCACAAGATTTGCAATGTTCCTCTCGATGGACGCTCGCAAATTTGGAGCGCAATGGCTATAAGGAAAATCCTTTTTATGCCATCAAGCGCCACAATGGCGACGGCCCTATGGCCACTCGGTACGCTAACCACGTCCTCAAAATGGCTTCCGCAATCGGAGAATAAACCACCCTACATTTACCTACTACACACAATATCCTCGGCAATACGCTAGAGGATATTGTGTTTTCCGGCGCGTTGTGATAAAAATAATAATGAATTTGAAATTATTAATTATCTATTGAATAGCAATTAGTTGGCTGTTCATTTTTAATTCTTAATTCTTAATTTTTAATTTTTAATTTTTAATTACTTAATTGTCTTTTTCTTCGGTCCTGCCGCTATGAGACCCACTCAAGTAATGGCGGCGCAGAACTGGAGAATTTGAAATATCTATGATGAACAAAGAGTTGAAGGAGAAAATAATGAAGAAGTATCGAACCCATGACAAAGATACGGGTTCAGCCAACATTCAGATCGCTATCCTGACGGAAGAGATCAAGATGCTCACCGAGCATTTGCAAAAGCACAAGAAAGATTTTTCGTCCCGCCGCGGTTTGGTGGGCAAAATTTCTGAACGTCGTAAATTGTTGCGTTACCTCGAGAAGCACGAGCCGGAAAATCACGAATCTCTAGTCAAAAAATTGAAGATTCGAATCCCCAAGAAAATCGAATCCGCAAAAGAAGAGATTGAGCCCACTAAGGAAGAGATCGATGAACTGGAAGCCGGGGTTGTGTAAATATCTAATTATATTTAAAATAACAGAGACGGAGTTGTCCCGTCTCTGTTATTTGTTTGCTAAGAAGCTAAAGCCTAATGGCCTAATGCCTGATTTATGTTAAAACATGCTGACCAGCGCGTAGGAATTTTTGTGGATGTATCCAATATGTATCACAGCGCCAAGAATCTCTATAGCGCGCGTCTTAATTTTAAAAAGGTGCTGGAAGAGGCCGTGGGGCCTCGCAAACTGATTCGTTCCATTGCTTATGTGGTGAGGTCCAACACTCCTGAAGAAGAGGCTTTTTTTGACGCTTTGGACAAAAGCGGCTTTGAGGTCAAGCTCAAGGAATTGCAGATTTTTCCCGGAGGCATGAAAAAAGGCGATTGGGATGTGGGGCTTTCAATGGATGCCATCAAGATGGCCTCCAAACTCGACAGCGTGATTTTGGTCACGGGCGACGGCGATTATGTCCCGCTTGTTTCGTATTTGAAAGAAAATAAAGGCTGTCAGGTGGAAGTGGTATCGTTTTCCAAAACTACGTCCCAGAAGCTTATTGAGGCTTGTGATTTTTTCATGGATATCGAGGAACGCAAAGGCATTTTCTTATTCGACACCAAAGAAAGCCGCGAGGGCAGCAATGCCCCCCGAAGAGGACGTCGTTAATTGTTTTTTGTTCATTATGCGCATTCTCATTTTTGCCTTTGTTTTTTTGCTTTTGGGCCTTTTAGCTTCTCCGGCTCATGCCGCCAACCGAGGCGATCTCGTGCAGGGACCGGATTCTCAGTCCGTATATTATTTGGGTTATGACGGAAAGCGCTATGTCTTCCCGGTGGAATTTGTGTTCAAAACTTGGTACCCCAATTTCGGAGCGGTCAAACCAATCAGCAAAGAGGAACTCGCCACTTACGCCATCGGGGGAAATGTGCGCATTCGTCCGGGAACGTATTTGGTCAAAATCGCGACTGATCCGAAGGTTTACGCGGTGGAACCCGGCGGTATTCTGCGCTGGGTGACGACGGAAACCATTGCCAAAAAGTTGTATGGCGATTCGTGGGCTACTCTCGTGCGCGATCTGCCGGATGTGTTTTTCATCAATTATACGATCGGCAATCCCATTACTGAGGCCAAATATCCGGAAGGGACTTTGTTTCGTTATTCCGGTGATGCCAATATTTATTTGGTTGATCAAGACGGCAAAAAGCGGGCCGTGGATGCCGCGGGTTTTTCGACCAATGGATTTGATGCGCGTTTTATCCTCCACGCTCCATCGGATTTATTCTTATTGAGCGGTATTTTATTGGGAGGTCCTGAGAATTTTTGGGCCTATATGGATGAACAGCGCCGATTGGTGGCTTTGCGTCCGATCAAAGCACCTGTTCCTACTACTGGGGAGGATGTGGCCAAGGATCCATCGGTGATTGCGACATCTTTATTGTCTTTGGGGAACCGCGAAAATATATCCTTGGTTTTGGATAATGCCGGCCGTGTGACGGAAGTGTTTTTGGGTAACAAAAATGCTCGGGACCAAGCCAAGGAGGGCGGATTTTTTGTGGAGGACTTGGTGAGCGGCCAGAGCCAGCTACTTGAGGGCACGGCCAAGGCGGATGGCAAGAAAATTTTTGTGGATTCCGAGTCGGCTCGCATGGGATTACGGTTTGCCGGCGTGCTGGAAGATCTGGGGAACCGCATCAAAATCAGCGCGAATTTTAAAAATTTGAATGAAGGGGAGCGGTCTCTCCGCGTATCTTTTCGTCTCCCTGTGAAGCTCGAAGAGGGGTATTGGTGGAAGGATATTGCCACCCGAGAACTCATCGCCCCGAATACCGATTATGTCAATACCGTTCCTTTTGAAGATCTTTTGTCTGTTTCGGTTTCTTCATTTCCTTTGGCATCGGTTGATTTCAGTGGAAATGGTATTTCCATGGCCCAAAACCCGAAATCTGTGCGCATGATGCGTTTGGCTTATCGAGATGAGGCGGGACTGGTGGGGGAGTATGATTTGGGATTATCTCCCCACACAGCCAGAGTCGCTCCTGGAGAAGCCAATTTTGAGATGATTCTTTTTTCTCATCCCGCAAAATATGGCTATCGGGGGAGTCTGGATCAGTTTTATAAATTTTATCCGGAGTCTTTTGCCAATCGAGTGAAATTGGAAGATGCCGGAATATTCAGTTTTTCCAGCGATAAAGGTGAAATTGCTGATTTTGGCATGAATTATTACAAAGCGGATACCAATAATATTGCCAGTCTTGAAACTATTGCCGCGGATCCTGGTTTGGATGTGATGGTCTACAATAATCCGCTCGAATATTGGCGAAGTGACGCCGTAGGGAATAATTTTTTCGGCCGTAATTTCAAGTATACGATTGTCTCGGAAGGCTTGGCCCGCACCTTGCTTTTTCGTGATTATGAGGTGGCCTTTATGGATCCCCTATTCAATCTGCCGCGCAATATGCTGACCGCCACGGTCCGAAATAGTGCGCTTTGGATGACAGATAATGCCTCCGACAATTGGTTCAAAAACAGCCTGCCCACGGTCCGTTATCAGGATCCGATTGATTCTTTCATTCTCTATGTCGTGAATCCGGATTTGGATTTGCCCCGCATGAATTTTGGGAATCTTGTCTGGGGACTTCGCGTGGATCCGGCTCTCAAATCTTCCACTATTCGAGGACTTCTCCAGGGATATTGTGGCCTGGGTTCTTCCGAACGCGGGGATCCTTTCAATTATCGCCGAGATGATTTCGCGGTGTCCGACCATCCCCTGTCCTTTGATCCAAAAGTAATGAAACCCGCTTCGATATTGGGCATGTCTTATGTGAAGTATGTGAAGAAAGTCTCGGAAGAAGTGGCCAAGACCGGGCAATATGTTTTTTGTGAGAGTCCCGAATCCCGCGTGGACTGGTGGTACGCGCCTTATGTCGACGGTTTTTATGTGCCCAAAAAGACGGAATTGTCGTCCTCGGCCATGCGTCCGGGTTCCGAAGGCAATTATCTCGAACATTTGCGGCTCCTTCGCACCAATGCCAAGGGTAAACCGGTCATTGTCCAAGAGTCCAATTCCACGGACACAGCCCGAGGAGGCATTGATTATCGCGAATATATCCGCAAATCGGTTCTCTATGGTGTATTTCCTGGATTGTCTTCCCTGACCAAGGATAAGTCCGCTTTTCCTTATCTGGACTATCATGCGGACATGAAGGTTTATATGCCTATCGTGAAGTCTCTCTATTCCGCCGGATGGCAGAGTATGACCTATGCCTCGGCCAATCATGCAAATATTTTGATGGAGCGGTTTGGATCGAGCCAGGGTGGCAATCTCCTATTCACGATCTACAATAATTCAGCTACTCCCGTTGATTTTAAACTCTCACTTCCCAAAACCGATTTAGCCTTGGGAGAAACGATTGTGATGGATAATCTCGTTACCAACTCAAAGATTTCCTCCACATTCAATGCGGACATTTTCATCGCGAATATGTCGCTGGGGGCAGGGGAATTGGCAGTACTCCGCGTCACGTCATCCCCGAGAGCCCCGTAGTTGGTTCTCACGAATATAAATCCCTCCCCAACCCTCCCTTTGACAAGGGAGGGGGTAGCAGCCTCCCCCTTGTCAAAGGGGGACTGAGGGGGATTTGGTGTTTGCCTTCTACACCCTTACTTTTTCCAATTTCAAAAGCCAGCTTGAATTACTTCTCGCTGGCTTTCTTGTTGCTTATCTCGTTCGTAGCTCTTTATTCTTCTATTTCGCCACCCTCCTTGGCAAGGGAATAATGTCGACTTGGGTTCGTCCCATTATATTTGCTTTAGGGATCGGACGGATTTTTGGGACCGGTCTATAATTTTTTTGTTTTGGTTTCTGGGGCAATTGGGACAATTGTAGGTCTAATTTAATTCCAAGTCCTGATATTAAGACGATCAATATTACTTGCATTATTGACTCCTGAAAATTTAAAAAAATACGAATGGATCACAATTTTATTTTTGATAGTGACCTAAAAGAGCACAAGTTGCCCTTACTATGATAGGTCTTTTTTGTTCGGGAGCGAGACATACAAAATTGGTTATCTGTACATCTTGAGCGCTTGTCGTTTTTCGTCCTAGGTAGACTAGCTGGGCAAAAATCCATACTGCCTCATGTTCATTTATTTCTAGCTCGGTTTTTAACGTTTCAATAGGAGCTGTTTTTATTGCCTCTAGAGTCTTTTTGGGAATGAGTCGTTGTACGAGTTCTGCAATAGATTTGGACAGTGCTTTTTCTTTTTTTGAGAGTCCTACGACTTCCTCAATCATAACAACGGCAGGCGCTACAAGAAGGTGGGTTTTTGGTACCTCTTTCCCACCTAGATTATTCCAACACAACATATCTTTTAATATTGCTGTATCTTGCTTGCTCAGATTGATTTCTTTGCATCTATCCATGAATTTCTGTTCTGCTGGATGAATCTGCTTCTCCATGATGGTTTCCTTTGATTTGAAATGTACGGTTCGTGAATTTAAAAAGTGTTCTATGCTTAACATGCATTTATTATCTTGTCAAGTTCTTATTTGCCTTTAATTATGATAAAAAAGAAGGGATACTGACATGGGATTGCTTCTCTTCGCTAAAGTGCGAAGATCGCAATGACAGTTGTTGGTATTGTTTATTTCTAAATAGGTCTTTCAGTCCGGAATCAGGTAGGCTATGAAACAATTTTTCGTAGTCTAGAGAATTCGGATTGAGGATGCAATATTTTATGATGCTCGAACAGAATTTTGTCCTGCCATGGGCCGGACGAGAATTGAAAGTCACCTTGGGGAAAATGGCGTGGCAGACCAATGGCAGCGCTTTGGTGAGCTATGGAGGGACTCAGGTCTTGGCGGCCGTGGTCATGGGGCCGGAACGTGCGGGAGTGGATTTTTTTCCGCTCATGGTGGAATTTGAAGAGAAAATGTACGCGGCAGGAAAGATCAAGGGATCGCGTTTCATCAAACGAGAAACCAGACCCTCCGATGAAGCCGTATTGTCCGCTCGATTGGTGGATCGTACTGTGCGCCCTCTTTTCTCACAAAAAATCCGCCGAGATGTGCAGCTTGTTTTGACCGTGCTCTCAGTCGATGACGAGAGTCCGTCGGATGTACCGTCGCTCGTGGCAGGTGCCTTGGCCCTCCACATTTCTGATATTCCATGGGCCGGACCGGTTGCCGGCGTACGCGTGGCCAAGCTCGATGGCTCGTGGATTGTGAATCCGACCAATGATCAGCGGGAGAAGTCACAGGCGGAATTGATCGTGGCCGGAAGCGGAGAGACCACCATCATGATCGAATGCGGGGCCAATGAAGTGAATGAGGCTGATACCTTGGCCGCGATTGATTTGGCTCAAACAAATTTAGGGCCGGTGGTGAAGTGGATGAATGAAATTCGAACTAAAGCCGGAAAACCCAAACTTGATTTATTGTCCCTCAAGACTGAGACGGAAAAAGAATTGTATCGCAATGTGGAAGAGATGAAAGAAAAAATTGAGGCTTTGATTGAAAAGTCCGTGAATCAATATTTGTTGGACAGCGCCAAAGGAACTAAGCAGCTTCGCAAAGAATCCATCAAAACCATGCAGACCGAAATCAAGGCCGCTCTTTTGGGCGAAGGTTTGAATGAGGAGGTCTTGAATTTGGCCCTGGCGGATTTTAAAATGATGGTCGAATTGTATGTGTCCAAAGCGATTTTGGAGCAGGGTTTACGCGTGGATGGACGCAAATTGGACGAGATCCGCCCTCTCAAATTGGAAGTGGGAACGCTCGAGAGAACCCATGGCAGCGCTCTGTTTTCTCGCGGGGAAACGCAAGTATTGTCCGTGGTTACTCTCGGCGCGCCCGGAGACGAGCAGACACTTGACGGCATGGAAGAAGATGGAACGAAACGATACATGCATCATTATAATTTTCCGGGTTATGCCGTGGGCGAGGCCAAGCCTTTCCGCGGACCTTCCCGCCGAGATATCGGTCATGGCGCCTTGGCTGAAAAGGCCGTCGCCCTCATGCTTCCCCCGAAGGATCAGTTTCCCTATACCGTCCGCGTGGTGTCTGAGACCCTCACTTCCAATGGTTCGAGTTCCATGGCATCCGTGTGCGGATCGACTTTGTCACTGCTCGACGCCGGTGTTCCGATCCGACGACCGGTGGCGGGTATCGCCATGGGCATTGCCACCAATGAATCCGGCAAGTTTCGCGTATTCACCGACCTTCAAGATCTCGAAGATTCTGAGGGAGGTATGGATTTCAAGATCGCGGGAACTCGGGAAGGCATCACTTCCATCCAAATGGACACCAAAACCAATGGCCTTACCCGAGAAATGATCAAAACCACCTTAGACATGGCCAGAAAAGCCAGATTCGAAATTTTGGACGCGATCGCGGCGGTCATCCCCACTCATCGAAAGGAATTATCTCCCTATGCTCCCCGCATTGAGGTGATCAAGATCAATCCCGAGAAAATCGGCGATGTCATTGGTCCCGGCGGCAAGATCATCCGCGAGATCACGGAGAAGAGTGGCGCGACTATTGATATTGAACAGGACGGCACGGTATTCATTTCCGCCAAGAGCCCCGAGTCTATGAAAATTGCCTCGGACTGGGTCCGCAATTTGACCCGCGAGGTCATGGCCGGCGAAGTATTTGAAAATGCGAAAGTCATGCGCCTTATGGATTTCGGTGCTTTCTGCGAAGTATTGCCTGGTCAGGAAGGGCTGGTGCATGTTTCAGAAATTTCCTATGCCCGCACCAATCTGCCGTCGGACGTTCTCCAAGTCGGCGATATCGTAAAAGTCAAAGTCCTCGAAATCGATTCCATGGGCCGCATGAATTTGTCCATGAAAGCGCTATTGCCCAAGCCAGAAGGTTATATCGAACAGCCGCGAGCTCCAAGGCGAGAGGGTCCTCCAAGAGGGGGGCGAGGCGGGGGATTTAGACGGTAGAAAACATTAGGGCAAAAAGCAACAAATCCCCCTCAATCCCCCTTTGACAAGGGGGAGGCTGCTACTCCCTCCCTTGTCAAAGGGAGGGCTGGGGAGGGATTTGTTGTTTGATCATTAAATATCACTTTTTAAAAGATAGATATGAAACATTTTTTGTTCATTCTTTCGCTTTTATTTGTCGCCCTCCCCGCCGCCGCCTTTACTCCTCTCGAACAGCAGTCGGTGGTCAAAATTGAAGTTTTTCGAAATGTGGGGGATCGGGACGCGGTACAGCAGGGGTCGGGGTTTTTTGTGAATTATGAGGGGTGTGCGGTCACCACGGCTCACGTGCTTTATAACCAGCTTAATCGCAGTGAAGTATTTCCCGTGATTAAAATTTACGTGCCAGAAAATATCCGCAAGAATCCGGTCTCGCATGGATTGGCCGATATTCGTTATTTGGATCCCAAACTCGATGTGGCGGTTGTGTGCCTTCGAGATCCTCACGGATTTTTTTATCATCCCTTATCTCTGCTTCCTGCTGGAGAATACAATAATCTCGAGATTGGCGAACTCATGTATTTGGGAGGGTATCCCATTATCGGGGGATCGACTCCCGTGTATTCGCAGTCCCATATCGTAGGATTTTGGGACAATCCCAATTTATCCGAGCTCCTCAAACTCGATTATTTCGATGCGCAAAATATCACCTTGTTCAAGGTGGATGGGATCATGGGCCCCGGAGGTTCCGGCGGGCCGGTACTCTCTGCCAAGCGGGGTAATGCGGTGGTTGGCATGGTTTTCGCCTCCAGCCTCTCTCCCAGCGGCATCAATTTTCTGCTTTCCTCCGATACCATCCAAAAAGGTTTGGATACCTATCGTGCCGTAGAGAATCAAAAAGCCTCGACGGACTCGCCTTGCGTCTTTGATCCGGCCAAGGGGCTTTATGGGAAGAACGGGAAGGATTTTTATGATATGCTTTGTTCCCGCTTCCGTGACCCGAAAACTGAGCAGGTAGTATCTCTCAACTATGAGGACCGGTGCAAACGTCCTATGCCTCGCCAGCGGCTCTACGATGCCTCATCTTACATTATCTCAGGACGCGGGAATGTGGATTCTCTCTGGCAGTATTTGATTAAATTGTGTTCTCCCGAGCCCGCAGGGGCGAAAGACCCCTCGCCCCTGCCTTCTCCTCGAAATGGAGAAGTGTCGATCCCCAAAATAGGAGAGGGTTCTCTTTTAGTCGAGAAAATATTCGCTTATGGGAAACCCCGAGTGGAGGATTTGAAGACGGAACAGTCCGCCGCTCTGAAATTAAAAAGCGAATTGGTGAAAATTCTCGGCGCCAAAAATCTCAAAATCTCCGATAAAAATTGGTCATCCTTGGTCAATGCTTATGTCTACGGCCAATATCCCATCCCCGCCATCGCCCGCTCCATTCAGCTGGGCGGCTACACCGTCCACCCCCAAATTGCCTTTGGCGAGTGGAAGAAATCGGGGGATTATGCCAGGGGGATGAAATAGAAATAAACAACAAATTAGCAACAAACCCATCCCTAACCCTTCCCTTAACAAGGAAGGGAACAGCAACAAACATCCCCCTTATTTAGGGGAGGAGGAGAGGGGTTTGTTGCTTACTTTCTATTATATATGTCTCTATTTTTCAAACGTATATTGTTTTTGATGGTCTGTTTGTTTATGCTGCCCCTTTCCGGCTTTGCACAAGAGGCCGTCGAATATGTTCCCAATGAATATTTTAAGGCGAAAGTAATCGAGGTTCTCGAAGAGGGGGAAATTGAGAAATATGAAGGGGTGAAAGAGACGTATCAAAAAGTGAGGATTGAATTGTTGGATGGGGCGGAGGCGGGGAAGCGAATGGATCTCGAGCAGGGAAAAACATTCACGCTTCAGAAAAATCAAGTAGTGGCCAAGGGAGAAAGTGTCGTGGTGATCAAAACGCCGGTGGGGGAGAATATCCAGTATTTTATTACGGATTCGTACCGTCTGAGTTCCATGGCGTGGCTACTTGCTTTTTTCGTGGCTCTGACGGTATGGGTCGGGAGGAAGCGCGGGGCCATGTCTTTTTTGGGACTCGTTTTTTCGATTGCGGTCCTCTATTGGGTCATTCTGCCACTATTTGCCAAAGGATATAGCGCTCTCTGGGTAGGAATTTTGGGAGCTATCGGCATTGCGACGATTTCGATTTATGTCTCTCATGGTAGGAATATCAAATCCACGATTTCTCTCGTTTCTATTATTTTGTCACTGATTCTGACAACTATCGTTTCTTATTTGGCGGTAGGGGGAGCGCATTTGCTGGGGCTGGGATCGGAGGAATCGGTATTTGTCGGGCAACTTACGACCTTGGATCTCCAGGGGCTTTTACTCGCGGCCATGATTTTGGGAGCACTCGGCGTACTCGATGATATTGTCACGGCGCAGGTTTCGTCGATTTACGAACTTCGTCGCGCGAATCCGGCTCTGGGATTTCGGGAGCTCTATCGCCGGGGCCTCAATATCGGAAAAGATCATATTGCCTCGCTTGTGAATACCTTGGTTCTGGCCTATGTCGGCGCGAGTCTGCCTCTATTTTTACTGTTTTACCTCGACAGCCAGGTCCCATTCTGGGTGACGCTCAATAGCGAGACGATTGCTCAGGAGGTGATCCGAACCCTGTCCGGCAGTATCGGCCTCGTTTTGTCCGTGCCGATCGCGACCTCGCTCGCGGCGTGGGTGTTTGGGAGGAGGGAGTTGGTGGTGGCTTCGGGGGAGAATTCTGATAGTCATGCGGGGCATGGGCATTGATTTTTATTTGCTAAATTAATTGAAAATCTAGTTGCCGAGGAATCCTCGGCAACTGTTTCGCATTTGAGCGACGCAAAAATTGAAAGAATTGGCGAAATTTAATCAGAAGCAATTAAAGTAAAAAATAAGATACATTGGATATCTTATTTTATGCGGCTTTATTCAAAACTTCGGTATTTCTCATGTAAGAAATCCTTTAGAAAAGATGAAAGATTTATAAAGTACTAAACTAGGAATAAAATTACACCTCATAATTATTTTCGTCAATAGTTGTATTGGCTGAGTCACCTGCACTTTGCGGATGTCCTTTATTTGTAGAGACGCGCCATGGCGCGTCTCTACAAATAAAGGACAAAATTCCGTAGCTTCCTAGGTGCAGGTGATTCAGTTGTATTGGGTTTTGTAAATTATGAATTAAGAACCGCCTTGACTTGTCCGGCACAAGGTTTAATGTGAGTTCAAAATATTCTTAACTCCATTTCTTATGCAATCTCAAATTTTGACTTCTTCCACGGAGATCACGCGCGCGACGAAGAAGGAACTGATGGATGCGTATCACGAACTACTCAAGAAATATAAGGATGATTCTGTATCCTCAGAATCAAAATCTGGGGATCCAAAAAAGGAGTCGGATATAAAAGAATCCGGGCCGGTTTTTTCGACAGGCAAAGATATTTTTGAGTCTATTCATGCGGCTCGTGGATCGGTGCAAGATTTTCTAGGTCAAATAGAGGGATTGCTGATGGGGAAATTTTCGGAACTCAAAAAGATGGAAGAGCAGCTGGCACATGGGCAGTCGCAATTAAAACTCCAGTATGATATTGAGGCCAATTCAGCTTCTCTCCTCGCTTTGATTCGTGCTAATGATGAGAGCCGGCAGAAATTTGATAAGGAAAAAACAGCCCAGAAACAATTGTGGGCGGAAGAAGTGGAAGCCTCTGGGAAGCAGCGAAAAAGAGATGAGGAGGAATATTTGTATGCCTTGGAAATCAAAAAGAAAAAAGACGCCGAAGAGCAGGCGGAGATGCGAAAGAAATTTGATCAAGAAATTCATTCTAGGGAGAAAGTTTTGATTGACCGCGAGAAAAATATGGCCGATAAAGAATCGGAATTCACCCGCCTCCAGGCTTTGGTCTCGAATTTTGACGCGCGCATTGAAGAGACTCGCAAACATGCAGCTGCGGAAACGGAAAAAAGGCTGAAAATCGAGCATGAGGTGGCCATGACCCTTCTGAAAAAAGAAATGGATACTCAAAAAATAGTGGATTCTTCGAAAATTCATACTCTGGAATCCTTGATGGAATCGCAAAAACAAGGTGTGCGCGAACTTCAGGAGCAGCTTGCCAAGGCCAATTCTCAAGTGCAGGAAGTGGTTCTGCGCACCATCGACAGCTCCGCGGGCGGCAAGGCCCTAGATGCGGTTAATAAAATCGCCCTAGAGCAGGCCAAAGGCGGGGTTTCTCAAAATAAATTCGGCAATAATCGGAATTGATTTGATGAAAAAAACTATAAAAAAGTGTAAGGGGTCCGACGTTACGTCGGACCCCTTACACTTTTTTTACTTATCCGCAATCCCCGCACTTCCCATAAAACTCGATTTTATGATTCTCGATGGAGAATTTATTCTTTGATTCGATATTTTTTTCAATTTTTGACACAAGCATTTCATCCAGCCGTATGTGGTAAATATGCTGGCAGGTATTGCAGAGAAAATGATGGTGGTGGTCTTCTTTGCTAGAGGCCTCGTATCTTTTTTTGCCCTCTCCCAAATCGATTTCCGATACTAATTTTTTCTTTATAAGAGTCGATAACGCCCGATAAATTGAGGTTTTATTGAGGCTTATTTTTTTTGTTTTGAGCGATGAGAGGATTTCAGGCACGGAAATAGGGGCGTTTTTTTCAAGAATCTCGAGTATTTCTTTTTTCCCCTGACTCAATTTGAGTCCGGCGGCGGCGATTTTTTCTTCGATGGAGAGTTTATTCATATTAAAACTTAATATGCAACTATGTTGCGTTTGCAATATAAATGTGTTCGGGAAAAGAGTCAATAGGTGGCTCTTTTTTTATTTTGTCCGACATTGGAAAGGGTCGGTTTTATTTATTTTTTATAGGTTGAAAGGGGTGAAAAAAAGGTAGGGGCACAGCGCGCTGTGCTCCTACCTTTTTTTGAGGTGGCGCTATAAAAGAATACCGACGGCTCTTTGGCTTGTTAATAAGTTCATTTACAAAGATAGAAAACTGGTTTAAATCTTCTTTCAGATCAAAAATTTTTGTTCTCTTTATCCGTAAGACTCTTGGGGTTCTGGGTATGATTAGCTTTCCCTTCTTAACCGGGGCACAAGTGTTTTATTTCTCCACTGTTAAGTTTGGACCCCCGAGTCTTACGGATTTTCTTTGTAATTATCAGATTTTTTATCATTTTTTTATAAATATATGGATCTCAATCGCGTGTTTTTAATCGGTCATGTAGTCAAAGAGGTGGAAGTGAAAAAACTAGATAGCGGCAAGCAGTGTGCGCGTATTCTCGTGGCTACTAATTTCAAAAAAGGCAAAGAGGGGGAGAGTGAGGCTTTGTTTCACGAGGTGGTTGCCTGGGACAAGTTGGCCGAGATTGCGGCGAGTTATCTGGCCAAAGGGAAAAAGGTCTTTTTCGAAGGCCGATTGGACTATCGCTCGTGGGTGGACAAGGAGAATAAAAAACATTTCCGCACCCAGATTGTCGCGGATGAGATGATCTTGCTCGACCGAAAAAATCCCGTCGGTGAGGTAAGCCGCGAGGAAACCGAAGAAGGATCCGTCAAGGTAGGGCTTTCGGAAGATCCGTTTGGGTCGGCGGCGTAGGGTTAGGGTCCGGGAGGGGGAGAGGATAGCTAATAGCCTAGCCATTCGCTCCTCCTTCCGGAATATTTGCGGGTGATTCGTCGCCGCGGGTGAGGGGCCGGACGGAGAAAAAGGAAAATCAGACCCGCTGCTAATAGAGGGTCTGATTTTTTTATAAACGACAAGGTTTTATCCTTGGCAATAAAAGAATAAAAAGAAAACCCGCCCTGTTTAGTTTCGTGGATAAGTTGTTGATTTCTAGGTATTCTTTTAAAATGAATAGGGTTATAATAATGGAAAATTCTTTAGTCTTTTTTAACTTTATGGGGGGAAATTATGATTCTTGGTTGATTGATATTGAGTCTTTTCCAGCGGATAAAAGCTGGGAAGAGAGGATCAAGTTTTTAATTGGTTTTGCTGTCTTGGCTCCTTCTAGCCACAATAGCCAGCCTTGGGTATTCAAGATTCGCGAGAATGAACTGTTTATAAATTTTGAGGCATCACGCGATCTGCCAGGAAGCGACCCCGGTGGCAGGCAGGCATGGACAAGCATTGGATGTGCAATGGAGAATTTGTGTATTTCATCTTCTTTTTACGGGCTTTCTTATAAAATAGAATATTTTTTTGTGGGGACGGAAGAACCTTTTGTGAAGGTGATTTTTGAGTTAGCGAAAAATAATGCGGTTAGGCCTTCCCGTACTCTCATGCAGGCAATGCTCAATCGCCGTACCAATAGAGGTGCTTATGGCAGGAAGATTCCTCTAGATTTTATTTCTGATGCGGCGGGATTCAATTCTCCGGCGTGCCGTATTGATTTTGTGAGCGATCCTGCTGGAATAGAAAAAATCGGCGAGATTGTCATTTCTTCGACTATTGATGCTTTCCGCAATCCGCTTTTTGGGCAGGAGCTTTCTGGGTATGTGAAATCCAACTGGACCCGAGCGGGCGCGGGTATTCCGGGTTTCGCGTTGGGGATTCCGGCTCCTATTTCACTTCTTGCTTCCTTTATGGTTCGCCGATTCAATATGGGAGAGCTGGGGGCCAAACAGGACCGGCAATTATACCGGGAAGGAACGCCGGTTTGGGGGATGGTGTCCTGTTCGGGGGACCATCGGAAAGATTGGGTTTGCGCTGGCATGCTGTACGAGAAACTTGCGCTTTTGGCAACCAAAAAAGGATTGGCGAGCGCCATGCAAGCTGCTCCTGTCCAGGTTGGCGAGTATTGGAAGAGCCTGCAGGAAGTTTTCCGGACGAGTTTTCGTCCGCTGGCCTTGTTCCGTTTGGGTTATCCCAGCCGCGAGGCTCGGCCCACTCCGCGCTTTTCGGCGGATCAGGTTTTGATTAGCCGCTAAAATTTTTTTTATGCAGAAAATTTCATGCCAGAGTTATCCGGACTTTGATAATCATGAATGCGTGGTCAAGATTGAGGATTCCTCCGTGGGACTTCTCGCTTTTATCGCGATTCATAATAGCGCCTTGGGTCCAGCCACCGGTGGAACGCGTATGTTTGATTACGGGACGGAAGAAGGGGCTGTCGCCGACGTGCTCCGCCTTTCCCGTGCGATGACCTACAAGTGCGCGGCTGCGGACGTGCCACATGGGGGAGGGAAGGCTGTGATCATGGGGGATCCTAGAAAAATGAAGACTCCGGCGCTTCTGCGCGCTTTTGCCAAAGCGGTCAATGAGCTGGAAGGAGCTTTTTCAACTGGAACCGATGCGGGGATTACAAAGGAAGATGTAGAAATCATGAGAGAAGTATCCGGTTTTATCAATGGGAAACATGGGGGAGACCCTGCTCCTTATGCGGCTCTGGGCACTTTTTATGGAATCCAAAGCGCATTACTGGAATGTTTCGGAAACGCGGATTGTCATGGGAGGGTCGTGGCCATCAAGGGAATAGGAAAAGTGGGGAGATCTTTGATCAGCCTCTTGGACAAAGCAGGCGCGAAAATCATCGCGGCCGACATCGATGATGCCGCGGTCGCCTGGGTTAAGTCTCATTTTCCGTCGGTTCGATTGGCCAGTCCGTGGGAGATCCACCGCCAGAGGGCAGACGTGTTTTGTCCCTGTGCCATGGGGGGGGAGATCAGCCGCAAGGCCGCAATGGAAATTACGGCACGGATTGTCTGTGGCGCGGCCAATAACCAACTAAGGGATCCGGCTTGCGAGCAGATTTTATTTGGCCGAGGTATTTTGTATGTGCCTGATTTTGTCGCCAATGCTGGGGGGCTGATCCATGTGGTCGACGAACTGGCTCCTCTGGGTTATGACGCGGACCGGGTTCGAGAGAAAATCAATAATATCAGATCCTTACTGGGGAATATTTTTGAGCTTGCAAGGAGGGATCTGCGGCTTCCCAACCAGGTGGCCGAGGAGATTGCAGAAAAAAAATTCAATAAAAAATATCCGGCAAGTCCTTTGGAGATTCACGAGAATGCAAAAACCCTCCTAGATCTTTATCTTTCCAAGGAAGACCCTTTTTGGGAAAGTTTGAGGGAGAAGAGAACCCTGGAACTGTTCCACGCGGCTGCCCGTTTGGTGCCCGCTTACTCTGATTTTCTCAAAAAACATGAAGTGAATCCTTCTAAAATCCGGACGTGGTCGGATTTCCAAAAAAATGTTCCCGTGATGGATAAGAAAAATTATCTCCGGGCCTATCCCCTAGAGGCGATGACTTGGGGAGGAACCCTCAAAGGGAAGCCCCTTAATTTTGCCGCGACTTCAGGCTCCACTGGCGTTCCCTTCTATTTTCCCAGAAGCCCGCAGCTGGAGTGGCAGTGTTCGCTGACCCTCGAACTTTTTCTCCGGAGCAGTTCATTTGGCACCCAGGGTCCAATCGCAGTGATCAATGCTTTTTCTATGGGCGTGTGGATGGGCGGAATGATCACGTTCAAAGCGTTTGACATGATCAATCAGCGAGGCCATTGCCCGGTTTCGGTTCTATGTACCGGCAACAGCAAGCCGGCTATTTTTGCCGCTCTCCGCGAGTGGGCGCCGCACTTCAGCGAGGTCATTCTCATTGGTTATCCGCCCTTTATCAAAGATGTGATCGACGAGGGGCCGTCGGAGGGAATTGACTGGTCGAAGATCCGTTTGAGGCTGCATTTCGCGACCGAATCTTTTTCTGAAGAGTTTCGCGATTATATGGCCCAAAAAGCCTCTCTCAAAAATCCGTATTTGGACACCATGAATATTTATGGTTCCGCGGATATCGGCGCCATGGGTTTTGAGACTCCCCAAGCCATACTTTTTAGGAAGTTGATTGTATCTAGCTCCGAGGCCGCTCAGGCTCTCTTCTCGGGCAAGACGGCAACGCTTGCGCAGTTCAATCCTTATTTCATCAATTTTGAAGCTCCGGATAAAAATGTTCTTCTCAGCGGCGACAACACCATTCCGCTTCTTCGGTACTCGCTGGGAGATAAGGGGGGGGTTTTGTCTTATAAGGATATGACTGCTCATATGGATACCCATGTTCCGCTGTGGAGGGAAGAAATGTCAAAAGCGGGGATCGTCCAGAGATATTCATTGCCGTTTGTCTATGTTTATGAGCGGGGAGACCTGTCCGTGAGTTTGTATGGAGCCAAGGTCTATCCGGAAACGATCCGAAAAGTTTTTCTCGAGGGCAGGTTCAGTGATTTCTATACTGGCAAGTTCACCTTGATTGTTCGCTATGACCAGGAGCAGAACCAGCATCTGGAGGTTCATGTGGAACAAAAAAAAGATGCTCCTCGGTCAGATTCTAAAATGCTCGCCGATGCGATTGTCGCCCTTTTGGTGCATGAAAATGCCGAGTACCGAAGTCATCATGATCAAATTCCGGACAAGGTTTTGCCGGACGTGATTCTATGGCCATTTGGGGATCCTCTGCATTTCGGGCCCAATCCCAAACAGCAGTGGATCAAATGATTGCCAACTATTTTTTTAATCTTTTATTTTTGATGAAAAAATATGAATATCGAGCAGTTTTTGCTGGAAAAACAAAAAGAGAATCTAGATATCAGCCGGCCTCTCGTTTTAAATTTGGCGGCTGAGTCTGGGAGAGTGCTTCTGGAATATCTCACTAAAGATGGCAAAATCGCTCGGGTATCGGATGATTTCGAGGAGCAGATGCGGGAATATTTTGCGGTAGAGCATCCGGAACTTATTTTCCATCCTGAGTTTAAAAAATATTTCGAAGATTATTGGCAGGGCCTCCTCCACGAGAAGCCAAGATGGCAGCATGGAGTCTGGGTTTATTTTCCATGGATGCTGTCATTGATTCATGTCTTGGATGAAGAGGCATTCAATTGTGTCCGCACGGCTAGAAATAAGCACCTGATTACGGAAGCGGAACAGAAAAAGTTTTATGAATCGACCATTGGAATCGCCGGCCTCAGCGTGGGAAATAGCGTGGCTCTCTCTATTGTTTTGGGCGGGGGAGCCAAGCGCATCAAGCTGGCTGATTTTGACCGCTTGTCCCTGTCCAATCTCAACCGCATCCGCGGCGGGGTGGAGTGTCTGGGTTTTCTGAAGGTCGAGATGACCGCGCGACAGATCTACTCGCTCAATCCGTTTACAGAAGTGGAGTATTTCCCTGGCGGCCTCAATGAAGAGAATATGGATCGTTTTTTCGACGGGCTGGATCTCGTCGTCGACGAAATCGATAATCTCGGCATCAAATACCGGATACGTCAGGAAGCCAAAAAACGCAAGCTGCCGGTTGTCATGGCTGCGGATAACGGTGATAATGGCGTGGTAGATATTGACCGTTATGATCTGGATCCTGAGCTCGAATTTTTCCATGGCCGCATGGGAGATCTCAAGTACGAAGATCTGATCCGCCTCAATAAGATGGAGATCGGGAAATTGATCACCCGGCTGGTGGGGCCTGAGAATGTGACTGAAAGAATGCAGCAGTCTCTCATGGAAATTGGAAAAACCGTGGTGTCCTGGCCTCAGCTGGGGGGCGCGGCGCTTCTCAACGGCTCGGCCGTTGCCTATTGCGTGCGTAGGATTCTCAATCATCAAAGTGTGTTTGATAACCGCACTCTCATTTCATGGGATGAACTTATGGATCCTGAGCATAATACGGATCTGCAAAAAAAGCACCGAGCGGAGCTGACCCTCGAATTTAAGAAAAAGTTCGGTTTATAAAAAAGACGATGGGATTACAGGGTGGAATAAGTTATAATATAATAAATTTATTTTTGTTTCGTCCCTTATGAAAGCTGAACAGAGATTGTTGGGAAAGTTTGCAACTCCATTTACCCTCGGTCAAATAGATGTGGGAAATTTTCGGATCAATTACATTCAAGGGGGAAAAGGCGAGCCTCTGTTACTCATTCATGGAGCTAATATCGGATGGGGCCAGTGGCACTTGAATCTGGATGAAATGGCTAAAAAAAATGAAGTATTCGCGATAGATTTACCAGGATCAGGAGGATCGACTAAAATAGAAATGAAGGACTCAAATCTCGAAGAAGATTTTGTGGAGACAGTTCATCAGTTTCTAGAAAAAAAAGGAATTACTCAAGTAAATATCTGCGCACATTCTTTGGGTGGTTGGGTGGCTTTAAAGCTGTCACTTCGGGCCCCTCAACTTGTGAAGAAAATGGTGCTTCTCAGTCCGGTAGGGCTTTCTTCGTATTTGCCTTGGCAATATCGACTGATGGGTTTTTCTTTTTTCGTAAGAGTGCTTACCCAGAAATGTGTTCCGGTGAATAGAAAGAATATGGCAGATTTTCTAGGTAGTGTATGCAAAAAGAAAGATTTTTTGACGGATGATTTCGTCGATTATTATTTTGAATCTATAACAAGGGGGGAGAGAGTGACACACCCCTTTTGGTGTATCCACCGATTGTGTGATATTGGCAAGATGAGGTCTGAGTTTTATTTAGCGGATGAAATAAAAACCATCCGTGCGGAAGTACTATGGATTTGGGGCAGGGAAGATCCTTTATTTCCATTGAGAAAGAATGCCAATATTTCAAATGCTTTGAAAGGAAAAACTGAAGTTTTTGAGAATACTGGGCATGTTGCCTGTCTTGAAAATCATTCGTTATTTAACGAGATTTGTTGTAGGTATCTGGGATAAAAATACAAATTACAATTCCTTATGGGGGGAGTTATAGCGCTAAGGCTAGGTATTTTGAGCGTTGTTATCGTTTTGAATTTTTTCGTTTCAATTTTTGTTTATAGAAAAAATCGCCAAAGTGCGACGAATATTATATTCGTTATTCTTACAGCTTTGATTTCCGCTTGGCTGGTAGTTTTGTTTTTGGCTGATTATCCTGAGCTTAATTTATTTTGGGCCAGAATGACTAATTTTGTGGCAACGGCGATGAGCCTTGCTTTTTTGCTTTTGGTTCACACATTACCAGACTTTCAGCTGAGAATGCGAAAACGTAGTTTGTTTTTTCTGCTAAGCGTGACCCTGATTGTCATGATAGCGACTGTTTCTCCCTATACATTTACAGGGATTGATATTGTGGATGGGGTTCGGCAAGTAAAAGTGGGGCCTGGGATGATTTTGTTTTCTCTGTTCAACCCTCTGTGTAATATCGCAGCTATTTATTTGCTCTTCGAGAAATATCGACGTGCTTCTGGGATAGAGAAACAGCAGCTGCGATTTATTCTTTTGGGTATTTTCGTCATGTTCGCGATGATTATCGCGACTATTTTGATTCCTGTTTTATTTTTTCAGCAGCATTTTTACGTCGCCTTTGCTCCTTTGTATGCATTGTGTTTTATTTTTGGAACAGCTTATTCAATTGTCAAATATCGTTTCCTTGATATCCGCCTCGTGATACGAAAAAGCGTGGCATATGCATTGTCGCTGAGTGTGACCTTGGGGGTTTGCGGGCTCATCATGAATGCAATGATCTATGCGAGCCCCTATCAGTCCTGGTTCGGTTATTTTATTTTGGTTTTGGGCATTGTTTTATTCAATCCTATCCACAAAAAAATATTGGTTATTTCCAATCGGTATTTTTTTCAGTCTTTTTATGATTATAGGAAAGCTCTGCTTGAAACTGGCCAGAAAATTTTGAGTCTCATTACCCTCGAAGATATTTCGCGGGAGATTTTCGTACCCCTCTTGCGCAATTTACAGCTGGAATTTTGCGGCATTTATCTTTCATACAAAAAACCGTTTTTTCACGCCTTGTCTGAATCGGGAGAATTTGAAGTTCCCAAAAAAGAATTAGCGTCGCTCGCTCATTTATTGTCTCTTTATTCAAAAGGTAGAATTATTCTGGCTCAGGAATTCTATTCCCGCAAATTTCATCTTTCGGCTGAATTCAAGCAAAAGATGGTGAGCAATAAAATTGAGGTGATTTTGCCGCTCATTTCAGGTAAAAATTTTCTTGGGTTTTTATTTTTGGGCTCCAAAATTTCACGAGAACCCTTCACTCTTGAAGATATTCAGCTTTTGGAGCTTATCAATACCCAGCTTTCCCCGGCCATTGCCAATGCTAGCCACTTCCGAGAGCTCAAAATCGTCAATGTCCATTTGGAAGAAAAAGTGGCCGAACAAGTGCAAAAAATCCGAGATCTTTATGATGTCAAAGCCGAATTTTTGAGCATTAGCTCCCATCAGCTCCGAACCCCTCTGACCGTCATCATCGGGATGCTCGATATGATTCGAGAGGGAGCGGTGCGCGGCAAAAAACGCGATGATTTTTTATCTAAAGTAATGGCTTCGGCTGTGAGACTGAACCGGGTTGTCAATGATATTATGGATTCCCATGAATTGGACCGTGGCGCCAAACATTACAAAAAAGGCCTTGTTGATTTACGTGATATGATTAAAAATGTCTATGATGCTTTTTTGCCTAAAGCTCAAGAGAAAAATGTGGAATTGAAATTAGATTTTGTATCTAGTAATTCATTGATTTGGGCGGACCCTAAAATTCGAGATGTTTTTGTCAATCTGATCGATAATGCCCTCTGCTATACCCCTAAAGGGGCGGTGACGGTGAAACTCTACAATTCAGATGCCCATCATGTTGGCGTGGACGTGGTGGATTCTGGGGTTGGCATGTCGAAAGATACGATTGCGTCTCTCTTTCAGAAGTTTTCGCGAGGGAAGAATATTCGGCAGATCCGTCCCAATGGATCGGGGTTGGGATTGTTTATTGTGCGAAAAATTCTTGAAAATAATCACGGATCCGTTGAGGCAACCTCTATGGGAGAAGGTACTGGCAGTACCTTTTCCGTGCGCCTGCCGATTGCTTCTCCCAAATATTTGGTCCGGTCAGCGGAAAAGGAAAATGAAACCGAGTAGGTTGTATGGTTTTTATTGGAAAATGGCTAGAGGAAGCTGATTATTTTTTTTATATCCGTGGCATTTGTAGGGACGTTGCATTGCAACGTCCCTACAAATGCCACTAATTTGTGCTTATCTACACCTTATCCACATTGTGAATTACTATGAAAGAGCAACTCATCAATTTAGGTTTTTCCGATTCCCAGGCCCGTTCGTACGAGATATTGCTCGAGCATCGTTGGGTTTTACCCTCCACCTTGGCCAAATTTTTGGGTATTTCACAAACCGGAGCGCAGAAGATTTTGAATTTCTTTTCCAGCGAAGGGTTGGTCCGTCAGCGGCCCATTGGCAAGAAAAATTATTACGGGATTACAGATTTGGGGGCGTTCGAAGATTTTTTGGCGCGGCGGGAGCTCCGGGCACTTCGAGAAATGGAGCGTCAAAAAGAGGAGGGCAGGAAGGCTCTCCAGGACGCGCACTTGAGTTTCTCCCAGAAAAATAAGGATTTATCGGTGTTTTTCGTCGATGGCCCCTCTCGTCTTTCCCATATCGAGACTCATATTCTCAATTGTGTCTCCGGCGATATTTTGGGGTTTTCTAGCGGTGAATTGAAATATAAAACTCTCACTGCCAAGTCCCCTGCCCAGCGATTCAAGATTATTTATACCGGCCCAAAATGCTCGCTTCCCAAAAAAGGCCAAGAACATTTCAGGGTGAAAGACCCCGCAGACTTGCCTCAAAATACGGTCGAAGTATTGCTGTTTCCGGACAAGGTTATTTTTGTGCTGGATGAGCAGGACCGCAATCTGGTCCTCTTGGATCCCTCGGTGGTGGAGACCCTTCGCTGCCTATTTTCATTGGCATTATCTAGCTCCCGAGTCGTTAAGCTTTAAGCGCCGTCGCTTTTTGTATTTTAAACTGAACTAATTCGGTTTTTAATTCTGCCTTGTCTTTATTACATATATTTTATTTATCAACCCGTCTGTGTTTTTGTTGACAAATTGTGGATAACTCTGGTAAGCCTTATATCAATAATGTTTTATAACATTATTGGTTCTTTATAATCATATCTAGGGGGTATGAGACAAAAAATATTTTTGTCTTCGGCCTCGGGAACCCTCTCCGCCACGGAAAGCTTGGTGGCTGTTGCCCGGTTTTTGTCGGGCGAGGGGCATCATCTTTTCTCCGACCGAGACGCTCTCTCTGCAGCCCACCACTCGATCATTCTCTCTTCCGCTCTGGGAGATTCGCCACGAGAGATTGCGGGGCTGATGGATGCCTTTGTTTTTGAGGCCTCCGGAATGGATTTTGAAAAAGGTCTGTGGATGGCGTGGGCGGCGCTTGAAAGGAAGCCCGTTCTGGTTCTCGTGCCAAAAGGCAAACAAGCAAGTAGTTCTTTACGGGAATGGGAAAAATCATCGGATTTTTGTTCCCGCGTGGCGTATTATAGCCGCCATAATATCAAAGCGGTCGTGGCCGGTTTTCTCCAGTCCTTGGCTTTTTTCACCGAACGGGAAAATTCGGTGAAATTCACCCTCCGCGTTCAGCCCAAGCTTTTGGGCCATTTGCGCGGCAAGGCCCATCGAATGGGAATCACTTCGGCCCGACTTTTGCGGGATCTGATCCGTGAAGATTTTCTGAAATCCCTCTAAAAAGTTGAAAGCCTGTATCGTTGATACAGGCTTATATTTTTCCGGTGTTTTATGACACATTTTTTTCTCCTTTAAAAGAACTTTTTTGTTTATCCTGATTTTATCAGCCAATCCTCTCCCCACAAGCAAGACTGGCTGTTTCAGGCGCTGATCGTGACCGGGTCGAGTATGTCGAAACTTTTTTCCACAAAGGCCTTTGTTGCGGTGATATCATCCCCTGTTATGTCAGCCATTGTCGCAATGGCTTGTTTGTGGTACAAGGCTCCTTTATCAAAGACTGCCTTGAGTTGAGCGATTATTTGCGTATCGAGAGCATTGGCTGATCCGCTCATTATTCTCACCAATGTATTATATTTAACTGTAGGTATACCCATTGCAGTCTCCTTTCAAGGAGAGCCATTTAAAATAACTCCAATTTACAAGTTTCATTACAGGCTATATTATAAGTTTTTTTGTGTCAAGTTGCAAAATGTGGATAAAAGTATTAAGTTTTCCTATTCGGGATTGTTATTTTTAAATATATTTTTTTTGTCTGGAGAGTTTTTATGTCTGATTTATACGATAGATCATCAGCTATTTTGTCAAGTTTAAAGGTTACGAATGTCAGCAAAGGTCAGAAAATTAGGATGTTTTTTGCTGAAATTGTACAGTTTTATGTTTGGAGTGTGTTACCACCTGGTAAGTGTGCGTTGAGAATTCCAGAGAATTATAGATCAGGCGAGAAATTTAGTGACTTTAATCGTCTGAATTTGAAAGAGGCGGTTATTGCATTTCGTAAGATTTTTTTTGAAGAAGGAGGGTATCAGTGTTTATGGCCGCGGTGCTCTTATAGAGCAGAACATGGATTTGTTCTCAAGCTGGGCTATAAAGAAATGTTACGGAAGATTTTCCACTGGCATCAGGAACAAATTGAATCTGCGTCGATTGATGAGATTATAGATTTTTTCGCTAAAATAGAAGAGGAGGAAAAACATCAGAAAAAGTCGATAGCCTGTCCTCATTGCCGTTGGTCGATGACCGCTATCTATTCGGAAGAAACTGTGGCTGAATATATTGATAAAGAGCTGAATTTTGATGTCCCTCCGGAAGATAAAACAAAGTTTTATCCGGTTTGGTCTACGATGGGGGATCCTTATGACAATCGTATCTGTGGACTTTGTTTTGGGGCGATTACAATTAGGCAAATGTTTTCCTTCCTCTTTGTAAGAGAAGAATATAATTCGACGCATCTTCTGAATGCTGGGATATTATATGCTAAGAGGCTCAAAACATTTTGGGATACCAAAAAATTGAATGCTTTGATGCCTTTTGCTTTGGTTTATATTCTTGGGACGACATTGGATTATCGAAATCGTGCCGCAAAAGATAATCAATTGGGATTGGAGCCAATTATTTTTTTGACACACCATATCATGTACCATGCTCAGAAAAATGGAAATAATTGGTTATTTTTGGCGACTAGAGATAAATCTTTGCTGGGCATTTTATCGGCGGCTGGATTTGAAGCGGTTCCTTCTCTTCCAGATGAACCTAGAGAATTTGCTTTGGAAGAGCAATGGACCATTCTCTATCATTCAGATGTCGGATCATTATTAGCTGTTGTGCAAAATACAAAACCCTCTGAATTCGCTCATCTGTTAAAAATGTGCGGGAAAGCATTCCACTAATGTTACTTATAACTAGTCCTAATAGGCTAGTTATTCTATTTTATAGCCAGCCCAGCTTGACTAAAATTCTGTCCAGTACCCGGAAAATTGGGCACGATTATAGGGATAAAAACCAAAATTAGTTCAACAAAATTGGAATTTTAAAAAAAAGTCCTAAGCCGGGCTTTTTTTATTGTGTTTTGTTTTGATTGCATTATAATGAAAAGATTTCATTATCTCTATGAATTTGGTCTGGATATTTTCATTGATTGTTTCATTGGGGGCTTTTATTTTAGGAGCCATTATTTTCTTGTATAAAAGCAAAAAAGGATCTAATTCGATCTTTGCATTGCTCTGTATCCTCTTAGGTTTTTGGTCTTTTTCTAATCTCCTTTCTTTTGGATCTTCAAATGACATTCAAATTTTATTCTGGTCTCAATTGACAATTGTCGGACCTTTTTTTGCCGGGCCTTTATTGTTCTTGTTTAGTACGGTTTTTCCCGTACATCAGAGTATCTCAAGGAAATTTTTGTTTTATTTGTTTACGCCCGCTTTTCTTTCTTTGTTATTTGTTTTTTCGAGGTGGAATATCTCGTCGGTATCTTCCGGCAATGAGTCACTTCAATTTGAACCCGGATTATTATATATCGTTTTGTTTATTTATCTCATGACTACGGTATCCGGCGCATTTTATAATTTGAGACTTTCATTTCTTCAGTCTGATGATACTTTAATCCGATCTCAAATTAAATTGGTTTCTTTGGGTTTCATCTGTTTGACCGCCCTAGGAGGGGGGACTAATTTGATTTCGCCTTTGTTTTTTGGAAATTCTCAAGGCTCTATTTGGGGGCCGCCTGTCTCTTTGTTTTTATTCATTATCTTTATCGGCCTCGCCATTCTTCGATACCGATTCCTTAATATCAGATTAATTTCCGTTCATGCCATTTCATTTTTCATCGCCTTTATTTTATTGTTTCAGGCTTTTTTTTCCGTGTCTGGCTTGGAATTGGCCTTCCGATTTTTATTTTTTATCATTGTTTCGATTTTATTGTTCTTCTTGTCCCGCTCCGTCGCGCATGAGATCAAAATCAAAAACGAATTAGCAAATTTGAACGTGGAATTGTCCCGGACAAACCGGAAGCTTGAGAATTTGAATAACCGTCTGCAGGTTTTGGATATCGCGAAATCCGAGTTCGTCTCTATCGCATCTCATCAGCTCCGGACGCCGCTGACTGTCATGAAGGGCTATCTGTCCATGATCGGCGAAGGGGTTTTTGGGCCGATGTCGTCTCGGCCGCTGCGAGACGTGATGAATAAAATGACGCGGAGTACGGACCGCTTGATCGATCTGGTCAATGATCTGCTCAATGTCTCGCATATCGAGAGCGGCAAGCTGGATTTGTATTGGGAGCACTTGGATGTTGGGGAATTGGCCTCGTCCGTCGTATCGGATCTGGCACCCAGAGCCTCCGTGAAAAAAATTAATATTCAGCTCAATCGGCCTTCGTTTGTGGTGGGCAAAGTTAAATCCGATGGCCGAAAATTGGCGGAAGTAATGACGAATTTGATCGATAATGCGATTAAATATTCTCCGGAGAATACGGTTGTGGATATCTTTGTCTATCAAAAATCAGGAGATGTCTTTTTTTCCGTCAGGGACCAAGGGATCGGTGTTGATCCCGCTAATATCGAGCGCTTGTTTCAGAAATTTTCTAGGATGGATGAGACTTATGTCACGAGGGTAGAGGGGTCGGGGCTGGGACTTTTTGTATGCAAAAAACTGATCGACATGTTCGGCGGCCGTATTTGGGCTGAAAGCCGCGGCAAAGGCCACGGCTCCACTTTCACCTTTGCCCTGAAAGTTGTGGAATCATAAATTTAGAATTTAGGTTATAATTGGATTATAATTTTCTTCTGTTGGCTATTTTTGTTGAATCCTGAATCCTTATTCCTAAACCCTAAACTTATGAAACGTACCAAAATTGTCTGTACCCTGGGCCCCTCTTCTTGGGATCCCTTAGTTCTGGAAAAAATGATACGAGCCGGCATGAATGTCGCGCGTATTAATTTTTCTCACGGGTCTTATTCAGATCACGCGAGAATTATCCGAACCATACGAAGCGTGGCCAAAAAGTGCGGACAAGATATTTTGATCCTGCAGGACTTGCAGGGTCCGCGCATTCGCCTCGGCGATTTGCCCAGCGAGGGAGTTTCTGTTTCCAAAGGGGATCGAGTGGTTTTTGTGGGCGAGTCTCTATTCGCCGGCAATTATTCCGGAAAAAATAAAGACTGCATCATTCCGATGCAGTATGAAAAACTCTATCAAGATCTGAAACCTAGAGACATGATTTTGGTCGAAGACGGGACTAAGCGGTTTGTCGTCGAGAAAAGTACAGCCTCTGGAATTATCACGAAAGTGGTGGTAGGTGGCGTGCTCAAAACGCACAAAGGCATGAATATGCCGGGAGTGGATCTCGGCGTGGATGTTATTACCAAAAAAGATAAGGCTGATTTGGAATTCGGTCTCAAAATGGAAGTGGATTTTGTCGCACTCTCCTTTGTCCGAGATGCACGCGATATCCACAGGCTCGAATCCTTGATTCGCGCTTGTGATTCAAAAGCAAATCCGGGTATCATCGCCAAAATTGAGCGGGAAGAAGCCATTGCCAATCTTGATGAAATTATCAAGGCTGCCAGCGGCATCATGGTGGCGAGGGGCGATTTGGGCATTGAGCTGGCGGCCGAACGTGTGCCTCTCCTTCAGAAGGAAATCATCCATCGCTGCCGATTTTATGCAAAACCGGTGATTGTGGCCACGCAGATGCTTGATTCCATGATCGCCAATCCCCAGCCGACTCGAGCCGAGGTATCCGACGTGGCCAATGCGGTGATCGACCGCTCAGATGCGGTAATGCTCTCCGGCGAGAGCGCGGCCGGGAAGTATCCGGTCGAAGCCGTCGAGATGATGGCTAGAATTATCCACGAAACCGAATCCTCGGAGGAAGACAATGCTGGCTGTGGGGAATTAGGCGATCCTCGCCTTTGGGATGAATTCCTCGCCTGGAGCGCTTTTCACGCCTTTAGCTGGCACTTGGTGGACGCGATCGTCGTATTTGACGATACGGAATCCGGTTATCGGGCAGGCTGGGTGGCTCGTTATCGTCCCCGTGTTCCCATTCTGGTTTTTTCCAGAGATAAGCTCCTAGGCCGCCAGTCCCTCTTATTCCGCGGGGTACAATCTTATTCTTATCGCTGGGACTCTTGGGAGGAATGCCTCTCCAAAGCCTCTGGAATGATCTCCAAAGAGGGAATCCTCCCAAAAGGCTCCACCATCCTCTGTCTCGGCTCCGAACAGCACCCTGGCTTAAAATCCGGCTTCATGGACCGAATGCAGTGGGTGAAGCTATAAACAACAAAAAAGGCATTAGGTTATTAGGTATTAGCTTCTTAGGAACAACAGAAACCGTGGCTGTTTCCTAATAAGCTAATGGCCTAACGCCTAATGCCTTTTTTTGAGTTAAACCTCAATAATCACTGGCAATACCAGCGGCCGCCGCTGAGTTTTGGTATAGAGGAATTGGCCGATTTCATTGCGAATTTTTGATTTGAGATAGGTCTCATCCGCTGCGGATTTCGGATCTTTGTCTTCGAGTAATTTCTTGATTTTAAGCCGTGTCTGCTCAATGAGTTTTTTATTCTCTTTCATATAAACAAAGCCTCGGGAGATGATATCGGGACTGCCGATCAATTCGCCGGTTTTTTGAGCGACCGTGGCGATGATCACGCACATGCCGTCTTCAGCCATTTGTTTTCGGTCGCGGAGCACGACATGATTGACATCGTCTACGCCTAACCCGTCGACAAATACATATTCGGCTGGGAGTCGGGTGGAGGTGAGGTGGCCGATGTCGCGCGTGAACTCCATAACTTGTCCGTTTTCAGCCACGATAATGCGTCCTTCATGGATACCCACTTCTCGGGCCGCCTGGGCATGAGCCTCAAGCTTAAACCGAGTGGCTTCAATGGGCACGAGGTATCGGGGCCGTATGAGGCGCATCATGAGTTTGAGATCTTCTTTTTTTGCGTGACCTCCGGCATGCACGTCCATCATTTCTGTATGAATGATCTTTGCTCCTTGTTTGCAGAAAGTGTCTTTGAGATTCTGAACCGTGCGTTCATTGCCCGGAATCACGGAAGAGGAGAAAATGACAGTATCGCCTTTTTTGATCGAAAGGAATTTATGTTCGCCATTGGCAAAACGCATGAGGAAGGCACGGTCTTGCCCCTGAGCTCCGGTGCCGATGACCAAGAGCCGGTTGTCGGGCACATGCTGGGCGTCCTTGGCGTCTTCCAAGAGCTGTCCGGGGGCAAGTTTGAGATATCCGAGTTTGTGGCAGATATCCACGTTATTGACCATGGATCGGCCTTCAAATAATACTTTTCGGTTGTATTTGGCGGCCAGGTCAATGAGGATTTGCAGACGTGCTATCTGGGAGGCAAAGGTTCCCACCACGATACGCCCCGGAGCGTTGTTGAAAATAATATCCATGTCTCGCTTGACGTCGGATTCGGAGATTTGATAGCCCTCCTGATCCGCGTTGGTGCTGTCGAGCAGCAATGCCAAGACCCCTTCATTGCCGAACGAAGCATATTTGCCGAGATTAGCGGGCAGGTCCGGAGCGATGGGCGAAAAGTCGATTTTGAAGTCCGCGGAGTGGAGCACCAGTCCTGCGGGCGTGTACACGGCAATACCAAAAGTATCTGGAATCGTATGGTTGACTCGGAAGAATTCGATTTGAAAATGTTTGCCCAGCTTGATTCTAGATTTTTCGTCTACCAAGGTAATATTGTAGGGCGGAATATCTTTGAAATCTTCGTGCCGCTGATTGATCAGGCCTGCTGTGAGCTTTCCGGTGAATATAGGAGGATTTCCAAGCCGTGGAATCAAATGAGGAATCGCTCCGATATGATCGTAGTGGCCGTGAGTGATGACCACTCCTCGGAGCCGGTCTTCCTTTCCCTTGAGATAGGAGATATCTGGAATGACATAATCAATCCCCAACATGGCTTCTTCCGGAAACTGAAGACCCATATCAATGATGATGATATCGTCTTCATATTCCATGAGAGTCATGTTACGTCCGATTTCCTCGAGCCCTCCCATGACCGCGATTTTGAGTTTTCCTCCTTTGTATTCTCCGAAATCATATTTCAGGAGAGAGCGGGAGAGTTTTGGCGCGGCGATATCGCCCGCGGGTTGGGTCTGTGTATATTCTCTGGGGCGATAGACTTCCGCGTTGCGGTTGGCTCCATGATAGTTGTTTTGCGCGGCTCCTTGTCTTGGCGCCGAATTGGGCTTATATGCTTTTCGTAGCTGGGGCTGAACCGTGAAAGGATCAACCTCGGGTTTTTGGCTATTGTTAATAGGTTCTTGTTTTGCGTCTAACATAAGTACTATAAATAGATTGTCAAAATGAATTGATCAATTAATTAAAAAATCATTCTTAAATCAAAAGAAAAAAATTGATTTCCCGCCAGAGGCGGACAATCGTCGTTTTTTTATAAAAAAATAATGGGCTAATATCAGCCGAAATAAGCTGATACAAGCTATTTTTTGAGAGTGAATGATTAAGAGAGTATATCACGTTCTATGGAAAAATCAATGGGTGCTGGCGGCCGGATTTGAACCGACATGATCGAGCGATCGCTAGTCTCTGAAACTAGTGTGTCTACCAATTCCACCACGCCAGCTTAATTTCTTGGTAAGGGCGTATTGCAATACGCCCTTACCAAGAAATTATTTCCAAACTCGTTTTGTTTCAATATACCACTCACTGAGATTATTAAACCGGTCGCTGGGTTTGACGATATGATCGATATCGAAATTCTTGATGTCGTTCGACAAAATGTAGTTGTAGGTGGGGCTGTAAAGAAACAGCGCGGGAATTTCCCCCGATAGAATCTCTAGAAACTGTTTATATAATACTTCTCTCTGTGTCAAATCTTGATTTTGACGGGCATCGATGATAAGTTTATCGGCATTTTTGTCGGCAAAAGAGGTGAGGTTAAGTCCGGGGTCCTTGGCTTGAGAAGAATGCCAAAAAGCATAAGGATCGGGATCCAATCCGATATTTTGACCGTAGAGGAGGGCCTCATACTGCCGTTTTTTGATGATTTCTTTTTGTATTTTTGGGGCGTCAAATAATTTGAGCTCTACCTGCGCTCCAATTTTTTCCCAATAGTCTCGGATCAGTTCTGCTGCTTTTTTGTTTTCCGGATGATCTACCGTTGTAAGAGAGATGGAAAGAATATGGCCGTCTTTTTCACGGAAAAACTCTTGAGATATGGAGGGAGTTGCTGAATTTTCTAGAAAGGGTTCGAGTTCCTGATCGGGTATGTTTTTGGGGTCTTTATCTGACAGTGCGGCGGGGAGGGTTTTATCTTTTTCCGAATCTTTTTTTGCGGCGAAGTTTTTTTCCATCCGGGTTCGGAGCTGTTTTATCGCTTGTTTTTTTTGCCTGTCTTTATACTCCTGCTGTGATATTTTCTGATATCCCGCCTCTTCGAGTAATTGATTGGCTTTTTGGGGATCATAGGAGTCAGAGGGGGTTTGGGGGCCAAGAGATAAGAGGGGGTTATCAATCATTTTTCCTTGTTCTTCCAGCGCATAGTCAATGATTTTTTGTTTAGAAATCGCAAGTGACAGGGCCTGCCGGACGGTTTTGTTCTGGAGAATATTATTTTGATCTTGGTTGAAAAAAATGGCGGTATATTGAGGGAATGAGAGGGGGTGGGTAATCAAATGTTGGTTGCCCCTGATTGAGTCTTGTTCTTTTTGAGGCAAGAAATTGATGCCGTCGATTGTGCCATTTTGTATAGCGAGAGTGAGGTCGGTGGTATTTGCGAAAAAACGGAATTCAATTTTCTCTAGATAGGGTCTCTCTCCGTAAAAATTATCATTTCGGACTAG
This sequence comes from Parcubacteria group bacterium Greene0416_36, assembly GCA_007375725.1. GTDB lineage: Bacteria > Patescibacteriota > Patescibacteriia > VMEV01 > VMEV01 > VMEV01. The sequence goes on from VMEV01000002.1 coordinate 75,472, forward strand.
CGTATAAGATAAAATGGTTCCTTTCTTGTCTTTTTCTAGGGAATCAAACTTCCAAGGTCCGGAACCGATAGGTTTGCGATTATATTCCACGAGTTTCCAGTTTACAGCTGGGATTTCAGCCCAAATATGTTTGGGCAAAATCCCGAAAGTCAGGAGAGTGGGAAAAGGGGCGAAGGGCTTTTTGAGGGAAAATTTGAGCGTGTGGGGATCGATTTTTTGATATTCTACTCCCCTGAGGCTTAGAAATAAAGGGCTTTGATAGGCCGGATCTAAAATGGCGTCAAGAGTAGCCACGACATCATCGGCATTAAATTTAGCCCCATCATGCCAATAGACATCTTGGCGCAGAGTGAGGGTGTAGATCAGGGAATCACTGGATATCTCGTAGTCGAGAGCCAGATCGGGTACGAGTTCTTGTTCTTTATTATATTTGAGCAATCCTGAATACACGAGGGAAGAGATATCATTGTCGATATCGCTGGTTTGAGAGAAGAGCGGATTCAAATAGAGCGGCGTGCCGATGCTTCCTTCCGTATATTTGCCTCCCGATTGGGCGACTAGTTGTGTCCGGTTTAATATAAAAGAGGCTCCGATATAGGCGAAGCTCAACACAATAATAGAGAGCAGTATTTTTAACAGCAGATTTTCTCGGCGTGATAGAATTTTGGGCGTGCTGCGAATCTGTTTCCAAGTGGGAATTTTTTTTCTTTCCAAAAGCATGCGTATGGCATGGTCTTCTTGTTTTGTCTCATCGCTGGTCTCGACTGTCCTAGAAAATCTGTTGGGATTGAATCGGTCAAAAATTGCCACAGATCTAGTATAAAATATTAACAAGGGCCAATATGAAAAAAGCGACCGAACACAGAATGGTGATACGGTGAATGATTTTTTCCGCTCCCCGTTTGGTCTGATAGAGGGCGCCGGAGCCCCCAAAAATGCCTCCCAAAGAAGATCCTTTTCCCTGAAGAAGAACCAGGACGATGAGAATGATTGATAATATGAGCTGTGTAATATCGAGAGCCATAGAACTAAGTTATATAAGTCACAAGTTATAAATGACAAGTCATTAGTTATTTATCACGCCATAGTCCCGCCTTTTGCGGGGCGAAGGCGGACAAGTAGACAGCCAAGGGGAGAGGTGGTTTTATTTGTGATTTGTCATTTGTGACTTGTGATTTCTGTTGTTTAACATAGTCTACCATATCAAAATTCGCTTGTCGGTGTCAATCGAGACGAGTCGTGGATTCTAAATGTAAAAATGCGTATAATGCCTTTGATCTTACCTCGGTTTATTTTATGGAAGAGCAAAAAAATCCTCCGGACCGGAAATTTATCTCACAAATCTTATTTTTCGCCCTTTTGTTTCTAGTTCTTGTGGCTGTGGGAGCTGGAATTGCTTTGTATTCATTTTTTCAATCTGAAAAGTCGCTGGGGCCTGGCGAATTATCCGGAGGCGCCATAACGGTCACCGAGTATGGGGATCCGGTGATCGGCCCGGCCAATGCTCTTATATCGGTCTATGAATTCTCAGATTTTTCTTGCTCTTTCTGTCGCCAATCAGCTGATAGTCTTCGTTCCATATTGCTTCGCTACGATGGAAAGGTAAAATGGGTTTATAAAGATTTTCCGATTGCCTCGCTTCATCCCAACGCAATGATAGCCGCTATGGCTGGAGCCTGCGCCCATGAGCAGGGAAAATTCGTGGCCATGCACGATGCGATTTTTGCCAATCAGCAATATCAAAGCCGTGAGAATTTGATCCGATACGCCAAAACCGTGGGCCTCGGCCAATCCCAGTTTATCGAGTGTTTGGATTCCAGCAAATTCCAGTCCGAGGTGGAGAGCGATTTGCGCGAAGGGATATCTCTCGGTGTCACTGCCACCCCCACTTGGTTCATCAATGGGCAGAAGATTGAAGGGGCGTTGTCGGAGGAGGAGCTGGCCAAGATATTTGATCAAATTCTTGGAGAAATTAAGAATGAAGAATTAAGAATGAACAGCCAATTCACTGTTGTTCATTCTTAATTCTTAATTCTTCATTGTTTTTTGTGTATGCGTTCATTCCTCCTCTTCATCCTTTCTTTTGCTATCGGGACCGGCGTGTTTGCCTGGACCAATCCGACGGCCACGCCTCCTAATAATAATGTGGCGTTGTTTAGTCCTTGGCAGCCGAGCGGGAGTGATATTTTTTTTAGTGCGGGCAATGCAAGTGTGGGGACCAATACTGCTCTGACTCCGCTGACCCTCAAGGGCCCCCAGATTCCGGTTTTTTCGAGCGCGACTCGTGGAACCCTTACTGTTACGGGAGACTATACCGCCGGGCGTTATATGGCGATTGATTTTGCTTACAATCCAACGGCTAATCCGACCGCGCGTATTGCCGCGTATCATGATGGCGGAGGATCTCGATTATATTTGGGGACTTCTTCAAATTATGCCAGCGGTATTACTAGCTATGGTTTGACCGTGGATCCCAGCGGTAATGTGGGGGTAAAAATGTCGCCCAATGGGCCGACCTTGCATGTCAATGGCGCCATTGGAGCTACACAGTGGGTGGGAGCAGGGTGCGAGACAGGATGCAGTGCGGATGCTTATGTCCTCCTCTATCCCGATGGCCGAGGAGTGGCCACTACCGGCTGGCAGGTGGCTTCGGATGCACGCCTGAAGAAAAATGTGATTCCTCTTGGCGGCATGTTTGATAAAATTGAGCAATTACGGGCCGTGGAATTTGAATGGAAAGATCCCAAGAGGAATCAAGGCAAACAAATCGGATTCATCGCGCAGGAAGTGGAAAAAGTGATGCCTGTCTTGGTGAGCCAAGACATGACCGGATATAAAAATGTCAATTATGGCGTTGTCTCGGTCATGCTTGTAGAGGCCATGAAAGAAATGAACGCCAAGTATCAAAAACAAATCGAGAGTTTGGAAGAGAGAGTGAGGGAATTGGAGGGGCGAAAATAGACACATAAAAAATTGCAGGGGTAGGTTTCAAACTTACCCCTGTAATTTTTTATTCCACGACCTCCGGCGCGAATTTCGGCAGTGGTCTATTATCAAAAAAATTGATTTCGGTGGCGTTGATTTCGGTTTCGTAGGTGAGGTCGTCGGTGGATGATATCTCTATATTGATTCCGGTTGTGAGAGAATTGATGGTTGGTGGATTATCTAGTGCGGGAAGAATGGGATTGTTTTTAAAAGCCACGGCGGTACTTAGAGACCAAGTTATTATTCTTTCGATGGGTGCTGGGATTCGGAGGGGGTGCAGTACGATTTGTGCCGTCTCTAGGACCATGGTTCGATTGGAAGCGTCCATGCTTCGGATGATGCCTGAAATAGTATTGCTTGGCGCGGATGGATACAAATTATCCAAAAAATCGGTCGCTTGTTTTAGTTCGGAGCGTATTTTTTCTTTCTCCATTCTTTCCTGTCCGAGCCGGTGGTCCAGATTCCAGATGGCGTAACCTCCCGCAACCGATAGAGCGAGAAGACAAAAAAATACGAATAGATATTTGGCGGAAGGATGCATATAAAAAATTATTTATTTTCTGTCATTATAGTTTTTTTATTTGCGGGTGGGAAATGATATGCTAGGTGGTAGGAAGTAGTTGGTAGTGAGTAGGAAATAAAAATTACTATAACTACTCACTACTCCCTACAAACTACTCACTAATTTTTTCTATGTATAAACGCATCATTCAACAATCCGCCGTCTCGATCATCACCTTCGGCGTGTTGGTCGTGGGTTACAACGCCATGGGCGCAGCATGGGTGGGGCCGACGGCCAATCCGCCGGGCAATAACGCGGAAGCGCCCATCAATGTGGGAGCCGCCGCGCAGGTGAAATCTGGAAGCTTAGGGCTGGGGGTGGCAGTTCCTTCCGCGCCTCTTCATATTCAGGGAAATGGAGGGGTTTTACGCCTGCAGAGCAATGTGGCGGGGATTGCCGGCAGTGTGAATACAATGTTTTATGATAGCTCGGGAACTCGCCTCGGATATGTGGGGGACGCCTCTTCGGGGAACAACCACATTTATCTCGGGTCAGATGTGGGGAATGTGTATCTGAATACTGCCGCGGGTGCCGGAGTGACCGTGACGGCCGGGGGCAATGTCGGCATCATGAATGCCAGTCCGACGTCTCGATTGCAAGTGTCCGGCAATCTACGCGTTGATGGATCGATATGTTTTGGCACGGATTGCCGCAGTTCGTGGCCCATAATACCTGGCACTGGGACTGAAGAATATATTGTCACGAATACTACCGGATTTATTCGTTGTCCGAGCGGGAAAGTGATGACCGGAGTCGGATATTCTGCCTCGGGAGACGATCATGTCACTTATCTTATCTGTCGATAAGTAAAGCTTCGACACTTTGATTTCTTTAAATTATTTTGAATTATGAACGAAAAATTACAAAATGTTCTTTTAATTTTTTTGATTGGGGCTGTACTGGCTTTGGGTTTTGTGTCTCTAAATTTGGCCAGAGATATAGGCGGCTTGAAAATGAGCAATGCACTGGTTAGAGGAGGCCAGGATATTGTAGCCACCCCATCACCGGATACCACTCCATCTGCAGAGATAAATATTGCATCTGATCTATCTCGCCTAGACACCGAGATAGAAAATCAAATCCGATCGGTGCAGGGCAATACCCATTCTGCTTTTGGGATAGTAAAATCGGTAGGAGACGCTCAATTGACGTTGGATTTGCGTTTACCCAGTTTGTCTTCTTTGAAAGGCATGGATTCTTCTATTGAGAAAAGAAATCTCGTTTTGAAATTGACTCAAGAAACCCTTTTCGACGGGATCAATCGGGTCGATATCAAAGCCGGAGATGTTCTGGGTTTTGACTCCGTAGAGAGTGTTTATTCCGAGCGGGAGGTGTCGGCCAGAAGAGTTCTTTCTTTCCAGAATGCGGTTCTCGAGTATTTGGGAGGCACCTTGGTGGATGATTAAAGGAGGCATTAGGCTTTTAGGCATTAGCTTATTAGGGACAGCCTCATAGCCTAGCTTGTGTTAAATTTCTGATAATTGCATTACATTTTTGAGAAGAAAGGCCACCGTGAGTGGTCCTACTCCTCCAGGAACGGGGGAGACAAGAGATGCGCGATTTTTTACACTATCAATATCCACATCTCCTACGATTTTTCTAGGAGCGATTTTATTGATTCCGACATCAATGATGATTGCTCCTTTTTTGATATTCTCGCCCCTGATCCATTGAGGCTTTCCGCATGCGGTCACGAAAATATCGGCATTTTTTGTGGCGTCGAAAATGTCGGTATCTCGGCAGGATTTCCATGAGCCGCCGATATTTTTATCGGCCAGAATTTTGAGAATGGGTTTGGAAAAGATTTCACTATTAGATGTGATGAGTGCATTTTTTCCCGCGAGATTTTGTCCTGTCGATTCGAGGAGAATCTTGATTCCCGCGGGGACGGGGGAGAGAATCGCGTCCGGGTCGCCTCGCAGGAATTTCTCCAGATTGGCGGGGTGGAAGCCATCGGCGTCTTTCTCGGGATCGATTGCCTGGATGGCTTGGTTGGGATTGAGTTGAGCGGGGAGTGGGAGCTGGAGGAGGATTCCGTGGACGGTTTTGTCTTCATTCAAATTTTGAATTTGTGCTGATAATTTTTTTTGCGTGGTATTTTTCCTCATTTTGAATAATCGAAACTCCACCCCGATTTTTTGGCAGGCTTTTTGTTTGAGCGCGATATATGTTTTGGAAGAGGGATCTTGGCCAACTAAAATAGCCGCTAAAATGGGTTTTAGCTGTTTTGAGGATATTTCAATTCGTAACTCATCCAGGATTTTTTCGGCGAGCACTCGGCCGGGGAGGAGGGGCATAGTTGACAAAAATATTTAAAAATGATAGTATATCTATACCATTCTGTTTAAAGATATCAGATTTTTTGGAGATATTCCATGAAAATACTCACAATTATTGTTTTTTTGATTTGTTCTGTTTCCATTTTTGGGGCTTATTGTGGGAAGAATCTTGTTCCTAGACGTGTAAAGGCTGTTAAACCTGTATTGGTTGAAATCGATTTTAATGATTGTTTTTGGGAAACTGGAAAATATGAATGCCTTCGGGCTGACGGGTCTATCAGTGATACTAATATTCAATTTGAGATAGTCAAAGTAGCTGGTGGTGGTGAGATTCGTTTTAGTATTGATGACTCTTCCATCGAATTGACTCAGGCTCAATTGAAACATAAATCAGCTCCGAGGTTGGGTTTTAAGATAGAGAAGGAAAATGGCGTATTTATTGCTCGTGTTCCAAAGATTGTCATTGAGCAGGGCTATTTTTTTGATGGTCTTGTGATCGGAAATCGTAATGGCGGTGGTCATAAATGGATTGTGCCTTATCAAATAATTAGAAAAAATAGAAAATAAAAAAGAAAGGAATACCAGCGCGTCAGCACTAAATTTGACGGCTGGTTTTTTGATTTTATCCTAAAAAAGTTCAAGCCATCGCGCAGGTTTGCGGATGGCTTTTTCGGTGCCTAACTTATTAGAAGTTTTAGGCTTTTAGGCAGGGACGGTCTCGGCTTCATGAGTTTCAAGTGTCATTTCTTGCGTGGTAGGAACAGGGTGATTGTTTTGATTTGTCATGTTTACAATCAAGCGTTCTACAGGAAAGTCAAGGCCATTGGCAAGTATTGTCCTATTTCCTAGCCCATCGGTTTTGCGGTTAAAGGGACCGAGGCTGGAGACGGACACGGCTCGGATTGGAAATTCGTTGTGGGAGAGCGATTCGATTTTTCCGGTGTATATGCCAGAAAAAAGGGATAAGTCGATGTTGCTGGTGAGTGGTTTGGTTTCGAAAAAATTTATTGTAGGCAATGGAGCCTTGATATTTTCAGCGAACCACCTTTTGAGTGCTTGCTCGGGGGTTTCGCCATCGAGTACTTCGCCACCAAAAAGCTCGTGGTGCCAGCGGTCATTGATTTTCATGACGAGAATCTGGTTCTCGTCAGTGAAAAGAACCAGTCGAACCCAATTTTTCTTCATCTTAAATCCTCCCTTTAAATAAATATTCTCTAAAAATATAGAGTAGAGGTTAGAGAAAAAAGAACCGCGATTCATACTAGAATCTTACAAAGAAGAGTAGCATGGGGAGGGGATTTTTGACAATGATTTATTTTTTGATTTTTTATCAAAATGGGTTCAAGATAAAAAAGGTAGATTCTAACTAAAGTATTTTATGAGCAAACAAACTGTGGGAGAAATAAAAAATGATTTAGAAGAGGACGATTTGGATTCTTCAATTTTAGATTCAGCTATTAAAGAAGCCTTGGACGATTTGAAAAACGGGCGTGTTCATTCACATGAAGAAGTTTGTAAATTGTTTGGGATTAAATGAAATTTGAGAGATTTTTTATAAAAAAATAGTAGAGACGCGCCATGGCGCGTCTCTACTATTTTTTTATGATCTCTCTAAATATATTTCACCCCCTCATAAAGCGGAAATTTTTCCGTCATCTTCTCCACTTCTTTTTTCACTTCTGCGTGGATATTCGTGTCGTCAATATTTTCCAAGACGCGCACGATCCAGTGTCCGACTTGCTCCATTTCTTTTTCCTTCATCCCGCGGGTTGTAAGAGCCGGGGTGCCGATGCGCAGTCCTCCCGGATCCTGTGGGGGGCGAGAGTCAAAAGGCACGGCGTTTTTGTTGGTGTGGATTCCGGCCACGTCAAGGGCGTCTTGAGCCTGTTTTCCGGAGAGATTTTTATTGGCGAGGTCGATTAAAATAAGATGATTGTCCGATCCGCCGGAGACGAGAGTGAAGTCGTGCTCACGGAGAATATTACAGAGAATTTGAGTATTGAGAAGGATTTGCTTGGAATACTGCTTGAATTCGTCCGTCATGGCCTCGGCAAAACACACCGCTTTTCCGGCGATGATGTGCTCGAGAGGGCCCCCCTGAAGGCCAGGGAAGATGGCCTTGTCGATTTTGGAGGCGATATCTTTGTCATTGGAGAGAATGAGTCCGCCTCGAGGACCTCGGAGGGTTTTGTGAGTCGTTGAAGTTACCACATGCGCATGTGGTATTGGGTTGGAGTGGACTCCTGCGGCGACAAGTCCGGCGATATGGGCCATGTCCACCATGAAGAGGGCTCCGATTTCGTCGGCGATCGCTCGAAAAGCGGGGAAGTCCCATTCGCGCGAGTAGGCCGAAGCGCCGGCGAGAATCATTTTGGGTTTGAGTTCGAGGGCGATTTTACGAACTTCCTCCATATCAATTCGTCCGGTTTTGGGACTCGCGCTGTAGAATGAGAATTTGAAAAGTTTTCCCGAAAAGTTGACCGGGTGTCCGTGAGTGAGGTGTCCTCCGTGATCGAGTTTGAGCGAGAGAATCGTATCGCCAGGTTGAAGGAGCGCCAAATATACCGCCATATTAGCCTGCGAACCCGCGTGTGGCTGAACATTGGCATAGGCACATCCGAAAAGCTTTTTCGCGCGGTCAATCGCCAGTTTTTCGATCTCGTCAATCCACTCATTGCCGCCATAATAGCGTTTGCCTGGGTAACCTTCCGCGTATTTATTGGTCAGCACGGATCCTGCGGCTTCCAGCACCGCTTCGGACGTATAATTTTCCGACGCAATCATCTCGAGTCCGTTTCGCTGGCGCGCGAGTTCGTTTTGGAGGAATTGGGCGAGGATGGGGTCGCGATGGGAGAGCATAGGGAATTAAAAATTAAGAATGAAGAATGAAGAATGAAGAATTTTCTGCAACCTTATCAAATATAAAGGGGTTTGGACAGTTGCAAAATGATTTATTTTGTGTATAATTATCTAATTATTATCAGACAATTTATGAATTTAAATTTTGTATCCACCACTCAGCTACAAAAAAATCCCAGTAAAGTATTGAATGAAGAAGGTATTCAAATTGTGCTTAAAAATAATCAGATGCAGGGGGTTATTTTTTCGGCTAAAATTGCCAAGCGTTTTTTGGATTTAGCCACATTGAGGCAGATTCAGGAGGAGCTTTATGAAATGTCGGATCCCGAGACGGTCAAAGTGATTGAAGAAGGCCGATCGGGAAAGAAAAAAGGCGTGGATTTTTTTGATTTCATGAAACAATATGGCGTACAAGGTAGAAAACGTTAGTTTATCAATTGTGATCATGGTTTGAATTTAAAAATGTTATCTTAATACTATGCCCCTTTATTTGATAGAAGAACCGATTTCTATTGAAAGGCTGAAAGAAATTGCCAGTGAACGTTTTGGTGATATGGTTAAAGTTGTTGTAGATATTGAAAAAGGGGCTATGGTTGTAGGGGGAGAATTGCATGCTGATGAAGAATCAGATCTGATCGGAAGAGGATCGATGCAGGAAAATTTATGGGGGATCAATTTATATCCCGACATTACCGGAGAGAATTGGCTAGAATTTGATTCAATGATCAATGTTCGTCCTAGGCAAAATAATCGTACTCGAGGGGTTGAGGACCCTGATATTAGAGAGAAAATCAATCGCCTTGTTGATCAATTGGTGAAGCGATCATGATTTTAGATTTTATGAACACTATGCACTCTGTAGAAAATTGGCATGTATTATCTCTGTCTTCTCAGATGGGCAATATTGGCAGTGAAATTTCAAGGGCAAAAAATTGGAGAGGCCGAAATGATATTCAATATATAAAAGCATTGGAACGAGCTTTTGAATTGTTGGATTTGACATTATCGGATCCCGCACGAAATCATCAGCTTCGTGAAATTTCCAGAGTGCGCGAAGTTCTCGCTGATATTTATCTCGGATCGTTTGAATATAAAACCACTCTCGAAGATTTAGACCGCTATTTCATGCCCTTTGCGATTGTCGCAAGAAAAGAAATGAATCGATAAATTTATGAGCGAATCCAAAAAACGCCTCAAACTCGTAGTGACTGAAAAATGTATCGGGTGCGTGACCTGTGAGGTTTTGTGCCCCGAAGTTTTCAAACTCGAAAACGACGGCCGCGCCCACATCAAAGACGGCTTCGACGCGGAGAAAAATAAAAAGGGCATCGACGAGTCGATATTGGCGTGCCCGACTCAGGCGATTGAGTGGCAGTCTGAGGACACCCCGTCATCCCCGAATTCTGCAGCGTGATTTTTTGACACGGTAAGTTTGGATCGGGGATCTCAGGTCCCTAAAATTTTTTTATCGGTATTCACACGACCGCAAAAAAGGTAAGGGCTCAAAATTTTGAGCCCTTACCTTTTTTAGATGGGGGGAATAATTTGAGAATAAAAAAATCAGAACCTTGGATGGTCTGAAATTTTGTGAGGTGGAGTAGTCCTCTGGTTTTATTTTTCTTTCTTTAGATACTCCGTCAAAGCTTCAACCATGATTGTTGATATGGCTTCTTCTTTGTTCTCTGGATTCTTAGTATAAGCGATCTGTACCAATTTGTTGTAGAGAGGAGAGGTACATCCTCCTTGGAAAAAAGTATCGAGATGTATTTTTATACCGTTTCTTATTAGTGTACTTATCTGCACTTCTGTTATGGTTGATGTTTTTCGGATTTTCTCGAAGAATTCTTTTTCGAAAGCAATACTATGAATCACTTTCTTTTCTTTTTTTGTTTTTGCTAGCATTTTATACCCTTTTTATTTGTGGATTTAGGATCTGAACACTGAAATCTTTTTACTATAGATCTTATTTTTTGTCAATATACCCATCCTCCTCATTATTTTGTAAGATAGGCGGGAATTGGGGAAGGTAGAGATAAAATACGAATTAATGATTAGGTCTTTAGGCCCGCTTTAGGGCGAAGTGGGAGGATCTCATCTACTTGGGGTCTCTTATCGATACTCACTTGACGGCTAAAAAAGGTAAGGGCTCAAAATTTTGAGCCCTTACCTTTTTTAGCGGGGGGGGGAATAATTTTGGAATAAAAAAATCAGAATTTTCATTCTGAGTTTTTTGCGCCTAGATTTGCGGACGCGATTTTTATATTGCGATTAGCATTTTTTCAACTCATGACACTTGGTGTCAGTTTCATGGTCTACTAAAACATTCATTTCTTTGGAAAGTTCATCCTTTAAAAATTGAGCTTTTAATTTTTCAAGACTTATGTTCTCTGGGCAATAATCGTTGCATTTACTTATTGCCGTCAGTATTATTTCGGGCAGTTTGTGCTTGATGTAGGGGCCAAATAATGAACCCTCATCTTCCGTCACCAACATATTCAAAATATGTTGGATTGTACTTTTTAACATTTTTACCACCCTAAAATTGCGGTCTATTGGACATCTTATGTCAGGCCCAGATTTTTGAAGAAAGTGGATGGTCTGGACCATTAGATTCACGCAGAACTCTATTGTATTCATGGTTTGTCCTTTCAAAAAGAAGTTTTTGTAAAAAGCTGTTATCTTTTTAGCATTCTTTTTTTATTTTGTCAATATACCCATCCTCCCCATTATTTTGTAAGATAGGCGGGAATTGGGGAAATATGTCGGTCACATATGAATGGGAGCGGAAATCGATGAGACTTGTGGGCTATGATTATTCGAAGCCGGGGTTTTATTTTGTGACGGTTTTGACGAAGGATAGGGAATGTTTGTTTGGGGAGATTGAAGAGGGGGAGATGAGGTTGGGTGAGATGGGAAAGATTGCGGAGGGAGAGTGTTTGAAAACTTCGGAGATTCGAAAAAACATCAAGGTTGATTGTTTTGTGGTGATGCCAAATCATGTTCATGGGATTATTGAGATTATGGATGTTGACGGCGATCCGGGTAAGGACAATGTACTCGAGTCTCGACCTGGTAAGGGCACGGTGCTTGAGAGTCTACCCGGTAAGGGCGTATTGCAATACGCCCTTACCTCGAGTCGGGTGGGGTTTCGTTCTCCGTCCAATAATCTTGGTGCCGTGATCAGGGGATATAAATCATCAGTCACCAAACAAATCAATGACCTTCGTAATACCCCGTGCAATCCTGTCTGGCACCGCAACTACCACGATCACATCATCCGATCACTGGAGGAACTTGAAAATATCCGAGAGTATATAAAAAATAATCCACGAAGATGGAAAGACGATCCGGAGAATGTTTAAATATATGAATTTTTTAAATCTGATTCATAGCAAGGACGCAAGTAAGGGCGTATTGCAATACGCCCTTACGGGTTGGAGCAATGGCTCCGTGGCAAATATTATCCCCGCGGGGGATATACTTTTTGATTTATAAATTATTATCATAGCAATTTTTTGACAGATTAATTTTAAAATTACACGAGATTGCCGCGCTCCCCTCGGAAATGAATCATGACTCTGTCATGATTCTAGGCTCGGGATCGCTCGCAATGACACTATCATATGCAAGAACAAAAAAAATCCTTCCTCTCTGAAATAGAGGAAAAAATACTCGAATTTTGGGACAAAGACAAAACATTTGAGAAGTCGGTAAACGAGCGGCCGGAATCAAAGCCTTATGTCTTTTATGACGGGCCTCCTTTTGCGACCGGTCTCCCTCATTATGGACATATCTTGGCGTCGACTTCCAAGGATATGGTTCCGCGATACTGGACCATGAAAGGGTATCGGGTGGAGCGGCGGTGGGGATGGGATTGTCATGGCCTTCCGATCGAAAACATCGCTGAAAAGGAACTCAAAATCAGTGGCAAAAAAGCGATTGAGGAGATGGGCATTGATAAATTCAACGAGTTTTGCCGATCGAAAGTGCTCACTTATGCCAAGGATTGGGGGACAATAGTGCGTCGCATCGGCCGATGGGTGGATTTTGATAATGCCTACATGACCATGGATAATTCGTATATCGAGTCCGTGTGGTGGGCATTCAAGCAAATGCATGGAAAGGGCCTGATATACGAAGGCAAAAAAGTGCTTCTCTACTGCTCCCGCTGTGAGACGCCGATTTCGAATTTCGAGATAGCGATGGATAATAGTTATAAGGATGTGGAGGAGGAAACCGCTATCGCGAAATTAAAAATTAAAAATGAAAAATTAAAAATTGGAACAACAAATAATACTTACTTTTTGGCGTGGACGACGACACCGTGGACCCTAGTAGGGAATTTGGCATTGGCGATCAATAAAGATTTTGAATATGTGGTGGTGGCGAAAGATGGGATGAATGAGCAAATGATCTTGGCTAAGTCGGCATTTGAAAAACAGCAGGATTTGTATGCGGGATATTCGGTGGTGGAAACAGTTCGGGGGGAGAAACTATTAGATTTGGAATATGAACCGCTCTACGAGATGAATGCGGGCGGCAAGCGGGGATTTTATGCTTTGGATGGGGGAGCGGATGTGACTGCGGATGATGGAACGGGTATGGTCCATATGGCCATGTATGGTGAGTTCGACTATGAAATGGCCAAGAAATATGATTTGCCTCAGATCATTCATTTGGATGAAATGGGAAAACTCAAAGAAGGGCCGGAAGCTTGGAAAGGCGTTTATTTCAAGAAATTGAATGGTTTGGTTTTGGAAGATCTCAAAAGTCGGGGACTTTTATTTGCTTCTCCGAAACATAGTCATTCGTATCCATTCTGTTATCGCTGTGCCACGCCACTCTATTACGCGCCGATCCCGGCTTGGTTTATCGCCGTATCTAAAATCAAATCTCGTCTCCTCGAACTAAACGCGACGGGAAAAAATACCAATGGCAAAGATGTGGGCATCAATTGGGTACCGGATCATCTCAAGGAGGGCCGGTTCAAGAACAGTCTCGAAGGCGCGCCGGACTGGAATATTTCCAGAAACCGTTATTGGGCCTCTTCGATTCCCGTGTGGAAATGCGTGGATTGCGGAAAGCAGGAAGTTTTCGGATCCGTACAAGAATTGCGAGATAAGGCGACCAATCTCAAAGAATTAGGCTTGGAAAAAGCCGAGATCGATCTGCACAAACATGTTGTGGATAAAATATTGGTGGAGTGTGAGTGTGGTAAATCGATGCATCGTATTCCCGAAGTCATTGACTGCTGGGTGGAAAGCGCGTCCATGCCTTTCGCGGCGGAACATTACCCCTTCGAAAATGCTAAAAAATTCGAGCATTCATTTCCAGCTCAATTTGTCAGCGAATATATCGCTCAAACCCGGGCGTGGTTCTACGTTTGTCTTGTTCTCTCTGGAGCAGTATTCGACAAGATTCCTTTTGAAAATGTGGTGGTGACTGGTACGATCATGGCCGAGGATGGCACGAAAATGTCCAAATCTAAAGGGAATTATCCGGATCCCATGGGACTGATCAACCGTTTTGGTGTCGATGCTCTGCGTCTCTATCTCATGTCTTCTCCTGTAATGAAAGGCGAATCCCTCAATTTTTCTGAGAAAGGCGTGGATGAAATGGCCAAGAAAGTCGTGATGCTCTTGTATAATGTGGTGAATTTTTATGAGTTGTTTGTAACAAATCCCCCTCGGTCCCCCTTTGACAAGGGGGAAGAGGGTGTTGTTTCCCCCTCCCTTGTCAAAGGGAGGGTTGGGGTGGGATTTGTTGCCTCTACCCCATCGACAGGAAACATTCTCGACCGCTGGATCCTGTCCAAATTGAATACTCTGATTACTGAGATGACCGAAAAATATGATCGCTATGAACTAGTCGATGGCACGCGGCTGCTTCCTTCCTTCATCGATGAACTCTCCACCTGGTATGTCCGCCGTTCGCGGGACCGGTTTAAGGGGGAGGATGAGGCGGATCGACAAAGCGCTTTAGCGACTCTGGGTTTTGTTTTGTCGGAGCTTTCTAAACTGCTGGCTCCCGTTGCGCCCTTTACGGCTGAACAGGTTTGGATGCGGCTGGGTAATAAAACCTCGGTGCATTTGGAACCGTGGCCGGTCGCCAGTAAGGGCGTGGATGAAAAAGTGGTGGAAGAGATGGATTTTGTCCGAAAAATTGTCGAAGATGTTCATCGCCAGCGCGCAGAAGCGGGCGTGAAGGTGCGACAACCTCTTGGAAAAGTAGAATTAACTCTTCCTTTCGGACTTTCTCGAGATTTGGTTGATATTTTGAAAGATGAAGTGAATGTACTCGAAGTGATTCAGAAAAAAGGGGAGTGGAAAGTAGCGCTTGATACTCAACTTACTGAAGAACTTAAAAAAGCTGGAATGTTTCGAGAACTGGTCCGCCAGATCAACGGCATGCGAAAGGAATCAGGACTCTCGATCGGTGATTTTGTCACCATGGAATACCTCTCTGATCCTCAATTATCTGCTTGGATTGAATCTAATCGCGAGATATTAGCCAAACAGGTTTTGGCTTCGAAGATTGTGGCGGGAGGGGATGGAGGGAAGGAACTGGATTTGGATGGGAAGAAGTTGGTGTGGAAAATTGTGAAATAAAGAGGGTATCAAACAAAAGTAAAAGCGGTCCGAAGTAATATCGGACCACTTTTACTTTTTTACAGGAGGCCAAGAAAAGAAGGTTGACAGTAGGCACGTTTTTGTCTATCATAAAGATAGATTACCCCGCACGGTAAAGAGAATTCCTCCTTACGTCCGGCTTGTATATGTACGGGGTTCTATCTTTTCATTGCTTTAAAATGGCCTTACCGGGCCTTTTTAGTTATGATCAACATCATTAAGAAAATTAATGAGAGAATCAAAACTATAGAGTCCATAATTCATCACCTCCTTTCCTGGGAATTTTGAACGGACGAGTCTTTTTACACAAGCCCATTATCTTAATGGCTTTTTTTATATTTGGGTAGATCGTTTTATCCCCATAAACCACAGCCACCTTGTCGGACAGGGTGTTTTTTAAAATTAAAAAAACCAGAGATTTCTGGTTAATTTTTCTGCAATATTAAATTTAGATTTTTATTTTTTCTGATTTTTTAACACCCCCCCCGCTAATAAACTGAAACTATAATCTTTTTTATATTTTTTGTCAATATACCCCTTCCCCTCATTCTTTTGTAAGATGAACAAGGAATTTGGAGTGGGGTTACAATATTGATTGCGTTTAAGATGAGATCCCCGATTCTAACTTTAGCGGTACTGCATTGTTTTATTGTTCGGGGATGACGGTTTATACGAGGATGTTGGTCGTCACCTAAATCCTAGATCCTTAATCCTGAATCCTAATTTATGTTAGGCTGGCTCCGCGGCACAATCCGCTATCTCTCCTCCCGCCATATCATTCTCGATATCGGCGGAGTTGGGTATGAAGTTTGGGTTCCGACACGTCTGTCCGGGTCTTTTTTACCTGATTCCACCGCGGAATTTTTCATTCATCATATCATCCGCGAAGATGCCAATTTACTTTACGGGTTTCCCACGAGCGGGGAGTTGGAGTTGTTTAAGTTGCTGCTGACTGTCTCCGGCGTGGGACCCAAGACGGCGCTCTCGGTGCTCGACGGCGCGGAGCCTCTCGACATTATCCGCGCTTTGGGCCAGGAAGATGCGTCATTTTTCAAAAATATTTCAGGGATAGGCGCCAAGACTTCGGAGCGGATCATTCTTGAACTTAAGGGGAAGGTCGAGAAAATGTCGGCCTCGTCTCTGGGGGGAGAGTCCAGCATGGCATATCAAAATCAAGAAGATATTATTTCGGCCTTGGTGGCTTTGGGGTATCAGGCGGTATCCGTGCGCCGGATTGTTCGCGAATTAGGGCCCGTGGCTTCGGCTCAGGAAGGCATCCGCCGGGCATTGGCGAAGTTGAAGTGATAGTAGGCTGTTTCTCCCTTCCTTGTTAAGGGAAGGGTTGGGGATGGGTTTGTTGCTAATATTTTTATGCGTTTTTTCCCTCCAAAATCTCTCATCTCTCCCATTTTTGTGGCATTTTTTTTATTCGTGATCTTTTTGATGTGGACGCATTTTAAAAACCGAGAGTCATCTGATTTGATCGCCATTGATTGGTATGGCACGTCTCTGGGAGTATCCACGGCTCATGAAGAAGCCTCACTTCTCGGGCTCAAAAAGCATTTTGGCAGGGATGTGAAGATCCAATTCCATTATATTTCTAAGCTCGGTGAGAGCGGGAAATTTGAGAGTGTTTTGGCTGGGGGGCAGGAATCGTCGGCGGAGTTGGACCGAGATATTCTGGAAAATAAAGTGAAATTAGTATTTCAGAAATATCAGTCAGATTTATTCGCAGATTATTTACGGATCAGTGCATTGACCCTGGATTATACGTGGAAAAATCGACTGCCTTTTTTGAATGAAGATGATTTTGAAATTTCCTGGCGCTTGGGCCGAGAGGGGGAGTCATTACTGCGGCAAGAGTGGCTGGATTTCGAAGAAATTCGCGCTGAGTTGAATCTTCCGGATACCGCTTTCTCGCTTTTGCTTGTGGATGGCCGGCCTTACTTCGGGAAGATCGAATTGCTGGCCCTTTCATCCATGATCGCCCGGCAAAATTTTCCTAATTCGTCTAATGCCGAGTATAATTATAAAGGCATTCCTCTCTGTTACGATCATTCGCAGTGCCGTGAGTTTCCCGATTTGGAAGGAATCTGTGCCTCTAGGCATTGCCAATATTATGGGGCGCCAGAGATCAAATTGAATATTCTGGATGATTCTCTGCCCCGCTCGGCCGCCGTGATATCCGCCATGAGAAAAAGACACCCCGAGCTGGATTCTGTTTTCTGGCAAGAGCCGGACGCCAAAGACATCCGCCAGAAAACCGGCATCAAATCCGGCCCCGTCTATTGGCTCAGCGACACCCTCCGCGATTCGGTTCTCTTTGGCAGATACCTAGATAATAATGAAGTTGAGATTGTCGGAGGATTGATAGTTTTGAAGGAGTTGAGAATCGAATAATCTCTTTTGGCTGTTTCATTCGTCATTCTTAAATTCGTAATTCTTCATTGATTTTATGCCCCCCCAACTCTCTGATCAACAATTATCTTTGGGATATTGGCTGGTCCAGAACAGGCAGAATTTTCGTAATATCGGCGTCGCGATTCTTATTATCCTCAATCTGGGTCTGTGGGGATACAGTTCTTGGCGCTGGATTAAGGTCTTTGCCATTGACAAGGCCCATCATGAGGCCATGATGGCCGAATTTTCGGCCAATTATGTGAATTATGAAGGTGTGCATACCTGGGACGCGCCCCTCCCTTTCGTGAATCTGGGGGCGTGGGCACTGGATGCGGGAGGCGGGAGATATGATCTCGTGGCTAAGCTCCGCAATCCTAATAATCAGTGGCTGGCCCTGATTGAATACCGTTTTACAGCATCGGACCCGAAAGTGACCACGAAAATTTACAAAGATTTTATTTTGCCTGGGGATTATAAATATTTCATGGATCTGGGCGTGGAGAGCAAATCCAGTCTCGCCACTCCGCGGATCAATATCGTGAGTCTCCGCTGGCAAAAAGTGGTGGGCGCACTACAAAAAAAGAGCAAAGCACTCCGCATCGATGTGTCCGACGCTAAATTTCTAGGAAATCGTGGTCTGGGTCTGGGAGACGCTCTCGATATTTCTAGGGTTGAATTCAAGGCCAAGAATAATTCCTCTTATAATTTTTGGAAGGTGGGGTTCAGCGTGGTCGTGCTCGCGGGAACCAAACCCGTCGCGGTCAATTATTTATTGGCCGATGATTTTGTCTCGGGTAGCGAGAAATTTCTGGACGTGTCTTTTTTTAACAAACTGTCGGCTTCCACGGGCGTGGAAGTGAAGCCGGATCTCAATATTTGGGACATGAAAAATTATCGCGATTTCTCAGGCGCATTGGGGGCGGATATCAAGGATTTTGGAGATTTTAGGAGGCAGTAATTGTTCTATGCGATACCTCAATCTGTTTTCCGCATTCTGGAGGCTGGACTGGATTTTAATTTCTTCCGTGATTTTATTGTCTCTATTGGGTCTGGCATCTATTTACTCCGCCAATTTGGGGATTATTGGAGGGACTTTTTTGACTTTCAAAAAACAGTTGCTGTTTTTGGGGGGAGGCCTCGTGTTTTTATTTTTGGGCGCGGGGATGGATTATCGAATTTTGAAAAATTATACGCGCCCTTTGTATTTTGTTACTCTCGCGATTTTATTGTTTGTCTTGTTTTTCGGATCCGTTCAGCGCGGAACAAGGGGCTGGCTGAATTTTGGCGTGTTTAGTTTTCAGATTGTCGAATGGGCCAAGCTGGTAGCTGTTGTTTTTATGGCGAGCTACTTGTCCGAATGGGCCAGGTTGCTCAATCAATGGCGGCATGTTTTTACTAGCGGGGTGGGTGTTTTTTTGTTGTTTGTATTGGTTTTCCTCCAGCCGGATTTTGGTTCGAGTATGGTCATTTTTTTTCTTTGGCTGTCAGTTTCGCTCGTTTCAGGGATCAAAAAAACGCATTTTCTCATGATTTTGTCTCTGCTCGCTCTGGCCGCTGCTATCGGCTGGGTCGGATTTCTCAAACCCTATCAAAAAGATCGCATCGAATCGTTTTTGGATCCTTATGCTGATCCTTTGGGCCGCGGATATAATTTGCATCAGGCTCTGATTGCCACTGGCGGAGGGGGGTTTTGGGGGAAAGGGCTGGGCGCCGGATCACAAAGCCAGCTTAAATTTCTTCCCGAATCCCAGACCGATTTTATTTTCGCGGCCATTTCTGAAGAGCTGGGGTTTGTCGGATCGACTTTTCTACTGGTTTTATTTGGCATTTTATTTTGGCGGATGTATCTCATTATTCGAAACGCTCGGGATGATTTTGGCCTTTTCTTGGTTTTGGGGATATGGATTGTGTTTTGGATCCAGGTGGTGATCAATGTGGGGATGAATATCGGCATCATGCCAGTCACCGGCATCTCTTTGCCCTTTGTCAGCTATGGGGGCAGTTTTTATCTCGTGGCTATGTTTATGGTGGGGCTTTCCCAAAGCGTTCACCTCCGTGTTGATTCCATGGAATTGGACAGCCGCGATTGATTTTTCTCTGGCTTTATATTATGCTCGGAAAGTGAATTGACCTCGCCCTGATTTTCGTTTAAAATAGTCTGAAATTAGCACTTTTTTATTAAAGGCCAGTTTCCTATATAATTCTATGTTTAGGCAGAATCATCCACTCGATTCGCTTCCAGAAGGCATTCATTCACTTTCTCTGTGCCCGATCTGCCAATCGAAATATAATCCCATCGGCGTTCGGATCCTGGAGGAGCGGGAAGGGTCTCATTTGGTATATTTTACTTGTAGGAATTGCGCAGGTTCGGTGGTCTCGGTTGTCACTCATGTGGGGATCGGTATTTCTTCCGTGGGAGTTTTGACTGATTTATCAGCCGATGAAGTTGTCCGCTACGCTCATGGGGAGGATCCGATCGCTTTGGACGATGTTTTGGAATTGCATGCTTGGATTGAGGATCCTAGGAAAAAATATTTGGAATTTTTAATGAATTAGGAGAATTTATAATTAAGGATTTTGTTTTCATAAAGGTATGGTAGTCTCTCTAAAAGCTCAAAAACGAGAAGCTTTTGGCCGTAAAAATCAGAGCGTCCGCGAGGAAGGGTGGGTGCCCGGGGTGATTTATGGCAAAAAATTTAATAATGCCTCTATATCTGTACGCAAGGGTGAACTGGAAAAAGTTCTTCGTCAGGGAGGTTCTTCCGGTCTAGTAAAGGTGGAGATTGAGGGCGGGGAAAATATTGATACTCTCCTTCAGGATTTTCAATATCATCATTTGAGCGGCGATATTTCTCATGTGGATTTTCTCAAAATCGACATGAATGAACCCATTACCGCTTCCGCCAGTGTGGTGATCAAAGGCAAATCTAAAGCCATCACCGAGCTTGCCGGCACTTTGATCAATAAGATCAACCGCCTGACTATCAAATGTCTTCCGAAGGATTTGATCTCTTCGATCGAGATTGATATTTCCGTGATTGAAAAACTAGGGCAATCCATTAAAGTCAAAGATGTCGTTCCTCCTGCCGGAGTTCAGATCCTCAATTATCCCACGGATGTGATTGTGGTGGTTCCCGTGCCTCGTCTCTCCAAGCATGAAGAGGCGTCTGCGGCCGAACAGGTCGGGCCTTTGGCTGTCGAGAAGGTGGAGACAAAGAAGAAAGAGGATGGCGAAGAGGGTGCCGAGGCTCCAGCCGCTGGTTCGCCTGCCGTCGGAAAAGACGGCAAGGAGCCTGCCAAGGATGCCAAGAAAGACAATGCCAAAAAATAATCAAGCATTTACTTTTTTCTTTTCATGTCGCATCCACACAAAAATAAAAAACGTTTTTTTTTAATGGGATTGGGAGGGTGCTGCGGATTTGTAGCTCTTGGATTATTTTTATTCTCCGCGGCTTCTCCTTTTGGCGTATTTCAGTCTGCCATATCGAATCGAGATATCAAAAAGGACAGCGAGCTTGTCGCCGCGGTCCCCCAGATATCTCGATTTTTAGATGGCGTGAAAGTGAACCAAGGGAAAGAAAATCACTTTCCCATCGCCGCCATGATTGAGAATCATACCGAAGCCCGTCCCCAGTCCGGCCTTGCTAAGGCTCAGCTGGTTTTCGAGGCGCCTGTGGAAGGCGGCATCACCCGATTTTTAGCCGTGTTCACGGATTATTCGAGAGTGGAGAAAATGGGTCCGGTTCGTTCCGCGCGTCCCTACTATTTGGATTGGGCTATGGAATTTGACCCCCTGTATCTCCATGTCGGAGGAAGCGAGGATGCGCTTGATAAGTTGAAGCAAATCGGCATCCGCGATCTCGATCAGTATTTCGAGTACCAATATTATTGGCGTTCTCCGTCTCGAGCCGCGCCCCACAATGTCTACACTTCCGGCGAGCTTCTTGGCCGCGCTCTTCGAGACAAGGATCTCGAAGGCAAGACGGGTAATTTCACCCCGTGGAAATTCGCGGACGCGGGCATGGACGGTGGGGTGGAAACTTCTTCCGTGAAAATTTCTTTTTCTTCTCCGGAATACGAAGTGAATTGGAAATATGACGCGGCGAAAAAGTCCTATGCCCGTTTTTACGGAACTGTCCTTCATACGGACGAAGACGGGACTGCGATCGAGGCGAAAAATATCGCACTTCTGTACACTCCGATTTTAATTATCGATGAAGTGGGCCGCCGCAGTGTCGAGACCTTGGGCACTGGCCGCGCCGTTATTTTTCAAAATGGAAAAGCCTTTGAAGGGACATGGGAGAAACTGAACCGTAAATCGCGCCTCCGATTTTTTGTGAATGAAAAAGAGGTGGAATTCGTGCCCGGGGCGACTTGGGTGGAGGTGGTGTCGAAGACTTTTGATATTGCGTGGTAAGAACAACAAATCCCTCCCCAACCCTCCCTTTGACAAGGGAGGGGGTGGCCTCCCCCTTGTCAAAGGGGGATTGAGGGGGATTTGTTGCTTCAAATATATGAACAAAAAAGGTTTTACGTTAATCGAATTGCTGATTGTCGTGGTGATCGTGGGGCTTTTGTCCACGGCGGCGATCATGAGTTTTGGTTCGGCCAGAATCAAGGCGCGGGACGCAAAAAGGGTGGGGGATATCGCGGCTCTCACTAAGGCTCTGACTCTCTACATGAGCAGCAAAAATATCTATCCGGTGACGGTTCCGGAGATCTGTCTGGACGGCACGGATTTGGTCAATGACGCGCTCATTGACGAAGGCGTGGTGGCGACTCCTATCCGAGACCCTCTCTACCCCGATGACGTCGTCAAATGCTACCGCTACTCCTCCAATGCCGCCGGCACTCAGTACACTCTCAAATATTTTCTCGACACCACTAGTGACTCCGGCGAGGCGGGGGATCATAGTGTGTATAATGACTAGTGTTTTGGCCGAGTCCCATCTTGATTTTTTTGAAAAAATTCTTTCGCTCTTGGTATAATGAGAGGGAGAGAGTTTTTTATTATTGATTTTTTAAATATATGAGTAATTTGGAGCAACCGTCAATGTCAGGAAAAAATGAACCTAAGAAGCCAGACCTTCAAACTCAATTAAAGAAATTTTTAGGTAAATTGCCAGATAGTGGGGGGGAAAATAAATCCGAAAAGCCACCATTACAGCCATTCGTCCCAGATAAATTAGAAAAATTTCTAGGTCGTAGTTTGCCAAAGAGTGAGGGGCCAAAGATTAAAGACGTGATTGCACAAAAGGAGAAGGAAGAGGAAGAAAGGGTGATAGCAGAAGATTTGGCTGGCACGGGTGATGTTCAATTCGATGAACCTAAAACACAGGGTCAGGGAACGGATGTTTGGAAAGAAAAGGAATTTGGGCCAGTATCTGCGAAAATACAAAAAACATCTGAGATAGAAAAAAAATATGAGAAATATTATAAGGAGACTGGCGAATTGAAGGGGAAAGAGCCTTTATCAAAAGAAGGAGAAGCAAAAAAACATATTAAAGAAGATCCCTTTAAAACATTTGCAAAATCAAAAAAATCATAACCGTATTTTAAAAGCCATTAAAGAAGTTCTTTAATGGCTTTTGCTGTGGCAAACAGCTAAACAATTTTTTTTATTTGATATAAATTGTTTATTTTTTTTATCGTGTCATTGTTGGCAATTCCTTTTATTACTGCATACTGTAGCAGAATAATGCCGTCAAACTCTTGCTTCAGAAGTTTTAGGGTATCGGCGGTATCATGAAAAATATTTAGATCGGTCGGATCGAGAAATAGCGATATGAGCTGGAATTTTAGACATTTGAATAAATCAAATGTTTCATCTGTTTGTTTTAAATATATGTCTGCAATGGCTTCGAGTATTTTTCGGATATCCCTCTTGACCGGGTCGCGCCATTCTGTAATTGTGGCGAGATACTGCGAGCATTGAGAAATGGCATGATCCAAATGTGTTTCAGATACGAAACTTCTCGCCCAAAATTTGACGTAATATATAAATATACCGTCTACAAAGGGGAGCAATTCTTCATCATTCTCTGTCTTCGGGAGATTTTGAGCTAAATATTTCAATTGTTCCTCCAAATTTTCAATTGCTTTTTTGGGGTCTTCCCGTGCTTTTAAAATTGCTTGATCGAAATCTCCGTGGATAGAGCCATACTCTCTTTTTTCAATTTGTTGTGGCACGTCCTTCTCCTTAATTCGAAGTTGATAATGTACGTTCTACTTTCCTGTCTGGTACCATCTCATTTTTATCTATCAATAGTCAATATTGACTTTTTATCTCTTTGCCTGTATAATAAATTGTTGAAATTTGAATAGTGTTCTTTCTTAGATGTATAATATAAACGAATTATTTTATACATCTAATTTTTAAAGGGGAAATAATATGGGATTTTTTGAAGCGGTGGGTTTGAAATCGAAGGTGGAAGCACCTAAGAAGGTAGATCGAGAGGCTATGCGAAAAATGTTGGATGAGTCGGGTGCTTCTGGGGCTCAAAAAATTAGAAAGGAGGAAATGGGTGAGGAAGAAAATATGGAGCAAGGCACTTCAGAGATGCTAGACGCAGCTTTGGAGGAAGAAAAATCGGCTAAAGAAGAAGCGAAAAAAACTCCTCAGCAAAGAGCTCAAGATTTATTGAAGTCGATAAAAAAATGAGAGGAAAAACAATTTGCGAAATTTTTAAGAACACCTTTTGGGGTGTTCTTATTTTTCATATTGACTGGGTTTATTATCCCCAATCTTTTGGACAATTCTGGATTCGCGAGTTTTTCCTTGTTTTCTAAGTCGATGTGCGAGGTCAAAAAAAGAATATGTTTCAAATCCGCACAGTAATATCCTCATGACGCTGTAATATAAAGCCAATTGAGCATTCCCTGCCTTATCCAGTATTTTGGCGATATCTTGAAGCTGCTTATCTAATTCTATTAGCAAAACGTTCCAATTTTTATCATTTTTATCAGCTGTTATTTTGTAGTTGTTGATAGGCGCTACAATTTCATCGATAGCTTTTTTGAGGCTATCTGTCTGAATTTCTTGATATGCTTTTTTGGTGTGAATAAGAAGACTGCTTAGCCATTTTTTCTTATCGGGCAAGTCTATCTCTGAGATGAGATGGTAAATCCATTTTCTTTTCGAGTGAATAATGGATGGGGTAGATTTCATGGGATATTCTCCTGAGTACAATTTAGGAAAAAAATTGTGGAATGTACAAAACTGATTAAAAATTACCATTTCCCCCATTCCTTGACAACATTTGTTGTTACGTATACACTATTGGGGTGTTTTTTTAACTCAAAGATTGCATTTCATAATCCTGTGGGGGGAGATTAAATGCTGGTAATGCAAAAGATCGATAAGGAAAGCCTGTCTGATGTTGTCTCTGATTCCAACAAAAAGACGGGGCCTTGTATTCGAATGATAATCGTTGCGAAATCGAAGAAATCGGCAGATTCAGCGGTTTCGATCGTGGCTCCTGATAAGACTCCGTCTTTGGCGGAGAAATTTATTTCTAATTCTCGTTTTCCGACATCCGGAAGCAAGCAGACGAGACAGGGTTTGATGATTCCCATGTTTCGCCGAATTTTTGAGGAATCGATTGAGGATGTCAACGTTCGCGCGAAAGTCTGCCCGATGTCAGTTTGGGTTCGAGCTCTCGAGGTTGCCTTTGGTCCTATGGAGCTTGAAAATAGTAGTTCAGAAGAGATTGAGAAACGAGAGATGAAGAAAAGGAGTATTTTGTTGGATTGCTTATATGCACAACAAAAACGGAAGGACAAAAGAGAACTCAAGGCTCTTTTTTCAAAAAAAATAGGAACGGAGAAAAAGAGCATTTTTTTGGATTATTTGTACGACAAGCCAAAATGGGCGAAAATGCTAAGGAATGATCGCATTAGAAGAAAGAGGAATTGGAAGCATTTTTGCGTTTTAGCGGCAGAAAAAGTGTAAGATAAAAATAGAAGGAACAAAATTTAGATCGGCATCTCGTTTGGGGATGCTGGTTTTTTTATTTGAAGGGGAAATTGGTAGAATAGTGGCGTATGAATTTTCTCGGAAAAATTTCCGTCATCATCGCCTGCTTCAACTATGGCCGATTCATTGAAGAGGCCATTGAGAGTGTCCTGGAATCCACGTTTCAGGATTTTGAAATTGTGGTGGTGGATGACGGGTCTACAGATCCGGAGACGATTCGAGTGCTGGACGCGCTGGATCATCCAAGAATTCGATTGGTTCGACAGAAAAATCAGGGGCTCGCTATGGCTCGTAATAATGGCATAGAGGCGAGTTTCGGCGAGTATTTTTTGCCTCTGGACGCGGATGATAAAATTGCGCCGACGATGCTGGAAAAGTTTGTTGCCGTACTGGAAACTCGGCCTGATGTGGGGTTTGTTTATTCGTGGATTCAATTTTTTGGAGATGAAAATCGGGTTTTTAAAACTCAGGACGCGGATTTGAGCATTCTTCGCGAAGAAAATATCTGCTGTGGGTGTTCTTTGGTTCGAAAAGAGGCGTGGCGCGAGGTCGGGGGCTATGTTCCGGGTCTCTACGGGTACGAAGACTGGAATCTGTGGATTACTCTCGTTGAGAATGGCTGGCTGGGGGTTTCGATTCCCGAGATCCTTTTCTATTACCGTCGCCACGGCAAAACCATGCTCGCCGACGGCCAGAGCCGGCACTGGTATTTGATGGGGGAGATGGGGAAGTTGCATGCCCCCATGATCAGTGAGGGCGCACACATAGGTGCGCCCCTACGGGAGGGGGTTGCTTTGGTAAAAAAATTCCAAAATAAACTCACCTCCGAAGACCTCCTCAATTGGCGCCTCTGGAAACAGTCTCCCTGGTACATGGCCAAGCGCACAATTCCCAATGGGATTAAATGGAAGGTCAAAGTCGTGTATTGGAAGATCAAGTCTTTATTTTTGAGGGGGAAAAAAGAGGCGGCGAGGCGCGAGATTTTGGCGGGGGTGGCGCGTAGGGGCACAGCGCGCTTGTCCGCCGTAGCTTTAGCGAAGGAGGGCTGTGCCCCTACGCGGGGTGAAGGGGTAACCAAAAAATCCATTCTCTATATCCTCCCCACCGTCTCGGTTGGCGGGGTTGAAAAGACCGCGCTTGATACGATTCAGGCACTCCGAGGCGAGTTTGATTTCACGATTATTGTCAGTCAAAAAGGCGAGCACGCTTGGGCAGAGGCCTTCCGATCGGCAGGGGCACAGCTATTTTTTCTTGAAGACATTCGCGACCCATCACTGTGGGTCGAATTGCTACGGGGGGTGATTGCATTACGGAGAATCGAAGTGATTCATATCGCGAATTCGATTTGGGGCTATAGCCAAACCGCTTGGATTAAGGAGAAGTTCCCACATATCCGCATCATCGATATTTTTCAGGGTGGGGAAGTGGAAGGGGGCGTGATCGGCTGGAATCGGCAGTTCGAGGGGAATATCGACCAAACGATCGTCGTGAATTCCGGATTGTTCGAGAAATTGATCCATAAAGGCTCGCCGAGGGAGAAATTCATTTGTATTCCCAATGGCGTGTCGCTCTTGAAATTTTCTCGGGATAAAGTGGTTGTATCCGGAGAAGAGATTCGTTGGAAATGGGGATTGCCTCTAGACCGTCCTATTATTTCTTTTGTCTCCCGTCTGTCTTCTGAAAAGAATCCTCTTTTTTTTCTTGAAGTCGCCAAAGCCATCCATGCCGCGCGTACGGGTGCCTTTTTTGTGGTTGCCGGATCGGGATATTTGCAGGATTTATTTTTAAATAAAAGAGCGGAGTTGAAACTGGAACATTCTCTCCGGTATTTTCCTCATCTACAGAATATTCCCGAACTGCTCAGCGTTTCATCGGTACTGGTCAATACGTCACTGACCGAAGGCTGGTCGGTGGCGATTCTGGAGGCTATGGCCATGGAAGTGCCGGTGGTGGCGTCTCGGATCTGGCAGAATGCGGCCTTGGTGGAAGAAGGGAAAACCGGACTCTTGGCTGATCTGGGCAATGTGAATGCTTATCGAGACTCGATTTTGCAGGTGCTGGATGATCCTTATTTATCCGGAGCGTTGGCTCTGAATGCGCGCAAAAAAGTGGTCGAGGAATATGGAATAGCAAAAATGGCGTCGAGGTATCGGGATTTGTATTTTTCCTATTAATTCTTTACAATAATCTAATAATCAAAATAATTCATCAAAATTATGACAGTCAAAAATATTGGAGGGCTGGGAGTCTCGCTATTCGCTCTGGCCCTACTTTTAGCGCCAGAGGCCGCTCGAACCGCTGGTTCCGGCGGAGGCGGGGGAACTGTTGTCACACCTCCTCCCGTTGCTTGTACGGCCGATACCTGGTCCTGTACTTCATTTGGCGAATGTTCTGCTGAAGGGAGGAAAACTCGTGTTTGCACTATGACTGATAATTGTCCCACAGCTGAGACCCCGAAGCCTTCGGAGTCTGAGGCTTGTACTCCTCCGGCTAAGCCACTGGAGACGCCCAAACCTACTACCACCACATCTCCCGTTGCTGACAAATGCACAGCGGATGAATTTGACTGCACCGAATTTGCTCAGTGCGGCGAGAATGGAAAACAGGTTCGCAAATGCGTGATGAAGAAAGACTGCGCGGGGGTCACGACACCAAAACCCGAGGAAGAACGCGTTTGTCCGGGTCTCCGCTGTGGACAGCTGGATACGCTCGAGAAGCGTGTGTCCTGTCGCCTCAAATTATCGGAATCCGAACTCGCCTCTGAGTTCAAGCTTTTGTATTATCCTGAATACTGCAAGACCGGAAAGACCGATGATTGGAAGAAGGGATGTATTGCCCTCTACCAATCTTTTGGAAAGTGCTGGAAGATGCCGGTCGGCGAGAAGCGAGTGGGTTGTGCCAAGGAAGTATTGTCTATCGGTGATTTGAATAAAGAAAAAGACGCTTGTATTGGCAAAAAAGGTACTGAGAAAACCGCTTGCGTGGAAGCCATGACCAAGAAAGTGAAGAATTTTGTGCTCTTTAATCTCTATGAATTGTCGCAGAAGGCTGAGACCCTACTCAAACAAGGCAAAGCTACTACGGAACAGGTCGCCGCTTTCGATGTCTATATTGAAACCAAGAAACAAGAGCTTCAAACCAAAAATACCGTTGCCGATTGGAAGCGCATTGCCGGCGAAGTCAAAGCCAAATGGGCTGAATTTGTCAAAAATGTAAAAAAATAACGATCAATAATAAATGAATCATTACGGATGATCTATTTGCCTTGACTGTTTCATTCGTAATTCATAATTTGTAATTCTTAATTGATTCTCTATGGCAAAAAATATTATATTGGCGCTCATCGCGGTTGCGGTCATTGGCGGCGGGATTTATTATGCTACCTCCCGTAATGACGGGTATACTTCCAAATGGGAGAAAAAGGATAAGCTTCCTGTGAATGGCGGAAATAAAGATGATGTAAGAAAGATGGAGGAACAGAAGATGCTGGAGTCTTGCATGGCTCTATATGGATCCGGCAAGGTGGATCCTTCGTCGATGAAGGGTTGCCAGGATTATTGCAAGACGATGATAGAGGGCGGCACGCGGATGGACGCTCAAAAGACCGAAATGTGTGCGAGCATGATGAAAGGATTCGAAGGTTCGTCCGCTGCCACCCCCGCTTCCGAATCCGAACTTTTGCTCCAGGATAATCTGGACGAATCCTTGGATTCACTCAAAATTTTGGAGCAGGTAGGGAGCTAGTGAATGATCATATTTTAAAGTAGTCTTTTGAAAGCTGGCTCCTTCGTCGAAAGCCAGCTTTTGTGTGAAGGTGATGATTGGAGCTCATTTTGTCACAAAAAATATGGGACTCGCTCAATTACAAAAAATAAAACGAATGAAAGTCGTGGAGCCTATTGTATTGGATGCTTCTCTTCTAAAGAAAGTGTCAAGGGCTTATGGCGAAGATCGTTTGCCCGATATAAAAAAGCGCGTGGAAGAATTGGATTATTATCGTATCCGTTATCAATCCGGTAAATATGAAGTCGAAGGATTTGTCATTGAGCCGAAGATGGGAGAAAATTTGCCCTGTCTTATTGTTAATCGCGGGGGATCGGGGGATTTTGGAAAGTGGGAAATGGAGAGATTATTTGGTTTTCTGTCGAGGTTTGCCTCATGGGGTTACATTGTAATCGCTTCCCAGTATCGTGGATGCGGAGGGAGCGAGGGCAAAGATGAATTTGGGGGATCGGATATTGAGGATGTTGTGAATTTGTATAAAATTCTCAAGGATTATCCGAGAGCTGATACGGAGAAGATCGGTATGTATGGAGCGAGCCGTGGCGGAATGATGACCTATTTGATGCTTGCAAAAGTTCGCTGGTTGCGGGCTGCTGTTTCCGTTGCGGGGCTGGCGAATAAATTCCGGCAGCAAGAATTGCGTCCGGATATGAAAGAGCATCAAGCTTTATTTTTCAACCCCACAAAAGCTGAATTAACAAGAAGATCTGCGGTATTTTGGGCGGATCAATTCGCAAAAAAAACGCCATTGCTCATGATTCATGGGACGGCGGATTGGCGCGTGTCAGTTTTGGATTCTATTGAATTGGCTCAAGAATTGTATGAAAATAAAATTCCGTTTCGTCTGAATGTGTTGGAAGGAGGAGATCATGGTTTGACGGAACATGATGCCGAAAAAATGAGGCAAATCCATGACTGGTTTGACCGTTTCGTCAAAAAAGGAGAAAAATTACCGAATTTGAAATATCATGGGAAATGATGATTTTGTTTTAAACGTCGACCATTGAGTAGGGACGTTGGATGCAACGTCCCTACTCAATGGTCTGACATTGACTCATCACCCTTTCTTTTATAGACTAAAACAATTATTAAATTTGGATTTTTGAGATTCTGTTGTTTCTAGATCCTGAATCCTTCCGCCAAAGGCGGATCCGCCTTTGGCGGAAAATCCTGAATCCTAATCTATGTTTCGTACCAATACCTGCGGAGAACTCACTTCTTCGTTTGTCGGGAAAAAGGTCATGCTTTCGGGTTGGGTGCAGACTCGGCGCGATTTGGGGGGATTTATTTTCATTGATTTACGCGATCGTTTTGGTGTCACTCAAATCACTTTTTCCAAAGACGAGAATCAGGCTCTCTGGGAGTCGGTGGATAAGCTTCGCTCGGAGTATGTGATTCGCGTGGAAGGCTCGGTGGTAGCTCGAGAAAAAAATAATATCAATTCTAAGTTAGCAACAGGAGAAATTGAACTCAAAGCTCGAGTCTTAGAAGTTCTCAATCCTTCCGAGCCTTTGCCTTTTGATTTATTTGGTCCGGATGCGGACAGCGTGAACGAGGAATTACGTTTGAAATATCGATTTTTGGATTTACGCCGGCCCCGCCTGCGAGACAATATTTTGTTCCGCGCGAAAATGATCCGCTATATCCGCAATTGGATGGAGAATACCGGTTATACCGAGTTTCAAACTCCGATTTTGACGGTCTCGTCACCTGAAGGATCGCGCGATTATTTGGTTCCGTCCCGACTTCACCCCGGGAATTTTTACGCGCTTCCTCAGGCGCCCCAGCAATTCAAGCAGCTCCTCATGATTTCGGGATTCGACAAGTATTTTCAGATCGCTCCGTGTTTCCGCGATGAAGACGCCCGTGCTGACCGCGCGCCCGGTGAATTCTATCAGCTCGACGTAGAATGCAGTTTCAAGACCCGCGATGAATTTTTGTCGGAGATGGAGCCGCTATTCATTGATTTGACCGAGCAATTGACGGATAAAAAAGTATGGAAAAAGCCTTTTCCCCGCATTCCTTACAAACAGGCTCTGGATCTCTATGGTTCGGATAAGCCGGATTTGCGCTATGGTTTGGAGTTCCACAATCTGACTGATTGGGCCAAGAAAAGCGCGGTCAAGATTTTCCACGGCGCGGATCATACCAAGGGTATTTGTGTCTCCGGCGGAGCGGAATTTTCCAGAAAGGAAATTGAGGAAGAATTTGAAAAGACGGCCCAGGATAATGGCGCGGCGGGTCTGGTCTGGCTTAAGGTGAGGGATAGTGGACTTGAAGGATCGATTGCGAAATTGCTCACACCGGAGGATCAAGCTTATTTGATTCGTGAATTCGGGGCTAAAAAAGGCGATATTATCTTTATCATTTCAGCGGAATATTCGATTCTCTGCCGCTCCTTGGGACGCGTGCGCAACTTGGCGGCGGCCAAGAAGGGCCTCGCGGATCCCAAACTTATTGCTTGGGCATGGGTCGTCGATTTCCCCATGTATGAATACAATGATGAATTAAAAAAGATTGATTTTGTTCATAATCCCTTCTGCATGCCTCAAGGCGGCATGAAGGCTCTCTCGGAAATGGATCCGATCTCGATTTTGGCCGATCAGTATGACGTGGTGGCCAACGGCCTCGAGATCTGTTCGGGTTCAGTGCGCAACAATCGGCCGGATATTATGTATAAGGCCTTTAGTATCGCTGGGTACACGAAAGAAGAGGTGGACGCGAAGTTTGGCCACATGATCCGCGCCTTTTCTCTGGGCGCGCCTCCGCACTGCGGGTTTGCTCCTGGCATCGACCGTCTGGTGATGCTTTTCTCCGGCGAGAAAAATATCCGCGAGATCATTCCTTTTCCCAAGAATCAGGCCTGCCAGGATTTGATGATGAACGCGCCTGGGGAAGTGCGGCCGGAACAGCTGAGGGAATTGAAGATTAAGGTGGATTTGAAGATGTAAGACATGTAAGGCAAAAAACTGTAAGGGCTCCGATGTTACATCGGAGCCCTTACAGTTTTTTTAGGCACTGACATATCAGTTTGGTTAAAATCGAAAAAAAATTTAAAATAAAGATGGAGGGCTATTTTGAGCCGAAGGTTCATCCGCCTATGGCGGGTTTCTTCTTTATGTTTATGATAACCGGACTATTAGATTTTTTATTGGGAGGTCAGATGGTGGGGATCCTTTTAGGCCAGGAGCCGAAAACCAAAACAATACGATGGGAGCCCGTGCGTTATTTCGTGGATCCGTACCTTTTTTCTTCGTCTCTTCCGGCGAGTCCCGACCGTCCTCGGCCCATTCCGCCCATACGGAAAGATTTTTCCAATATGGGGGTGGATATTACGGGACGATCAGCGATCGTGATGGACCAGAAAACCAAGGCAGTGCTCTTTGCCAAAGACGCGGATACTCCGATGCCTATCGCTTCTATTACAAAATTGGTTTCTTTATTAGTGGTTCTGGATGCTAATCCCAATTTGTCGGGGCAGGCATTTTTGGATCGGAAAGACTATTTGCAGGAAGGCATCCGTGTGGTATTCCCCAATGAAACCTATTTGATCAAAGATCTTTTTTTTGCAGCCTTGGTGGGATCGGACAATAATGCCATCGCGCTTCTGGCTCGTTCGACGAACTTATCCAAAGAAGAATTTGCGGCTCAAATGAATGCTATGGCCGCCACAATTGGAATGAAGGGGGCCTTGTTTGTGGAACCGACCGGGCTTGATCCTCTGAATATAGCTTCCGCGCAGGGTGTGGCACTGCTTTTGGATTACGCATCGGAGAAGCCGTACATGAGTACAGGGAGCCGCATGACTCAATATGTTTTCACTCCGGTAGGCTCGGCGGTCCGCCGCGCGGCCAATAGCACGGATAAGCTTTTGGGTACTTATTTGTCCCGAAGTCCCTACTCGGTGAATCTTTCAAAAACCGGATATATTGAAGAGGCTCTTTATTGTTTTTCTTTGCTGGTGTCCAATACCGAGAAAAAGGCATCCTTGGTTGGAGTGGTTCTGGGGTCGCAAGGCGCGCGGGAACGTTTTGACGAAGTGGAGGATTTAGTCGCGTGGAGTTTAGATAATTATATTTGGTATGAGTAATGCTTCGCTCGAAGTCAAGAAAATCATAGTGGGGAATTGGAAATCGTATTTGAATTTTTGCCAGAGCGTAGAACTCGCTTTTGATTTGGAAAAAAAGATCAATTTCTTGGAGCCTGCGGTTCGCGTGATTATTTGTCCCTCCTCCATTGCTCTTTCTTCGATTCGCCCCATGCTTCGGGATATATTTTTGGGTGCGCAGGATGTCTCGGCATATCCGGTTGGGGCTTATACCGGAGAAATAACGGCCGAGAATCTTTTTTCTTTGGGCTGCTCTTATGTTATTATCGGCCATAGCGAGCGGCGGAAATTTGTGGGAGAGTCAGATAATTTGGCCAATAGAAAAGTGCTCTCGGCTTTGGCCAATAATTTGGTGCCGATTTTGTGCGTGGGCGAAACAGCCTCTCGGCGAGAAGAGGGGAAATTGGAACAGGTGATCCGAGTCCAGTTGGAAAAAGGTTTGGCAAGCGTAAAATTAGACAATACCCATTTACTCATTGCTTATGAGCCGATATGGGCGATAGGCACGGGGCGCGCGTGTTCCCCGGAGGACGCAAAGGAGGTTGCGCGGTTTGTGCGGCAGTGGCTGGGGGAGCGTTTTGGCGAAGGATCTTCCAGCGTAGGAATTCTCTATGGTGGATCAGTGAATCCGGAGAATGTGCTTTCGTATACGCAATTAAAAGAGGTTGACGGGGTTTTGGCGGGGGGGGCTTCCGTGAAGCTTTTAGATTTTTATAAAATCGTCGAAAAAATCAGTATTAGCCTGTTATAGTTTATGTATGATTTGATTCCATTTTTAGTGATAGGAGGGGCGGTGGCGGGCATTATTTTTATTTTGAGCCGAAGGTGGAATGATATTGTGTCGTTTAGTCCGAAAGATGAGGAATCTTCGGGGGATAAAGCAATCAAAAAACAGTTGGTGGAGCGGAGAATGGACCGCATCATTAAAGAGAAAAAAGAAAGGATCGGCAAGAATTTGCGTCCGGTTGTTTCAAAGATCAGTGGAATGCTTGGTTCGTGGCACAATTCGATACAGGACCTCTATCATCGAGAAAATGCCAGAAAAGGGTTTTCTGAAACATCGGTTCCTGCGAGAGGCATCGACCGCGGATGGGCTCATGTGGAGGAGGGCCGTTTGGCCGAGGCCGAGGGGGAGTTCATCGCGGTTTTGTCTAAGGAACCCAAGAATATTTCTGCTTACGAGGGGCTTTCTCGCGTGTATTTGGGCCAGCGGGATTTGGAAAAAGCCAAGGAGACTCTCATTTATATTCTTAAAGTATTGGCTCTCTCTTCTGGAGATCCCAATAGGACCCAGACGGACATCGATGTTGCTAAATATCATTTTTTGCTGGGGGATATCTTCTTCGAAGAGCGGGACTGGACGCTCGCCGCTAAGCATTTTGAGAAGGCCTATTTTTACGATTCCAAAAATCCGAAATATATTGACAGGATGATCGAGATGGGTATAATTGGACTCGATATTACAAAAGCCCGCGATTATCTTCTCAAACTCAAACTCGCCAATCCGGAAAATCAGAAAATAAGGGAGTTGGAGGAGAGGATAGATAACATTAGAAAGTAATTACGAATTTCAAATTACGAATGACGAATGAACAACAAACAGTCCGGCTGTTTTGTTACATTCGTAATTCGTCATTCGTAATTTGTAATTGATTCCGCCGTTGTAGCTCAGCTGGTAGAGCACCTCCATGGTAAGGAGGTGGTCGTCGGTTCAATTCCGACCAACGGCTCCTAAATTTTTTCGTATTAAAAAACCCTCACTATCAATCTTGTATAAGTGAGGGTTTTAGTTTTTTATGGGTAATAGATTATTTTTTAGTTCGGATACCTTGTTCCATTTGAGGAACGAGTTTTTTTAACTTGGCGATATTGTCGTAAATCACTCCGAGTGATTTACGCTGTGCCTCTGGGGTTTTATCAACAATTGCTTGATAGATTCCCAATGCCGAGAAGTAACAGGCATGGGCATATAAATAATTTTTTTGCTGTTGCTGATTGTATCCTTCTTCCACGAAATTGTTTGCCATCTCTTGCGAACAATTACCGGCAATATGTTCGTGGAGCCGAATCACCCCGTCTTCATTTTTTTTGATATTGGCTAATAGGGCTGCCTTAGCCTTTGGGTCAGTCTGGGACTGATGGAGCGATCTGGCATGAAACAGCGAAATGGCGGCAAAAGCGGACGCGTTCCAGAGATCGCCTTTATTACTGTAGGTATAGGCCGCGTAATAATAAGCGCCTTGCACATGCTGATTGGTGGTCACCCGAATCAGGCTTAACTGATTTTCGAGGTACTGGTCATTCAGCTTTGAAATTTCTGGGGAGTTGGGATTTTTTTGTTGTACCGCCTCCAACTGCCTCATGATGACTTCACCCCGGATTGTGTAGGCCTGATAATCCGTTGGGTTTTTACGGATCAGAGTATCGAGCATTTCGACTGCTTTTTTATCATCCCCACTCCACTGATAAGTGCGGGATAATAGTTTGTAGGCGAAAAAATAATTGGGATTCGTTTCCAAACATTGATTGGCCGTCTGGATCGCCTCTTGATATTTTTTGGCTACCATGAAATCCGTAGCCAAATAATAAAGCGCGATGTCGCTGTTCTTTCCCGCTATTTTTCTCGCTTGTTCTTTAAATGCCCTCCCTTTTTCCAGCGTGTCTTCCATTTGGATATACAGCTCGAAAAGGGCGTTGTATATCCGCGCGTCTGGAATCGGGTGTTCCTCCAATTTTTTTCCGACTACGAGTCGTTCTTTTTCCGACCGAAAATTCTCATCCGACAGATCTAACAGTAATAATCGGCCGGTAATATTGGTCGGATCCAGCGCAATTATTTTATCAATTTTCGAGCAGATCTCTCCGAATGTGGCCCCCTTACTCATGATTGCGCGGGTTTCGGCGACAAGCTCGAAAATTTGGCGGTCGAGATCGGAACGGCGCTCGGCTTCCTGTGCGATGCGGGCGGATTCTTCAGCTTCGCGGGTTTTTTGGACGAGAGAAATCATGAAGAAAGTACTCAGGGACACGATTGCTAGAAGAGAAACAAGAAGTGTAACGGCTAGCGCGGTATTTTGTGAAAACCACCGGTTTAATATTCGTAACAGTCCGAGCGGCTTTGCCTTGATTGCTTTTTTCTCGATGAAATTGCGGAGATCCTCTTCCATCTCTGCTGCGCTGCCGTAGCGGTCGCTGGGATTTTTTTCCATGGCTTTATTGCAGATTCGGGATAATTTGGGCGGGATGGTTTTTCGGATGGATTCTGGCGCCAAGGGATATTCCGTAGCAATTGCCAATAAGATTTTCATTTGATCTCCAAAAAAAGGAGGTCGGTCTGTGAGCAGATGGTATAGGGTTGCTCCCAGCGAGTAGATATCGGCTCTCCCATCGAGCGACTGTCCCTCGGCTTGTTCGGGTGGCATATAGGCGGGTGTGCCGATGACCGCGCCTGTTTTTGTCTCTAGGCTCAGATCCTTCTTTTTTGCCAGCCCCATGTCCATGATGCGGGGAGTCCCTTTGGTGTCCATCATGATATTAGAGGGTTTGATGTCGCGGTGAATGATGTCGAGGGTGTGGAGGTAGTGAAGCCCGTTCGCGCAGTGAGCCATAATTTCAGCCATTTTTGTATAAGCCATGCGGGTTTTCATAGCTTCTTGCAGGGTCTCTCCTTCCACAAACTCCATGACGATGTAATGGGTTCCTTCCGATTCTCCGAAATCAAGCGCTGATACGAGATTCGGATGACCGAGATTGAGTCCGGCTTTGCCTTCCATGGTGAATCGGGCAAGTGATTTTCTGTCAGGATTCGTGTCTGGGTTCAGAAATTTGATGGCCACGATTTTACCATCATTCCTCTGGGCTTTGTAAACAATGCCCATTCCGCCTTGTCCTAATTTTTCTAGAATCTGATAATTCTTGAATTGTTTGGATATTTTATTTTCCAAGATATTTCTCCTTCGGGCAAAAACTTAAATTTTTAAATGACTATCGCGAAAAAGATATCGAGAACTATTGATTTTTACTTGATGTCTTTATGCCTCGATAACCAGAAATAATAGCGCCCAATTGACGTTTTGTCAATGTTTTGTCGCAAGGACATGCTATTGACTTTCCTTTCCAATCGCGCTAATCTCCTTAGTTCTGTCTATTTTTATTGTCCTTTAAATTTTTAGGAGGAAATATAATGAAAAATATTATATTTTCTATGTTTTTTTTGTGTACTGTTGTGTTTTTTGTTGGATGTGCCAGCCAGTCAGACATTGCTGTAAAAAGCAATCAGGAGGTTATCTCGGTTGAAAAAAAAGTCGATAATTCTCTTGTAAAAAAGGAATCTCCATCAAAGAGTGAGGCGATAGACGATAAATCGCGATTACTGGCTCATCTCAAAGGGTGTCGGGACACTATCCAGAGAATTCATTTCGAATATGTAAAGACTCCTATAGGATTTGAGATGTCTGATCGAATGGTCACATCGAATTGGGACTCATTTTTGCCAATATTAAATGACTTGCCGAGAAAGAATCCTGAATTTGGTAAAAAATATGGATTGGTTATTATTCAGAATCTCTCCTTGATTTTGGAGGCATTCAGGGACGGTATGCCGAATGTCGATGAGATCACGACCGAAAATGTTTATGAAGAGCAGATGAGGTTTGAAAATGCTGAAGTAAAAGCCTGGGGAGTGATGGTCAAGGCTATGGACAATTTGATCGCCGTCGTTGATAGCGCAATCAAAGATGGATCCATCACTCAATTCTAAATTGAGAGCCGCGTGGAATTTAAAAGGGGCTCGGTAATGACACCGGTCCTTTTTTTGTATTAGACTTTTTTAGTTGTGGCCGGATCAGGGCAACAAATCCCTCCCCAACCCTCCCTTTGACAAGGGAGGGGGTTACAGCTTCCCCCTTGTCAAAGGGGGATTGAGGGGGATTTGTTGCTAACTTTTGACTTTCATCTTCACCACCACCTCCACATGCGGCGTATGCGGAAACAGATCGAAGGGGTGGATCGATTCGATATCGTAGACTTGTCCCAATAATTTTAGTTGAAATGCGAGTGCCTCGAAATTGCACGAGACATAAATGAGATGAGGGATTTTGATTTCCAGAATATGCGCCAAGACTTTGGGATGTAATCCGGCTCTTGGTGGATCAACGATCAGGAGATCATATTTAGAATCAAGCGGAAAATCGATCACATCCATGTCATAAAATTTTGCATTCGTGATTTTGTTCAGTGCCACGGATTCTTTGGCTACGGCAATGGCGGCGGGGTCGAGTTCGACGCCCACGACTTCTTGGGCATGTTTGGCCATGGGCAATGAGAAAAAGCCACTGCCGCAGTACCAGTCGAGAATATGTTTGGCTCCGGTTTTCTGGGAGAGGCCGAGCACATAATCGAGCAGTTTCGTCGCGCCGTCCGTATTGGTCTGAAAAAAAGATCCGGGGCGGATGAGATAAGTGACGCCGCCGATCGATTCTTCGAGGTAATCTTTGCCTTTATACACTTGATAATTTTCGGCTACGGAAGTATCGGACGCGGTGGTTTGTACGCCGCAAAAAACGTGGGTGACTTCCGGAGGGAGAATCGAAGAAAGATCGTCCCAATATTCGTCGATATTTTCTTCGTAAGTGATGAAAATCACAGCGAGCTGCCCCGTGTTTTTTGTCTCCCGGAGAACGATGTATCGGAGATGTCCTTTGTCTGTTTCTCGGTTCCATCCAACGATGGGGCTTTTCTCCAACCACGTCCGAAGCATTTTTCGTACGGCATCCATCTTGGGAGAAATCAAGTGGCATTCTTTCAGATCCACCATGTGTCGGAACGAGCCTTTTTCTCGGAGTCCCAATTCCTTATTCGCGCCTACGACAAAATCCATGCGATTTCGGTAGCCGAAAATTTGGGGAGAGGGGATGACGTCCGCAACCGGATCTGTGACTTTTTTTCGTGCCATTTCTTCTAGGATCAGGCGCTTTTTTTCTTCCAATTGTTTAGGATAGTCGATGTATTGAAACGAGCATCCGCCGCATTTTTTAAATACCGAACCAACGCTACCGGCATGTGGACAGCGGCACGGAACTCGGCGGGGGGAGGGATTGATTATTTTGGAAATCGCCGCTTTTTTGTTTCCAGGGCGTCCGAAAATTTCCAGTTCGACTTCATCCTCAGGGCATCCGAAAGGGACAATGAAATCTTTGCCATCCGTGCTTTTTGCCTTGGAGAATCCGGCATGGGTGGTGGCGGTGATGCGATAGTTCATATTCATGAGCGTGATGTGATTATTGGATATACGCTATCAGTCAATTCTATTTTATTCAAGGCTTTGCGCGAATATTTTTTTAATTTTTTTTGAGTTATACTGATCTTATATTTTAAGATCAGTAGGTTTTTCAACTTATGTTTTTCAAGGAGGAATTTAGGCGAAAAAGTCTGAAATTGTTTTTGATTTTAGACACTTTTTTAATTATTGCAATTTTAGTTTGGGGAATTTCATCTATTTATTTGATGGATGAAGATTCTAAGAGAGAATTGGCCCAAGTAGCCGAAATTTTGCCCGCGCGTGCGGCCACCACTTTCACGGTCAATACATCGATTTCAGCCGCGAATACGACATTCGATAATGACGATATTACCTGCGACGGCGCGATCACGCTCACGATCGACGGGGCGCATCCATTTAATAGTTTGAGTTTAATTAATGGGTGTACGCTCACACATACTATTTCCACTACAAGCACTATCAATAAACTTAATTTAACCATTGCGGGGACTCTATCCATTTGTTCTACTTGTTCGATTGATGTGACGGGAAAAGGTTTTTTGGGAGGGTCCAATTCGGGAGCCAGCGTGAATGGTCAAACGAGCAATGGCGCGGGTGGTCAGCAGGCGGGAACGGATGTTTATAATGGAGGAAGTCATGGGGGCTTAGGCGGCCAGCAGTTTACGGTAACGAAGAATGCGGTGTACGACAGTATTGTGAACCCAAGTGAACCCGGAGGTGGAGGTTCCAATAATGGAGGTGTAAATTTGGGCAATGATGGAGGTGGA
>VMEV01000021.1 GCA_007375725.1 Parcubacteria group bacterium Greene0416_36
TTATTCTTTTTCATAGGAAGGATGATTTTAATGGTTACTAAACATTTCCATTATCTCATCCCTTCTTTTTTATTTACACACTTTTAGTTTACAGTACCGACAGTTTTCTATTCTTTTGGAGTTAAATTCCTTGTCGGGGTCTATCAGACGAGAGATTATCTGTGTGTCCAGTGTTTATAGGGTACTTGACACTTCGACTAAACTCGAGGTTTTTATGTTTATATTGAAAATCCAGCACTATTATATTAGGCTTTAGGCATCCCGCCTTCGCTAAAGCTACGGCGTGGTAAATAGGCTGTTAGCTTTTTAGCTGACTTCAGATTAGCTGGCTGTTTGCTAATAAGCTAATGCCTAAAACCTAATGCCTATTTTATATGTTAGAAACCGCCAAAGGCGTCCGCGACTTCTTGCCGGAGCAAAAAATCAAACGTGATTATTTAACAGGAATCCTCAAAACTATTTTTGAGCGATATGGTTATAATCCTCTCGAAACCTCGATTCTCGAGCGATACGAACTTTTCGCTTCCAAATATGGAGCCGGGGAAGGGTCAGACCAATTGGCCGAATGTTTTAAATTGACCGATCGCGGAGACCGGAAGTTGGTTTTGCGCCCCGAACTCACTGTGCCTTTTGCCCGCGTCGTGGGTATGTACAAAAACGAACTCAAAATGCCTTTCAAGCGCTATGAAATGGGGTCCGTATTTCGCGACGGCCCTCTCAAACCCGGCCGATACCGCCAATTTTGGCAGTGTGATGTCGATGTGGTGGGCGCTCCTGTTGGCGCCATTGACGCCGAGATCATTCAACTCGCCGCCGACGCCTTTTCCTCTTTCGGCCTAGACGTCGAGATCCGCATGAATAACCGAAAAGTGCTCAATGCCATTTTGGAGTTTGTAAAGGTTATAGATCCAGAAAAACAGAAAGAAGTGTTAATTGTTCTAGATAAATGGGATAAGATCGGTAAGGATGGGGTTTGTAATGAATTAAAATCTCGTAGATTATTACAAGAGCTAGATTTATTAATGCTTATTTTGGGGTCTTTCGAAGATGGCAATCGTTCGAATCTTACTTTCAAAGAACAATTGAACTTTTTGAGAACCCGCTTGAAAGATGTTGAAGGAATTCGAGAATTAGAGGAGATATCTGACTATTTTATCGGGGATTCGAATAACATTAAATTCGTACCTTATCTTGCCAGAGGCCTTGCCTACTATACCGGCACTATTTTTGAAGTCTTCCTCAAAGATCGTTCCAAAATCAGTTCCTCCCTTGCCGGCGGAGGCCGCTATGACAATATGATTGGTGGATTCATGGAGGACGGTAAGATTTATCCTGCGGTAGGTATTAGCTTTGGCCTCGAAACGATCCTCGATGCTTTAGAATTATCAGAAAAAAAACAGTGGGCCAAAACCATTGCTCAAGTCTATGTTTTTGGAGATATAAGTGCTTCGATGAGCGTAGCTAAATCACTCCGCAATGCTGGCGTGAATGTCGAAGTCGATTACCTCTCCCGCAATTTCAAAAAGAATCTCGAATATGCTAATGCTTTAGCCATACCCTTTGTCGTGATCCTCGGCGAGGACGAAATAAAATCCGGTACTGCCACGGTCAAAGAGATGAAGAGCGGGGAGCAGGAGAAGGTGGAGATGGGGAAGTTGGGCGAGTATCTAGTGAGTAGGTTGTAGTG
Source organism: Parcubacteria group bacterium Greene0416_36 (assembly GCA_007375725.1). Taxonomy (GTDB): domain Bacteria; phylum Patescibacteriota; class Patescibacteriia; order VMEV01; family VMEV01; genus VMEV01. The sequence continues at coordinate 1,688 of VMEV01000021.1, forward strand.
AGTGGTGAGTAGTTAAATAGGACAAATATGAATAAGGTTGCGAGTTATAAAGATTTGATTGTGTGGCAGAAATCAATGGATTTGGTGGTTCGAATTTATCATTTGACTCAAAGTTTCCCCCAAGAAGAGCGATTTGGATTGATTAGTCAGTTAAGGCGCTCTGCTGTTTCCATTCCTTCAAATATCGCAGAGGGTAGTCGGAGGGGGACGAAGAAAGATTATCGTAGTTTTGTATTAATTGCTTACGGATCTGGAGCGGAGCTGGAGACTCAAATAGAAATAGCCAAACGTCTAGATTTTTTAAAATCAGCAGACTCTCATCAGTTGGATTTGTTATTGCAAGAAATCATGAAGATGTTAAATAAATTAGTAGGTGTGTTAGAAACTTGATCGACTACTCACTACCACCTACTCACCACTCACTAACACGGGCCCATAGCTCACCGGTTAGAGCAGTACGCTTATAACGTATTGGTTGATGGTTCGATTCCATCTGGGCCCACCATTTAAATCGTACTTCAATATGACTTCACGCGAAATAATAAGCACTTTTTTAGAAGCAGAAAATGAACGGAATTGGCAGAAGTTTTGGAAAAAAAGGTTAGCAAGAAAATAAAGAAAAAATCGGATCAGGGTTGATTTATATTTCTAGGACTAATATGAGGGTTGATTGGGTGGTTAGAGAATAATTTCCAAAAGCATTTCAAAAATAAAAAATATATCTTTCTCAGATATGTTTTTTATTTTTATCCACTAAAAATGTTAATAATCTGTGCACAAGAGGGATGGGGGAGAATGGGGAGGGGTTTGGAGCAATGAAATCAGAGACTTTGGATCCTTGACACGATTTTTATTTATTATATAATGCTTTTGTCTAAATTTGATGGAACGTTAACAACCGGTAGAAATACTCATATATAAAATTTTTATAGTGAGAACAAGTCCACATAATATACAATGCAATTTTGTCAGAGTAATAACGTGTAAGCAAAAAAACGTGGTAATTCCGTAGTGATTACCAATAAGAGCATATGGTGGATGCCTTGGCACTGACGAGCCGATGAAGGACGTAGCAACCTGCGATAAGCTTCGGGGAAGTGGTAAGCAACTTTTGATCCGAAGATCTCCGAATGGGGAAACCCACTCCGATTTAAAACCGGAGTATCCTTATCTGAATTCATAGGATAAGGAAGACAACCTAGGGAAGTGAAACATCTCAGTACCTAGAGGAAAAGAAAGAAAGAGACTTCATAATACCATTTTACGTCCCGCAAAGGGCGGGGCGTAAGAGGTTTTATGGAGTCGATCGATTCCCCCAGTAGTGGCGAGCGAAAAGGGAAGAGCCTAAACTATATTTTGTGTTTTGATTAGTGGAAGGAGACGCAAGTTTCTGGAAGCTTTTCATTTAAAGGTGTAGGCCGTTGCAAATATAGTGTTGCGAGATGGTGACGTGAGAATACCTGTATTATTCTCGATAAAACTAGTTTCTTAGTTGAAGGTTTTGGAAAAAACCGCCAAAGACGGTGATAGCCCCGTAAGCGAAAAGAAACCAAGTTTTGTTAGTTATCAGACTCAAGTAATGCAGGACTCGAGAAACCCTGTATGAATCCATATCGACTACCGATATAAGGCTAAATACTCTCAGTGACCGATAGTGAACTAGTACCGTGAGGGAAAGGTTAAAAGCACCCCGGGAGGGGAATGAAATAGTATCTGAAACCATATGCTTACAAAGAGTCGGAGGCCTATGATCGCCGCAAGGTGATAATGGCTGACGGCGTGCCTATTGAAGAATGATCCAGCGAGTTTGTTGGACGTTGCAAGTTTAAGGTCCAAAAGACCGAAAGCGTAGCGAAAGCGAGGATTAATAGTCCGTTAGCAGCGTTCACAAAACACGAAACCGGGCGAGCTAACCTTGTCCAGGCTGAAATCACTGTAACAGGTGGTGGAGGGCCGAACCCATGAGCTGTGCAACACTCTGGGATGAGGTGAGGTTAGGGGTGAAATTCCAATCGAGCCCGGTGATAGCTTGTTCTCCCCGAAATAGTTTATGGACTAGCCTCAAGTAATGTAATCCATGGAGGTAGAGCACTGAATGAGGGCAGGTGGCTTCGGCCTACTGTCCACAACCAAACTCCGAATGCCATGGAGGTAAACTTGAGAGTAAGAACGTGGGGGCTAAGCTCCACGCTCAAGAGGGAAACAGCCCGGACCGCCAATTAAGGTCCCAAAATCTAGATTAAGTGCAAAGGTGGTGGGATGACTTATACAACCAGGATGTTGGCTTAGAAGCAGCCATCATTTAAAGAAAGCGTAACAGCTCACTGGTCTAGTTATTCTGCGCCGAAAATTTAACGGGACTCAAATCTAGTACCGACATTGCGGCTGATCCGATTAATTTCGGGTCGGGGTAGGGGAGCGTTCCGTATTCACTGAAGCCATACCGTAAGGAGTGGTGGAGGATACGGAAGCGAGTATGCTGGAATGAGTAGCAAAAAGACAGGTGAGAACCCTGTCCGCCAAAAACCCAAGGGTTCCTGGGCAACGGAAATCGTCTCAGGGTTAGTCGATCCTAAGGTGAGGCCGAAAGGCGTAGCCGATGGAAGAGCAGGTTAATATTCCTGCACTATTATATATTTTCGATGGGGTGACGCGGCATGAAGGTGGGAGCGAATTTTGGATATATTCGTTGGGAACTAAGTAACTAGGACTATCAGGCAAATCCGGTAGTCATTAACTGGTGAAGGTTTCCTGAAGAGGAGGTCTTCGGACTGACTCAATTTTTGCTGGAGCTGCCGACAAGAAAAACCTCTAGAGTTAAGTATATAGTAATCGTACCGCAAACCGACACAGGTGGGTAAGTAGAGTATACTAAGGCGCACGAGAGAATCCTCCGTTTAGGAACTAGGCAACTCAACGACCGTAACTTCGGGATAAGGTCTGTTCTGTTGGTGCCATTTCATTAGAAATGGTAGTTCCAGAACCGCAGCGAAAGACATTTAGCGACTGTTTAACAAAAACACAGGTCCCTGCTAAAGCGCAAGCTGATGTATAGGGGCTGATGCCTGGCCAGTGTCAGAACGTTAAGAGGAGAGGTCATGTCCGACGCAAGTCGGACGGCAGCTTTGAATCCAAGCGCTGATGAACGCCGGCGATAACTATAATCGTCCTAAGGTAGCGAAATCCCTTGTCGGGTAAGTTCCGACCCGCACGAATGGCATAACGACTAAATGACTGTCTCAACGAGGAACTCGGCGAAATTGCATGACACGTGAAGATGCGTGTTACCCGTGGTTAGACGAAAAGACCCCGTGAAGCTTTACTATAGCTTGATATTGGGTTAGAGTTGTTCATGTTGAGAATAGGTGGGAGCCGCAAGGCAACAAGTGAGATACCACCCTTGTGCAACTTTAATTCTGACCTGTGATCCGTGAATCCGGACCAGGGACAGTATCTGGTGGGTAGTTTAACTGGGGCGGTTGCCTCCCAAAAAGTAACGGAGGCGTTTACAAAGGTAGGCTAGGTCCCGATGGAAATGGGATTTTATAGTGCAAAGGCATAAGCCTGCTTTACTGCAAGAGCGACAACTCGAGCAGTCTCGAAAGAGGAACTTAGTGATCCGACCGTTCGACGTAGGACGGCGGAAGCTCAACGGATAAAAGCTACTCCGGGGATAACAGGCTGATCTTGCCCAAGCGTCCACAGCGACGGCAAGGTTTGGCACCTCGATGTCGGCTCATCGCATCCTGGGGGTGAAGAAGCTCCCAAGGGTTTGGCTGTTCGCCAATTAAAGCGGTACGTGAGCTGGGTTCAGAACGTCGTGAGACAGTTCGGTCTCCTATCTACCATGGGCGTGGAAACTTGAGAAGATTCTTCTTTAGTACGAGAGGACCAAGAAGGATAAACCTCTGATGTACCAGCTGTTCTACCAAGGGCATCGCTGGGTAGTCACGTTTAGTTTTGGATAAGCGCTGAAGGCATATAAGCGCGAAGCCGGCTTCAAGATTAAGTTTCATAGGCTACTAGTAGACCACTAGTTTGATAGGTGGCAGGTGTAAGTCCAGCAATGGATTCAGCCGAGCCATACTAAGCAGCCATCGGCAATCATTACAGAGTTACCAACAAAATTGCGTTGTATTTATGGTGATTTGTAGTTTTTGCTATAAATGTTTGATTTGTAGATGAGTATTTATTCACAATTCTATTGCAAAAACCAATAGAAATAATCAGGGATATTGATATATTCCGTTTATTTCTGGTGGTTTTTGTCGCGGGGAAACGCCTGATCCCTTTCCGAACTCAGAAGCTAAGCCCGCGATCGCCGATGATAGTGCGTAAGCGCGAAAGTAGGTCACTGCCAGGACTGAAAACCTCTCTTTTTTATAAAGGAGGGGTTTTGACTTTATTTTAGAAATGCGGTATTGTATTGTCTGATTTTGGACTAAGAGTAGTTCTTTTTGAGAGGGAAGCACCATGCTTCGAAAAACGAATCCTGTTCATTTTCTGGATCTTGTATTGTGGCCGCTGTTGCAGCTACTTTGGGAACCCTTTTCCAGAAAGAATTCTCATTTCTGGCATTGGCGAGCTTTCCGAGGAGAAGTCTCCGGGCAGGTAAAGATACAGGGAAGTCCCGCATCTCGACCGAGGAAGAGCCTGTGGGATTACCTTTGGCAGACCAATTTTTCGTGGGACAATTGTATTGTGTTCAAACCGCGATATGATTTTCCCTATCGCATCGGATATCGATCTCTGGGAGAGGGCAAAACTGAAATGTGCTCGGTCATCTTGCGTGGGGAGTCCGCTGCTTTGATTGGGGGGGGCGATGTGGAGTTCTTTATGGTTAGCCTATTCGGCGATAACCAGATGATTGATATGAATGAAGAATTCACTCTGCGTTATTGCACCAAAAAACAATTAGGGAAGGGGGTTATTTTGGTATGAAAAAAACAGAAGACGCTTGGAATTTCCTTGCGTCTTTTCTGATTTTTATAGAGATGTTTTTTGTAATTCTTTTTCCAAATACAGGAAAAAGGAGGGTTGTTTGCTAAGCCATAGCCCCGCCTTTTGGCGGGGCTACGGCTGTGGGAGGGGTTTGGTGTAATACACTCTTTTCTTTTAAAAAAATAGGAAAACATTTAAACTGGAGGGGAATAATTTTTTTATCAGATATGCAGTCATTAAAAGATATCGAGGTCAGAGGTAAGCGTGTTTTATTGCGTGCGGATATGAATGTTTCCATAGACCCAAAAAACGGGCAGATTCTTTCGGATTTTCGTATTTGTTCGGCACTGCCGACGATTCGATTCTTGATAGACAACGGAGCCTCGGTGGTTTTGGCGACTCATTTTGGCCGTCCGGAGGGGAAAAAGGATCCCAAATATTCGGTGAAATTTTTGATTCCGGTTTTGGAGAAATTGTTGGAAAAGAAAGTTCATTTTGCATCGGATTGTATTGGGGACGAGGCTAGGGGATCAGCCGAAAAACTAAAGGATGGCGAGGTATTGCTCTTGGAAAATTTACGTTTCCATCCCGGAGAGGAAAAAAACGATGAGGCTTTTGCTAAATCTTTAGCCAAATTGGCGGATATCTACGTCAATGAGGCTTTTTCTGTTTGTCACCGAAGCCATGCTTCGGTGGATGCGATCACGAAATTATTGCCTTCTTACGCTGGACTGCTTTTGTCTCGGGAGGTGGAACATTTGACAAGGATCAAGGATCATTCGGAATCTCCGTTTGTTCTGATCGTGGGAGGAGCAAAAATTTCAGATAAAATCGAAACGATTGAAGCTTTGGGGAAAAAAGCGGATTCGATTTTGATTGGCGGGGCTTTGGCCAATACGTTTTTGGCGGCAAAAGGCGTGCCCATCGGGGCCTCTTTGTTTCAAAAAGAGGAGCTGGATCTGGCCAAAATGCTCATGGAAAAATTCTGCGGAAAGTTATGGACCCCCATAGATGGGGCCGTGTGGAAATGCATTGGGGAGAAAATCTGTGTGTCGGAAGAGGTTCGCAATAGCAATTTATTGGATCTAGATCCGCGAGAGAAAATTTATGATCTAGGGTCTGGAACAATCGAAAAATATTCATTAAAATTATCCCATGCCAAGACTGTTTTTTGGGCGGGGCCGATGGGTTTTTTTGAGAAAAAACCTTTTGAAAAAGGGACTTTCGCTATTATTGAGGCGATTGTCTCCGGTGATGCTTTCTCGGTGGCTGGAGGCGGGGAGACGGTCACGGCCGTCGGATGGTCCGGTCACATGGATGATTTCTCTTTCGTCTCCAGCGGGGGCTCCGCGGCCCTGGAATTTGTCGCGGGGAATCGTTTGCCGGGACTGGAAGCACTTAAATAAATTACGAATGACGAATTACGAATTACGAATGGAACAGCCGTTGTTTAATCGTAATTTGCAATTGGATCTATGCACTACATTACCGATCTCCATCTCCATTCCCGTTTTTCCCGCGCCTGTTCGAAGAGTTTGACTCTGCCAAATTTGGAGAAATGGTGCGAATATAAGGGGGTCGATATTGTGGGGACGGCGGATTTTACGCATCCGGTTTGGAATAAAGAGCTGCATGAAAATTTGGAATACGACGGCGGGCTTTATCGATTGAAGAATTCTAAAAGTAAGGTCCGATTTTTGCCGACTACGGAAATTTCTCTTATTTATAAACAAGGCGATAAAACACGGAAAAATCATATTCTCGTGTTCGCGCCGACCTTGGAAGCGGTCGACAAAATTACGGCCGAGTTGGGACGCCGCGGTAATATCAAAAGCGACGGACGGCCCATTTTGGGAATCAAGGCTCCAGAGCTGGCCGAAATTGCTCTCTCGGCTGATCCCAAATGCTTGATTGTTCCGGCGCATATTTGGACGCCTTGGTTTTCCATGTTTGGATCCAAATCGGGATGCGACTCGATCGAGGAGTGTTTCGGTCCCATGGCGCAGTATATTTACGCAATCGAAAAAGGGCTCTCTGCCAGTATGGAGATGAACTGGATGGTGTCGGAATTGGATAATCGCGTGATTCTCGCGGATAGTGATGCCCATAGCCTCGAGAAATTGGGGAGAGAAGCGAATGTGTTTGATTTGAATACGCCGTCATATGACGCAATCTATGATTTGATCCGCAATCATCGCATTGAAAAAATGCCGTATTCGATCAATTTTTTTCCGGAAGAAGGGAAGTATCATCTGGATGGCCATGTGGCGTGCGGGGTGCGTTTATTTCCGAAAGAGACATTTAAATATAAGGGACTCTGTCCTAAATGCCAGAAGCCGGTGACCAAAGGTGTTCTTTCTCGCGTGTATGAATTGGCCGACCGGGAAGAGGGGCAAAAGCCTGCGGCATGGACCCAGCCCAAGTCGATTGTGCCTCTCATGGAAATTATTTCGCAGGCTCTCGGGAAAGGGATATCTTCCAAGGCCGTGGTGAATGAATATTTTTCGATCATCAAACATGCCGGAGAATTCAAATTGCTTTTGGACTGGACAGCGCAGGATCTGCTCCGCATCACCTCGCCCAAAATCGCCGAGGGGATTATTCGCGTCCGCGAGGGAAAAATTCAAGTCGTCGGCGGCTATGACGGCGTATTCGGAACCGTGAAGATTTGGGGAGAAAGTGATAAAATAGGGCAAAGCAGGCTGATTTAATTTTTAACTGCAAATTTTATGGGTTTGAAAATAATGATTTCGTTTGTGGCGGGTGTTGCTGTCGGCGCATTTGCCTGGTATACCCTTTCTCCTTTATGGAATAATGTGGAGATCGATGAAAAATTGCCTGGAATGATGTATTCCCAGGAGGATATGATGATGAATTCGGAGAAAATGGGGATGAAAATGGTGGGCAAGTATGCGGACGAGATGATGAAGATGAAGGAGGAAATCATGGATAAGAAAGAAACTATGCCTATCCCTACGACGGTCAGGTATCGCGCCCCTTTTGTGGCAAAAGCTCATGATGTGAAAGGAGAGGCCATGATTATCGAGTCCGCTGGAAAAAAATACGTTCGATTTGAAAATTTCCAGACCATCAACGGCCCGGATGTCCGTATTTATCTCGCTTCAGGGCTGGATAATACGGATATCGTTGATTTGGGCTCTATTAAAGCTACCAAGGGCAATGTGAATTACGAAATTCCTGACAATGTTGATTTAGCAATATATAAAAATGTTTTGGTCTGGTGCGAGGATTTTTCAGTGCTATTTAGCTATGCGACATTGAAGTAAATAGATTTTGAAAATAAAAAGCTAAAAAAATCCAGTGTGTATAGATCCACTGGATTTTTTAATTTTCTGCAATGCTTTTAGGACTATTGGAAATCAAGTGCCATAAAAATTGACTGCGGTGCCGATGTGGACAATTGAGTCTTGTGGATAAATAGTGAAATTATTTTTGATATTTATTGATTGATTTTTATTCTGATTTTTTTCTCTCCCTTTTGGAAAAATATTTTTTTAAAATAAAGTCAGTTGAATGTTATTTAAAAATTCTCTTTTCAAGGGTTAATTTATGGTGAGTGACAGTCGTATGGCTTATCGAAAGTTTTCTGGGGAAGAAGATTTGTTAGTATTTTTTAGATCGGAGCAGATGGAGGCGATATCGCTTAAGAGTCAAGGTTTTCGGTCGAGATTGGAGCCGCTTGAGAAAGCGTTGCTGGTCACGAAAGGGAAATATGTCTTGGGAGCCAAAAAAATCCATGAGATATTTCAAGACGAGCTCCGGAAATCGGGTTATTATCGTTCTTATTCAGTGATGCCGAGGACGACTTCAGTTGTTGTCGAGAGCGTTCCAGAAAGAGGGAAGACTCCTTCTGTTATTTTAAAGAAAGAGCCTGATTTATTTTCTGATATTGAAAATATGCCAGACTCTGAGAATGGAGGTGCCAATGAATCAATTGAATCGGAGGATGATTTCGGTGCTTTGTGTGTTGATTTCGTTACGGCGCAATTGTCTTGGTGTTTTTTTGAAAAAAAGCCATGTCAGAGTCGTAAATATCAGGTGCGAACGAAGGCGAAGACGGCAGGAAGACAGCAAATTTCTTTTTCTTTTGTATAAAAAAAGAGAGCCGATGTTGCAAAAAACATCGGCTCAAACATTTTTATAATCATTTTGCGATTTGCCAAAAAAATTCAAATCCTGTAATTTCTAATCTTAGAAATAGAACACGCGTGTAGAGATTTTTTTGTGAGAAAATTTTGTCCTTGGTTAAGAACCGATTGATTAATTGGTTTTTTGTGTTTTAGCAGACAAAATTTTATGAGAAGAAAGTTGTTTTCAATAATCTCGTTGGTTTTATTTTTCGCCGTGCCATTCTCGGCGTGGGGAGCCGGAGGTGCCTCGGCCCTGCTCGAACGCAATCGCGATCATGCCTCCAGTGCCTCGCCTCTGTCATTGGGGGACTACGGCGCAGCGGAGCTTTATCGAGGGGCTTTCACGTATTCCTACCCACTCGAAGTCCTCCCGGGCCGAGCGGGGATGGAGCCGCGTCTTGCCGTGTCCTACAATCATTTGTCTTGGGAGGATCGCAGTATTTTAGGGGCAGGATGGGAGCTTGGCGGGGTTGAGTACATCGAGCGTTCGACTCGCTCTGGCCGAGAGAATCTCTATTCCAATTTCGAATTCACCGTGCATTCGTCGCTCGGTTCTGGCCGATTGCTTTTAGATTCCGGCCGATCCTATGGGCTGGAAGTCGAGAGTCAAAAAGTCGAGTGGACCTTTGTGGACGGCCAATATTGGAGGGCCGAGGATCTCCTGGGCCGGGTCTTTATTTTTGGATCGATGAACGAGAGCCGTCTGTCTGATAGTAGAGGGACGAAAGTTTTTGCATGGTATCTGGAGAGCATGACGGATTTGAACAGAAATACGATTACCTATCATTACATCAAAGATTCCGGCGCGGTTTATTTATCGTCCATTGAATATGGGGGGAATATGGATGTTCCCGTGCTGAATTTTAATCGCGTGCGTTTGGAATATGAGAATCGCCCTGATCCGTGGGAAAGTTATGCTTCGGGATTTTTGGTCGAGAATAAGAAGATTTTAAAAAATATCGTGATTGAGAATTTGGCTTCCGGCGTCTGGAATAAAGAACGTGAGTATCTCCTGGCCTATTCTAGAGGCGATAAT
>VMEV01000003.1 GCA_007375725.1 Parcubacteria group bacterium Greene0416_36
AGCCAAAATCCAAAAAAGAAAGATTATATCGGCTCGGCTTTCTCCCTTTCCAAGGAATCTGAGATCGTCAATATCGATATCCCCATGGATCGGGGGTAATACTCTCTTCTTTACACGTAAGCAAAACAGTAAGGGCTCAGAATTCTGAGCCCTTACTGTTTTGCGGGTCAGATTTGATTTTTCTCTTCCCCCTTATCTCTGATATAATTTGTAGGTGCAAAATATTTGTCCCTTCGTTTTATCCACCGTAGCGTTTTTGCGAAGGCGGATAAACAAAATCTCAAATTCGTGTGAAATATTTTCGTTATTTAATGGCCTTATTTTTCGTTTTTTTATTCGGGGGATTATCGGCCGTGCTGGCTCAGGAAGTGTCCGAGGCTCCGGAAGAAAATTCTGTCCCTAAGATGCTCCGCGGTATTCCTCTCGGCCCCACCATGATTCGGTGGGAATTTTTGGCCGTTGCCAAGGAAGGAGAAAAATTTATTTTGGAAGATGAGTATGGGAAGGTCCTAGCGGACGAGATCCCCAAAAAGCTTAATGATTTCTCTTTTTTTGATGAGAAAAATCTACTCCCAAATACTTCCTATTTTAGGCGTATTCGAGATAAAGACGGGGGCGCATCCGAATTTTTGGGGACATTCACGCTTTTTCCCGCGCCGTCGGAATTGATCATTCGGTCGGTGGGTGAAAAAGAGGCTTCGCTGGGCGTAGATAATCGAGCCAATATTGATTTCAAAATCGCGGCTTTATTTGACAAGATTCCTGGCAAGGCCGCTCCCAATGTCGTATTGCCGGATTTGATGTCTTTGTCCATGGATAGGACCAGCTATTTGTTTCGCAATGTTACCTCGGGTGTGGATGGCAAATGGGGAATCGGGGCTTGGGAGTCGCTGACTTCTCTGGAGAGCGGAAAAGATTATCAATTCTCGGTGAAAGTGCGCAATGCTCTCGGTGTTGAAACTCCTTTTAGCAGTATCTTTTCTTTCTCTACTCTCCGTCCCGCAGATCTCCGCTTGGATGTGGCGGTTGTGTCTTCTTTTGGAGAGGAAAAAGAGACGCGCATTTTTTATCCGGGAGATGTGATCCACTATACGGTTTATATAAAGAATAAGAGTAGTGTGCCTGCGGATGGCGTCTATTTTCTTTCACGCATTGGAGAAGGCTATCGAGGGAAGTTGTCTTTGGATCATATATCTCTTTCGGATTCTAGGGACCAAGATTCCGGGGATTTTTCAGTCACTTCCAAAGGCGCGGTTTTTGTGAAATTGGGAGAATTTTTGGGCGGAGTGACCAAAAAAATAAAATTTGATTATCAAATTCCTCCATCCTCCGATTTTCCCGCCATCCTCGATTTGTCTTCTGGAGTCGGCGCTAAAAATATGCCGTATTTGATAATCGCATCTGTCAGCGATCGTGTGGGGCGTATTTTGCCCAATGGAGAAGCCTCAGATCGGGGATTATCAGGATTATTTTCAGGGAGAGGCATTTATCAAGAGGTGTTTCTGGAGTCCCCGGTGACTTCTTTGGGCGGCCCCGGAATGATTTTGCTCTCGAAAAAGGAAGCTCTGGCAGACCAAGCGTTGATTGATCTTTTGGTATCTTCTCTAGATCCGCTATCTCTCCGGGTGTTGAATAAAAAAGTTTTTCGCGGCGTGCTGGCCAGTCAGAAGGAGGATCGGTTTGCCTTTGAGGAGGAGGCTCGTGTCAGTTTATCTGTAGAAGACCATGCTATTGAGTCTTTATCTGATTCATTGGCTTTTTCCTGGCTAGAGAGCCAGAAAAAAAATGAGCAGACCGAGCCCTCTATGCTTTCCCCTCTATCGATTGAAGGAAAAGTCACCTTTACGGACGGTGAGCTGGTGATGCAAGGGCATGCTTCCGGCCAAGCGAATGTGGATATCAGTATAGTTGTCAATCAAAAAGAGGCGGGGAAAACCGTGACTTCTCCGGTCGGATCTTGGGAATATTCGGTATCGCCTCTCCTTTTAGTACGCTCCTCCGAGAGGGGAATCGTACGTTTTAACGTCTCGGTTCTTGCCAAACGCAAGTCGGGCCAAGGCGAGCCGATCGAAAAATCCCTAGGCAGTGTGGATGTCGATTTGTCAGGCTTATCTGTGGAGGAAGAGCCGAAAATTCTAGCATTTTCGGCGCAGGAGCTGGCGGTTGATCCCTCTTTGGCCGAGGCATTGGGTGCTCGTGTGGGGCGAGGGATCGACGTTCTCTATGGAGCGACTCAAGCGGTGGTCGAGCAAACCGCCAAAGTGGTCCGTGAAAACGAAAGCACTTTTCAGACGACCTTGGTAGTGGTGGCACCAGTCGTGAGTGTGGCTTCGCCTGCTCTCCTGTCTGCGATCCCCACTCTGCCGACTTACCTTTTTTATTTTGTCAGCTGGTTTTTGTCTCTCTTGGGGATCCGCAAAAAGAATAAATCTTGGGGGGTTGTCTATGATTCGATCACCAAGGATGCGGTATCTCTGGCCATCGTACGGCTTTTTCGCATTGAGCAAAAAGAGTCGGGGATGTCTGCGCTTCTGGTTGAAACCCAGGTGACGGATCAGTATGGCCGCTATGGGTTCATTCCCAAATTAGGCGAATTTTACATCGAGGTTCAAAAGCCTGAATATAATTATCCCTCTGCTCTTGTTCCAAAGGGCCTCCAGTCGGATGATACTTATATCAATTTATATCATCGCCAGCGTATTCTGATTCAGATTGAAGACGCGTCCATTAATTTTGATATTCCCATTGACCCCAAAGAGCCGGCCGTGGGATCCCGAGATTGGAAAAATACTTTGTTTGAGATCCGTACTGGATTTGGCTATCTTTCTCGCCCCTTGGCTTATTTAGGAGCGACTATCAGCTGGGTTGTTGTCGCGGTCAGTTTTAATATTCTCAATGTCTCCATCGCCTTGATATATTTGGGGCTGGCTTTATTCGAGTGGAAGCGTTCGCGCGACAAAAATAAGCCATGGGGAATTGTCTTTGACTCTTTGTCCAAAAATCCTATATCTCTGGCCAATATTTCCATTGTCGACGCGCAATATGGTCGTACTCTCAAATCACGCCTGACCGATTACGGAGGCCGGTTTAATTTTTTCCCGCCCCCCGGGTTTTACCGAATGCTGGTCTCCAAAGAAGGATATCAATTTCCTTCCCAGTTTTTTTATTACAAAGACGGCCGCAAAAAGATGTATTTCGGCGAGAAATTTTCCGTCGATAAGCAGCAGCCCATCGTCAACGCGGACGTGCCGCTGGATGGAACGGAAATTAAAATTTGAATTACGTTATGGACTGTCATTGCGAGGCCCGCCGTTTTAGGCGGGACGTGGCAATCTCGTGGTAGTATTCCTACACGAGATTGCCACATCCCCGCTAAGGCGCGGGTCTTCGCAATGACAGTGTGACTCACATATGCCTCGATCAATTATCCTCGGCAATGGCAAAACTCTCCTCGGCTTCGATGACAATTACGAGCTTCGTGATTGGTATTTTCCCTATGTAGGACAGGAGAATCATGTGGGCAGGCACTACCACAAAATCGGATTTTGGGTGGATGGTGCTTTCGCGTGGTTTGGAAAATCGTGGGATCTCAAAATCAATTATTCCCCTGAAGGATTTATTGCCACGGTCAGCGGCCGCTCCGAGGCCTTGGGGATTTCGGCCGAGATAGAAGACACGGTTTATAACGAAGAAAATGTGATGGTTCGCCGCGTCAATGTGAAGAATCTTGGCAAAACCAAAAAAGAAGTCCGAGTGTTTTTCGCTCAAGAATTTCCCATTGATGAGGTTACCTATGGGAACACTTCGTTTTATGATCCCAGAGGAGAAGTGATCATTCATTACAAAGGCCAGCGCGTATTTCTCATCAATGGATCTACCAAAGAAAAGGCCGGTTTTTCGGATTTCACCTGCGGGGTTTCCAATTGGGGGACTCAGGAGGGATCGTTTCGGGATGCCGAAGACGGTAGGCTCGCCCAAAATCATATTGAGCACGGGAGCGCGGATTCGGTGGTGGGATTTAATTTGTACCTAGAACCGGGCGGGATGGAAACTCTCTACTCCTGGATTGTCGTAGCCGCGGATATCAAAGAGGCCAAGCGACTCAATCGTGAAGTCCTAGCCAAAACGCCCGCTCATATCATCAAAACCACACGCTTTTTTTGGAAGGCATGGGTGGAGAAACAGGAATACGAATGGTTCAATCTAGGGCCGGAAATCCGTGATCTGTTTGGTAAATCCTTATTTTTTTTGAGGCTGCTCACCAATACCAACGGACTTTCTATCGCTTCTCCGGATTCGGATCTTTTGCAGTTTGGCAAGGATACTTACAATTATATGTGGCCGCGTGACGGCGCTTTCGTCGTATTGGCTCTGGACAAAGCTGGCTATTCTGAGGTCACGCGCAATTTTTTCTATACGGCCAAAGATTTGCTTTCCGAGGAAGGGTTCCTCATGCATAAATATCGCCCGGACGGATCTTTGGGAAGTTCTTGGCATTCGTGGATCGCCAATGGCGTCTTGCAGTATCCGATTCAGGAAGACGAGACGGCCTTGGTTTTGTTCGCGCTCGAACAGCACTATGAGAAAACACACAATGTGGAGTTTTTGGAGGAACTGTACAATCCACTCGTTCGGAAAATGGCTGATTTTCTCGTGTCTTTTCGCGATTCGGCCACGGGATTGCCTCACCCAAGCTATGATTTGTGGGAGGAGAGAATCGGTATTCATACCTTTACCGTCTCCACGGTCTATGTAGGGTGTCTGGCCGCTGCCAATATGGCCAAGATTTTGGGCAAAAAAAATGACTGCTCCCGTTATTTTCGGACAGCTTCCGAGATCGCGGCGGCTTCGGTTCGGGAGATGTACGATACCAAAGAGCGCCGATACTGCCGCCGTCTCTATTGGGAAGGAGGGAAGTGGGTCAAGGATATGACTCCGGACAGCAGTACTCTCTACGGACTTCTCCGTTTTGGCATGGAAAAACCGGATTCGCCGAGATTGGTCAGTACGGCCAAAGATTGTTTTTCTCGACTCTCGCTTAAGACATCAGCGGGAGGATGGGCCCGTTACGAGAAAGACAATTACATGATGATTGATCCTGACTGGACTCGGGTTCCCGGCAATCCTTGGATTCTGTGCACCCTCTGGCGTGCAGATTATTTGATTTCTTTGGCCCAGAAATCGGAGGACCTCGACGAACCTCGCCGCATCATCGAATGGGTGGTCCGCCGTGCCTCCGCCTCCGGTATTCTTTCCGAACAAATCCACCCGACTCTCGGCACGCCTCTCAGCGTCTCGCCTTTAGCCTGGAGCCATGCCCAGCTTGTCATCACCGTCCTTTTCTACCTCAAAAAAATGGGACAGATTGTGGACCGGCCCTATATCAAGCCGTTCAGGATGAGTAAGGGGTGCTGAAATTAAAAACAGAACCGTCTTTTGAGGTTCTGTCCATTGATGACACAAGTCGCATGATGCAATGACTAGGGATTTTATATCAAAAAAATCGGATCAAATCAAGATTTGATGTGTATCCTTACCACCCTATCCCGATTACAGAAATCTTTAAAAATTTCTATTTTCGCCTCCGGATATAATTTGGACGCGTATTGTCGGACTCGTTCTCCCTGATCATGCCCGATTTCCAAAAGCACGGTCCCATTGGGGGACAGGTGCTTTTTTGTTTGTTGTAGAAGTTTGAAAATCAAGGCAAGCCCATCGCGAGTAGCGATTAATGCTTGTTTGGGTTCATATTCCAGTTCCGCTCGAGTAGGTGAAGCCTCAAATACGGTTTGGGAAATATAGGGGAGGTTCGCAATAATGATATCCATTTTTTCTTCGAGAGGCTCGGCCAAATCTCCTTTTTTGAAAATAATTTTTTCTAATACCCCATTATTTTTGGCATTTTTGGTTGCTGTGTTTAAAGCCTCGACAGAAATATCCGTGCCAAAAAATTCCATTTGAGAATAATGACTTTGTTCTTTTAATAATTTTGCCAGAGCAATGATAATGGCTCCAGAACCCGTGCCGATATCTGCTATTCGTAATTTTTTTTCACTAATTTTTTTTATTGCCTCTAATGATTTTTCTACGAGCATTTCCGTCTCAGGGCGGGGAATCAGGACCGATGGGTTCACTTCAAATTCCAATCCATAAAATCCGGTTTTCCTAATCAGGTATTGGAGGGGATAGTGCTCCTTCAATTTTTTAAGCATCTTATGAAATCGATCCTCTTCTCGTTTTTTGGCCACATATTCCGGATGCGCCCACAGGAATGCCCGGTCTTTTCCAATCACATGCATCAGCAGCTCCTCACATTTGTGAGTCGCTTCGGAAATATGGGCCTTTTGGGATTGTGTGATCGATGATTGTAACAGTGATTTTATCGTCATAGTTATACCTAACTCCCTCCCTTGTTAAGGGGAGGGTTGGGGAGGGGTTTGTTGTTTTACCCCTCCAACCCCTTCTTCGTCGCCTCGACAATATCATCCAATTCTCCTTCCATAATCACTCTGACTTGATTGAAGTTTTGGTTGATGCGGTGGTCAGTGAGGCGGTCTTGAGGGAAATTGTAGGTGCGGATTTTTTCGGAGCGGTCTCCGGAGCCGATTTGGCTATTGCGGGTGGCGGATGCCTCAGCCGCTATTTTTTCTTCGGCCAGAGCTAAGAGGCGAGAACGCAAAACCTTCATGGCCTTTTCGCGGTTCTGTACCTGGGATCGTTCGTCTTGGCAGGAGACTACGAGTCCGCTGGGGATGTGGACGAGTCGCACGGCGGAGTAGGTGGTATTCACGCTTTGCCCTCCCGCGCCGCCCGCGCAAAAGGTATCGATTCGGATATCCTTTGGGTTAATAGCTATATCCACTTCTTCGGCTTCGGGCATCACGGCTACGGTCACGGTCGAAGTGTGGACGCGGCCGCTTTTTTCCGTTTCCGGCACGCGCTGGACTCGGTGCACGCCACTTTCATATTTGAACGCGCCAAAAGCCCCGCGGCCATTCACTTCGGCCACCGCTTCTTTGATCCCTCCGATTCCGATTTTGTTGGTTTCCAGCACTCTGACCTCGTAACCTTGCTTTTCCGCGTATCGGCAATACATGCGGAATAGTTCCGCGGCAAAAAGAGCCGCTTCGTCTCCTCCGGCACCTGCTCGGATTTCCAGAATGATATTTTTTCGGTCGCGGGGGTCCCTCGGCCGGAGTCCCTCGGTGATTTTCGCGGTCAGATCTTCTTGCCTGAATTGCAGATTTTTTTGTTCCTCGCGGTAGAGTTCCAGCATTGAATTATCTTTTTCTGTCTCGATTTGGGAGGAGATGCCTTCTAACTCAATGCCTGTTTTTAGAAATTCTTGTATGAGCTGTCCCAAATCTTTTTTTTCGGAATATTTTTGGGAAGCTTCTTTCAATTTTTGCGGATTGCCAATAATAGCCGGATCATTCAGTTCCGCTTCTAAGCTTGTAAATTCCTCGAAATAAGTTGTCATTTTTTGATCTAAATTTGTATCCATATATGATTTTTATCTATTCAGGGGTGTATCGAGCAACAAATCCCTCCCCAACCCTCCCTTTGACAAGGGAGGGGGTAGCAGCCTCCCCCTTGTCAAAGGGGGACTGAGGGGGATTTGTTGTTATTTGTATTATACACAAATGTCACCCCTCGCAATTAAGCGCCGTGGGTGACATTTTTGAGTACAAAAAAACATGACTACTTCTGTGCTGTGGGAGCAGCTGGTGTTTCTGTTGCGGCAACTGGTTTAGCCACTTTGGCCTTCTTGAGCTTGGGCGGCTTTTCGATTTTCTTTTCTTCAATGATCTTATTGGTTTTTCGGACTTTTTTGATGGCTTTCTTTTCGGCCAAGGCAGTGGTTGAAGTCATTCTCTTCTTAAATTTCTCCGCTGGGCTATTTTCTTTTCCAGCCAGTTCATGTCTGCGTCCGGTATAGAAAGGATGACAAGCCGCGCAGATTTCAGTGGAAAGCTGTTCTCGAGTGGAGCCTGCTTCATATTTGGCGCCACAAGAACACATGATGACCACATTATCGTGATATTTAGGATGGATATCGGGTTTCATAGGCTAGGAGTTTAGGTTTTAGCTTCTTTAGCTTCATTATGCTAGGGGAAGACTAATAATTACTTGAGATTTGTAAGACAGGAAAAAGATAACAAATAATTAGGGAAAAGGCAAGACGAAGCCCATTTTGGTTTTGGCTGAGGCCAGCTTGGCATTAGCTCGGGAGCGAGCTTTGTCGGCTCCTTGTTTTAATATTTTTTGAATTGGGTCTCTCTGGTAGGCATGAAATTTTTTTTGGAAGTCTTCGAGGAAGACGGCTACCACTTCTCCTAATTCTTTTTTGAATTCTGTATAATTTTTGCCCGTGAATTTTTTTTCAAGTTCGGCGATCGGGATTCCGGAAAGCAGATGATAAATGACGAGCAAATTGGAAATGCCGGGTTTGGATTCCGGTGCGTATTTGATTTCAGATCCGGAATCCGTCACCGCTTGCTTGATTTTCTCGCGGGCCATGTCTGGCGAATCTAGAAGGGCGATATAATTGTCCGGGCTGGACGCGCTCTTGCTCATCTTGCCCCGCGGATCATCGAGTCCCATGATTTTGGCGCCTACCTCGCCGGTCCATTGTTTGGGCACCTTGAACGTGTTTCCATAGTGATCATTGAATCGCCGCGCCAGTCTCCGGGCCAGTTCCAGATGCTGGGTCTGGTCTTCACCCACGGGAACCAAGTCCGCGTCATAGAGTAAAATATCCGCGGACATCAAAATGGGATAAGTGAAAAGACCCGCATTGATATTTTTTGGATTTTTGGCACTTTTGTCTTTGTACTGGGTCATGAGTTCCATCTCGGACATTTTGGCGAGCGTTCCCAAGATCCAGCCCAGCTCGGTATGAGCCGAAACATGGGACTGAATGAAGATCGTGGATTTTGCCGGGTCAATGCCGGAGGCCAAGTAGATTGCCGCGATTTCGAGAGATTTCGCGTGAAGTTCTTGGGGGTCTTGGGTCGCGGTGATGGCATGATGGTCCACAATGCAGAAAAAGCATTCATGATCGTTTTGGAGCTTTAGCCAGTTGGCGATGCTTCCTAAGTAATTGCCGAGATGCAGATTTCCTGATGGCTGTATTCCGCTTAAGATAATGGGTTTGTTCATAGTTGTGTTGTAAATTTTTGTATATTATAGTAAAATTAGCTTGTCATACTTACTTTGTAAAGTAATATCTGAATCTTTTTTTATAATTTTGAATTTTTAATTAATAATTTTTAATTGTTTTTCATATGATGAACTCATCGTGTTATTCTTCTTCTGGTTCTTGCGATTGCAAGGGCGCTTGTTCTTGCGGCGGCGGAATGATGAAAAAGTGCTGCCACCCCGACATGCTTCTTCGTGTCGCGTTTGCCAGCGTATTTTTGTATCATGGTATTTTGAAGCTCACTATGCTTTCGGGAATGGCCGCCGGTTTGGGCATTCCGGTCTGGGGAGTCGCTGTAGTGGCGGGTCTTGAGATCATCGGATCCTTGCTTGTGCTCCTGGCTCCTTTCATGAAGCATTCCTGCATGGCCGCTTTGGGCGGACTCATGGTCGCTCCGGTCATGCTCGTCGCTATTTTCAAATATCATTGGGGGCAGTGGAATTTCCTTCCTTCCGCGACTCATCCTGCTGGGGGCATGGAATTCCAAGTGGTCCTCTTGCTCTTGGCTCTCTATTTTATCGCCAAGGGCAAACATTGCGGCGCCTGCCGAATGATGAAGGCCGGATCTTGCGGTTCAGAAGAGAAATCCGGTTCTTGCTGTGGCGAGGATCAGAGCAAGTGTTGTGGCGGCGCGGAGAAGCCTGCCATGGGTGGAATGAACAATGGAATGAAGAAATAATACGGTTTTTACAAAAAATTCGCCGAGGATCAAACACCTCGGCGAATTTTTTTTGGGATTAAATTTATTTTCTATTCTTCACCTCGAAGAATTCATAAAAAAAGCTTGAGGAAATAAAATCTTCAAGCTTTTTGATTATTTCTAGTTTTCTCGCCTAAAATCTAAATTTGACTAAAGTGTTTATTTGTGTTAATTTAATTTGTATTTTTTTGTGCATTGATAATTGTTTGTATTCGTAAGGAATAGATCATGAAAACCATTATATTGATTACTTTTTGTACTGGTTTACTGGCTGGTTGCAATTCTGCTGAAATTAAGAAAACTGAATATTCTTTTGAGGAGTTGCAGAAGAAAAATAGAACCGAAAAAGAGCTTGAAATAGCTCAAAAGGTTCAAACGAAAGACATTGAAATCAAAGAAGACGTCATTTTGGACGGCTATGTGGTCCGAGAAAATTTTTATCGCTATGTGGCTGGGAAAAAAGAACGGGTCCGATTTGTGGATTACCAGGCGGATAGAATCGCTCATGTCATCCGTGAAGTGGATGGATCTTACAAAGAGGTCTGTCAGAACCGCAAAACTAATAAGATTATTGAGGTTTTGTTTTATAGACCCGACGGATTTTTGGTCAAAATAGAAGAGTATGGCGTTTCTGGAATCGTGACTCTGTATTTTTCATACTCGGAAGTCCAAGGAAATTACCCTTTTATCAATCCCATCAAAAGGACTTTGAAAAAGGAGCAAGTATTTCAAGAGGTTATTATCAGTAAACAAGATGCCTCTTTAAAATTACCTAAAATCTTTCTTCTTTTACGTGAAGTATCGGGAAATACTGAGGCTGTGGGGGATTTATCATCTAAAGATAATAATGTCTTTGAATATATCCTGCTTTGCCGTGAGTCCGGAAAGGATACTGAAACCAAAACGGTAACATTGAAGTTCTATTTGCTTTTTGAGTATTTAGGCAAAAATGAGTCTCGGCTGATGGACTTGTACTACAAAGTTCCGGGCAATGACATTTCTGTCTGCTTGGGCTTTAATAAACAGACCGGTGCTGTCGAGGGATTTTCATCTGAAAAGGGCCGCATTACTCGGTCCATTTCATATTTTCCTCAGGAAAAATTTCCGAGAATCAATACTTTCTTTCCCAATACTCTGCATGCTCCCTCAACAATTAATATCCGCAATTTGGATGCCAAGGAGCTTCACTATGTGGATTTCAAGAAGGAAGGCGGATGGGAAAAGAAGGTTTCCCAGACCTTGGTGGATAATCGGATTGAATGGAAAAATGAAGGTGCGGATGGATCTTCTATGATCCAAACGAGAGAGTCTTATCCCTTTTTTGAATTTATAGAGGAAAAACAATGGGATACTCAAAATAAGCTTATTGCGACAAAGGTAAGCGTGGTGGATACTGTAATCCCTAAGACCCTTCTTCATGTATTGTCAACTAACGGATGTTTTTTTTCGGTGGAAAAGGGTCAGAAGAAATCTGAATCCCTGATGTATCAAGAAAATGCCGTGGAGTCTGAGTATTTGGATGTAGGCATTCCTTTTGAGACTTATCAAAAGAAGATAGAAACTGGAGGTGAAAAATCTTTTTATGTTACCACGGTTCTGGCAGGCAGGCATCAAGAGATTAAGCAACAGAAATTGCAAAAAGGTGCCGTAAAATCGCAGGTTATTTACACAAGGTCCAGTGACGAAGCCAAATGGATTGAATGTTCCAAGGAGGATCCTGCCGCTTCAAAACTGAAGGAGTCTTTTAGTCAAGAGCTTTCAGTTTTCGTGAAAGAATCAATTTTAGATCATCCGAGAATTAAAAAAGAATTGGACGATATTCCTTTTTTTAAGCGAGGTATGGTCTATTCTTATCTTGAATCGGGGATTAAGAATTTTATTACCCAAGATATCGTCGATGATTTGGCTGTCAATGATTTTGGAGCCGGGTGCGTATACTTGCATGCAATTATTAAGGTCCTTGGTCATTTCACCTATTTGCAAAGCAATGATCTAGACCGGAAAAAGGTGATTGATGAGGCTATTTGGGTTCCTGTTTTGGGCTATTTGATTGATCCCGCTATTGCTGAAAATTGCATTCGGATCATTGATGAAGAAAAAGAAAATCTGCTCAAGGATGCTTTTTCTCGTGTGGATCGAATTACCCATATTAGTGAGCATTTGTTTTCAAAAAAGGAATTGCAACAGATGAAGGAAGAGGTGTCACCCTTTATGATGAAGCAATATTTAAAAAAGAAAGCAGAAATAATTGCAAATTATAATCAATTAAAACGATCGAAATAAATTCTGTCAATTCAATCTCGAAAGGAATAACACTTTCGAGATTTTTTTAATATATTTAAAAGTTGCCTCCGTAAGAAATGATGTCAAAAGGAAATAGAAATGACCTAGTTTGAAGGATTTAGAAATGTCCTAGTTAAGGATAAATTGGATAAAAAAATAGAAAAACCAGAGACTTTCTGGTCATATTTTGGCCATATTCAAGGCACCTGGAGCATTGGCCAATCGCGAGCCACGCTCAAACAATGCGACCGGTTCTTGTTTTTGGAGAATGGCACGGAAGAAGGGGGACGGCTTACGGCAGAAGCGAGATCCATGGAAGAGCTGAAAGGGATCTCTCCCGTATTTTCCGAGATGTGGGAATTGGACAAACGAGTATAGTTGTTAAAAAATAATTTTTTGTAAATAATAAAAATTTCGAAGGAAATAAAACCTTTGAGATTTTTTTGTTTGGAAAGTGGTGGGAAGGGTGGGGATCGAACCCACGAAGGCGTAAGCCAGCAGATTTACAGTCTGCCCCGTTTGACCGCTTCGGTACCTTCCCATGAAATACGAAAAAATAGTAACAAAAAGCCTTTTGAAAGACAAGTATGTATTTGTTTTTTGAAATAAGCGTCACCTTGTCTGGCGTGGATAAGTACGGTTGAAAATTCAGATAATTAGGGTACGGTTGAATGCTTGCGTATCTGATTCGGGTCTTGAGTAATTTAACTCGAGAAAGGGGGTGAGACAGAGAACTATGGATCAAAGTATTTTGGTTTTAATCTTGCTACTGCTTCTAGTAATTGCAATTAAAACTAAAAGAACCCTATAGCAACTAGGATTCTTTAGAACCAGAAAAATATAGAGCTTGCTGGACAAGTCCAAGCAAGTAGGCCCTGAAAAATTTTCAGATACTTTGTTTGGCAAGTTTCTATATAGAATTATAGGTGAAAGAATCCCCTCTGTCAACCAAGCCCTTTTTGTAGAAAAATAAAATCACGATCCTTTCAATACAAAAAGGATCGTGATTTTTTTTGTTGTTAGTTCCCTTCCTTGTTAAGGGAAGGGTTGGTTGTTTATATCTCCATCCATAGTAGTCCATACATGAGGCCCATCCCAACAATTATCCCAATAAACTGCAGTATCGTTTTGCGGATTGAAGTCGTTTTGTGAAGTTCGGGGACGAGGTCGGAGCCGGCGATGTAGAGGAAGCCTCCGGCAGCGATGGGGAGAATCCAATTCTGGAGATTGGGGAGGAGGAAATAGGCCACCATGGCGCCTGCAATGGCGAATAGGGCGGAGAGGAGATTGAAGAGAAGCGCCTTGGTCCGGTTGAATCCGGCTTCGATCAGGACTCCGAAATCTCCCAGCTCTTGCGGGATTTCATGGAGGAGAATGGCAATCGTCGTGGCGACGCCGATTTCGGTGGACACGAGGAAGCTCGAGGCGATGAGCGCCCCGTCGATGAAATTGTGGAGCGCGTCGGAGATCAGATTCATGTAGCCGAAAGGCTCGACGCATTCCTTGTGCGCTTCGCAGGGAATGTGCTGGTGGCGCCAGTGAAGTACTTTTTCGAGAATGAAAAAAAGAAGCAGTCCTCCCAGAATTCCGAAAGACATATTCTCTACCGAGACTCCGGATTCAAAAAGTTCCGGAATGATATGAAAAAAGACATCTCCAAACAGCGCGCCGACCGCCAGAGAGACTAAAATAAATAATCGGCTTCGGAGTTTTTGTTCTTGTACAAAGAGGAGTAAAATTCCCACGAGTGAAACAAGGCTGACTCCTAGGACGGCTAAAAGCGTATAAAAGAGAGCAGAAGACATAGTTGGAGAAATAATGACATTCTTCAATATTTCCACCCTACCAATTCCCCTCCGAATTTTCAATTTGGATTTGCCCTTAAATAGGCCTATTTGCCTGTGGATTGAAACGGATCTCAAAACATGCTAAGATGATGTCGAATAAGTCTAATAAGCTATTCTATGGCTATTGAGGTGTAGGGGGGTGGTGTGATGCGATTTTGGGCGGACCTTTTTTAGGATTTTTCCTAATATGTCGCACTAAGTTTGTTACCAGATAACGGAAACACTACTGGTCAATAAACTCAGGGTGACATGTTCACCGAAATTTAATTATTACACAGATCTTCTGCCTTGGTATACAAGGCAGGCCCTGTGAAAGGGGGTGATATTATGAGCGAGACAACCAAGAAGCACATGGAAGATAAGAAGCATAAATTATCTGGCGATCACAAGAAGAAATAGTTCTTCTCGAGCGAATCCCTCCGGTTTATCCCGGGGGGATTCGTCTTCTGTCGGATAAGTTGCAACTGAGTGGCATTTATTTTTTATAAACTTTTTAATTTTGAAATCATCGCGCTTAATAGGACGTTGCGCGGGCCGGTCCTTAGAGGGCATTGGCCCGGCACTTGCTTGTTAGCTCGCATGATTTCGAACAAATCATATGAAATTGAACTGCGCCAAGTGTGGTAAGGATTCTTGCAAGGGTTACTAGTTATCCGGGTAGGATGTAGATTTACATCTCTACGAAAAATCCTCGACCGAGTGTCGGGGTTTTTTTTATTTGGGAGATTTACAACAAATCCCCCTCGGTCCCCCTTTGACAAGGGGGAGGTAACAAGCTCCCTCCCTTGTCAAAGGGAGGGTTGGGGAGGGATTTGTTGCCCTTAATTTGACAGATTTTTTTATACGGCTGGGGGTGTGGGAAACTAGACTGATTTTTAGTGGTGCTTGGCAAAATTATTTTTTAAAAAAATGAAATATCCATGCTTTCGATTCTTTGCTGCCTTCTATTCGTGAAGAATATAATACTATTGGAGGATCGAGGGTAGGAGCACAGCGCGCTGTGCCCCTACCCTCGCGCTTTTGAGGCGCGCATTCTTAACCATACAATCCTATGGACATCTTTGTCACCAAGCGAGACGGGGGCCGGGAGCCCTTCAACGCCAATCGAATCAATCAGTCGATCGAGCGTGTATGCTTTGGTCTGGCTGATCCGGTAGGGAAGGTCGTGCAGGTGGGAACCGATACCCGATTCATGTTGTATGACGGGATTACCACCGAGGAGCTGGATCAGGCCACCATCAATGCCGCGCTTCAGAATGTCCCGCAAGATCCGGAATACGAAAAAATCGCCACTAGGCTTCTCCTCAAAACTCTTTACAAGCGAATTTTGGGGGATTATGAGACTGGCGAGATTCTTCTAATAAAACATCGCGAAGGTTTCGGCCGCTATATTCGCTTCGGGGTCGAGGCCAAGATTCTGGATGCCCGGATGGTCGCATTATTTGACCTCAATAAATTGTCGGCGCTAATGGATATGTCCCGCGATGATATTCTCACCTACGCAGGTCTCTCGACTCTGGAAGACCGCTACATGATCAAGGACAAAAAACTCGATTCCCTGGAACTCCCGCAATATTTTTGGATGCGTGTGGCTATGGGGCTTTCGTATCACGAGAAAAATCCGGTCGAGGCGGCCATTCGTTTCTACGACCGCATGTCTCGCTTGGAATACGTGGCCGGCGGATCCACCAATATCGGCGCGGGGACGACTCGTCCGGCCTTGTCCAACTGTTTTCTGCTTGAGATCCACGATGATGTCGAGCATATCGCCAAGTCGGTGTCCGATATTTTGAAATTGTCCAAGGCCAGCGGAGGCATCGGTGCTTCAATCACCAAGCTCCGAGCCAGCGGTTCGCCATTGTCTTCGAATAATACGACTTCGAGCGGTCCCACGCCTTTTGCCAAAATCATCGACACGGCCATCCGAGCGATTCAGCGTGGGGGAAAGAAGACGGGCGCACTCTGCTTCTACATGGAGAATTGGCATATTGATTTTCCGGAATACCTGACATGGAAGCACAATGCGGGGGATGATTATATGAGAATGAGAACCGCTAATACGTCCGTGTTTTTGTCGGATGAGTTCATGAAGAGAGTCGAAAATCGGGAGGACTGGTACATGTTTGATCCCAAGGACACACCGGATCTCAATGAACTCTACGGTGAGGAATTTTCCAATCGCTACGTTGAGTATGTGAAAATGGCCGAGGAAGGGAAACTCCGCGTGTTCAAAAAAATGCCAGCCGAGGAGCAGTTTCGGCAGATACTCGTGTCTCTGGAAACGACTTCTCATCCATGGCTGACCTGGAAAGACACCATCAATCTTCGTGCGCTCAACAACAATACCGGCACCATTCACATGTCCAATCTCTGCACCGAGATCTGTCTCCCACAAAATCGTGACTCTATCGCCGTGTGCAATTTGGCATCGCTCAATCTCGCCACTCATTTGAATCCCGATGGCCGCGACATGGATTGGAAGAAACTCGCCGAGACCGTGCATCTGGCCATTCGGCACCTGGACAATCTCATTGATATCAATGAACTCCCGGTTCCCGAAGCCATTAAATCCGACCGTGAAAATCGCGCGGTGGGACTGGGCGTGATGGGGCTCGCCGATGTGGTGGAGAAACTCGGATTTGCCTATGACAGCGACGAGGCTTATGTCTTCACGGACCGCGTTTTTGAATGGATCAGTTTTCACGCCATCGAGGAGAGCGCGGCCTTGGCCCAATCCCGCGGATCGTACACCCATTTTCACGGATCCGGTTGGTCTCGGGGCATGGTTCCGGTGGACACCTTCGCGAATCTGGAGAAGCAGAGCCGCCGGGCGGTCAAGATAGATAAGGGCGGGACTCACGCGGCTCTCGACTGGAAGAGTCTGCGCGAGAAAGTCCGCGCGGGCATGAGGAACGCCACGCTTTTGGCGGTCGCCCCCAATGCCAATATCGGTCTCGTGGCCGGCACGACTCCGGGCATTGATCCTCGTTTCGCCCAAATGTTTTCCCGCAGTAAAATTTCCGGAAAATATCTGGAAATCAATACCAATTTGGTGACGGATCTCAAGAAAGCCGGAATCTGGGAACAGGTACGAGAGAAAATCGTCGAGACCCAGGGCGATATCGAAAAAATTCCTGAAATCTCGGCCGATATCAAGGCCCGCTATAAGAGCGCCTTCACGGTCTCTCCCTACGCCTTCATCGAAGTGGCCGCGCGCGCCCAAAAATGGGTGGATCAGGCCCTCTCGCGCAATATGTATCTCGAGACGCGGGACATCGAAGAGATCATGGATATCTACATGGAAGCCTGGCGCCGCGGACTCAAAACCACTTATTATCTTCACATGAAGCCCCGCCATACCGCCGAGCAGAGTACGATCAAGGTGAATAAGGGCAAGGAGATGGGGAAGACGGGATTTTCTTCGGTCAAGTGGGGCGCGCCCAGCGAAGCGGAGCGAAGTGAGGGCTCTTCTCCTGTTCCCGAACAGAATAAGCCCGAACCTGTTGCATCCGCCCCCGCCCCCAAAGTCTGCCCCGTGGATCCGCAACTTAGATTGCAGTGCGATAGTTGTCAGTAGTAGTGCCATCCCTCCCATTTCAGCAACAAATCCCTCCCCAGCCCTCCCTTTGACAAGGGAGGGAGCAATTTCCCCCTTGTCAAAGGGGGATTGAGGGGGATTTGTTGTTCATTCTTCATTCTTAATTCTTCATTGAATCTATGCCTCTCATCGGAAAAGCCTCTCCGGAGGATCTAAACATTCACTCGTCCCAATATCAGTGGGCGAGGAAACTCTATGACCAGGCCATTGCCAATACCTGGTATCCGCATGAAATCACGCTGAAGGAAGATCTCGAAGACTGGAGCCGCATGACGGATGAGGAAAAGCATGCGGTATCTTTCATCATGTCATTTTTCAATCCCGCCGAACTCATTGTCAACCGCGTTTTGGCCCTCGGCGTTTATCCGTACCTCAAGGCCCCCGAGTGCCATCTGTATTTGGCTAAACAGATGTGGGAAGAGGCCAATCATTGCGTGGCTTTTGAGTATGTCATGGAAACTTTTCCGCTCGATCAGGCCAAGCTCTACCATGCCCATATCGAGACTCCTTCGATGCAGGCCAAGGAGGAATTCGTGGGGCAGTATTTGAAACGTATGACCGAGGATCGCTACGATGTATCCTCGGTCGAGGGCCGGAAAGATTTCGTGCGCAATTTGGTGGCGTATAATATCGTGATGGAGGGGATTTGGTTTTACAGCGGATTCATGGTCATGCTCTCTTTCCGCCAGCGCAATCTGCTCCGCAATTTCGGATCCATGATCAACTGGGTTCTACGAGATGAGAGCCTGCATCTCAAATTCGGTATTCACCTGATACTTTCGATTCTGGAAGAGAATCCGGATCTCCTCACTGCCGAGTTCGCCGATGAGATCCGCGGGATTATCACCCGAGGTGTGGACCTCGAGACCACGTTCAATTCGGATCTGTTCCCCAATGGAATCTTGGGCCTCAATGCGGACTATGTGAATCAATATGTCCGCTATGTGGCCGACCGCCGCCTCGAGGAACTGGGTCTTGGCCCCTACTACAATGTGACCAATCCCGCCAAATGGATGAGCTCGGCCACGGATGTCTATGAACTCGTCAATTTTTTCGAGTCCCAGAATACGAATTACGAGGTGAATGCGAGGGCACATAAAAAATAAATATCGGTAGGGGCGGTCTTGAATGACCGCCCCTTTGCCTTATAGAAGATTCTGATAAAAAAACAACACGAGTGGGTTTCTCATGTTGGATCGATATTCGATCAAAAGTATTTTTGTTTTTACCCTACCTCCTCAGGGAATCTTTCCAGTTTTTTCGATTCTCTCCTCTGTAATTTGATAGGGTCCTCTCTTCTAAATTTCTTCTCATTTCCGTTTTCGTTCCCATTTTTCACTCCGTTTCCATTCATCCCATGCGTATTTTTTTGCCTAGTTTCTTTCTTGGCTTTTTCTTGTTCCATGACTTTTGCCATGGTCATTTTTTTGGACATGATAAAGATCTCCATCAAAAATTTTTCAAAAATAATCTGATATACAAAAATGTATTCAACTAATGAATACGGGAGTTATATTAAGGGATAGATGAAATCTTGTCAAATTCGATTTCTTTCTAAATGATTTCCAGCTCTTTGAGCAGTCCCACTTGTTCCTCATTCCCCGGGTCAAATTTCCCGCGGCTAAACCAGTGGATTCGGTCGAAATCACGGAGGAGGAGGTCCCAGATGTGGAGCCGGCCCTGGAGATAGACATAATCCTTGGTGTAGCAGACGCCGGGGGTGGCGCAGTCCGTGCCTCGGAAGGTGCGGGCGGCTCGGTCCCATGCGATGTCAGCGGGATTGGCTTGGAGCAGACTGGCCAATTAATATTCCTAAGTCCCCTCATACTGTTTATAAATACAAACGAATAGGTTGGAAAGGTTGGAATCATTTTCTAGGCACACAAAAACAATTTTTAAGGAATCAATTTAAAAGTCACGGAAACTTCCGTGTCTTTTAATTTTGTCTATATCTGCCCATCTTGTCCTTTCCCCCCATTTGGAATACCCTATAAAAATACCCTTTTAGTATTGTTTATCTTTTGTATGCAAATTACTCTGATGGAGGCGAAAGTATCGGCCAATCATGCCAAATATATTCCGATCATGCTTTCTGTTGGCAAAGAGAAGACCGATGGCTGGGTGGTGGAGGGGGAGAAAAAGTCATTGGCTTTGGCGGTGGCGGATCCGAAGAAATTGAATCGCCGAAGCTGGTCTATGTTGATTCGCCGAGTTATTTCAATGGCGAAAGCGCATCATGTAAAGAATATTTGCTTGAATCTTGTTGATTTTAAATTCTCCCATTTGAAAATGTCTTGGGAAGATTTGGTTGAAGAAATAACGGTGAATCTCAAGCTCGCCAATTTTGAATTTGTCCGCTACAAAACCAAGCCTGAGGAAGGGTGGAATTGGGTGAAGGAGGTAGCACTTATTACGCCCGAGGATTCATCGCGCCGTAGTCCCGCCACAAGAGGGACGGAGGCGGATAAATCCGCCAAGGCCGAGATCAAAAAAGGCCTAGAGAGAGGCGTGATTCTTGCCGACGAGATCAATAATACTCGTGTTCTCGCCAATACTCCCGGCGGCGACATCACGCCCGAGAGTCTCGCCGAAGAGGCGATCAAGGCGGCCAAGGGGCTGCCCATCAAGGTGGAGGTGCTGGGCGTGGAGAAAATGACCGAACTCAAAATGGGAGGACTCCTGGGCGTGGGGAAAGGGTCGCACTTCAAGCCGCGATTCATCATTATGGAATACTTCGGCGGGAAGAAAAGCGAGAAGCCGGTGGTGATGGTGGGTAAAGGCGTGACCTTTGACACCGGAGGACTCAGCCTCAAGCCCGCCCCTAGTCTGCTCGACATGCATATGGATATGTCCGGCGGGGCGGCATGCATTCACGCGCTCGTGGCCGCGGCCAAGCTCAAGGTCAAGAAGAATTTGGTCGTACTGGTTCCAGCCGCTGAGAATATGGTCTCGGGCGAGAGTTACCGTCCCAATGATATCTTGACGATGATGTCCGGGAAGACGGTCGAGGTTCTCAATACCGATGCCGAGGGCCGTATTATCCTGGCTGATGGACTTCACTATGCTCACCGATATGCGCCTCGTCTCATTGTCGATGTGGCCACACTCACGGGCGCTTCGCTTGCGGCTTTGGGTCAGTATGGCTCCGGTATTTTTACCAAAGACGAGTCCTTGTCCGATAAATTTTGCAAATGGGGCGAGGAAGTGGGGAACCGCGTCTGGCCTCTCCCTCTCTGGGACGAGTTCGCCGATGAAATCAAGAGTTCCTTCGCGGATCTCTCCAATATCGGTTCCGTCCGCTGGGGCGACGCTTCCCACGCCGCCGCATTCCTCTCGTCCTTCGCCGGCGATTTTCCTTGGATCCACCTCGACATGGCCCCCCGCATGGTCGCCACCAAAGCCGATCACCTAGCCAAAGGAGCAATGGGCGAGCCGGTCCGATTGTTGGTCAAGGTGATGGAAAATTATTAAAAAATCCCTCCCCAGCCCTCCCTTTGACAAGGGAGGGGGTAGCTTCCCCCTTGTCAAAGGGGGACTGAGGGGGATTTGTTGCTGGCTTTTTCTATTTATGAAAAATATCTCTCTTCTCTCCTGGAACGTCAACGGCATCCGCGCGGTCGATCGAAAAGGTGCGCTCGAATGGCTCCGCGTGGCCGAGTACGACATTGTCGCTCTCCAAGAAATCAAGCTTTCCGATGTATCCCAACTCACGGACAAAGTGAAAAATGTGCCGGGGTATCATTCGTTTTGGCATCCCTGCTTGGAGCGAAAGGCTTATTCGGGCGTGGCGGTGTACACCAAAAAAGAGCCCAAATCCGTCAAAACCGATTTTGGAAAAAATAGTCTGCTCTCGCGAGAAGGCCGGGTGATCGAAATGGATTTCGGGGATTTTATATTCCTCAATATTTATTTCCCCAATGGGGGATCCGGACCCGAGCGCTTGGATTTTAAGATGCGTTTTTACGCCGAATTTTTGAATTATATAAAAGCACTCGATAAAGCCGGCAAAAATATTATTTTTTGCGGGGATGTCAATACCGCCCACAAACCCATCGACCTCGCCCGCCCCAAGGCTAATGAGGAAGTATCTGGGTTTCTGCCCATGGAGCGCGCCTGGATCGACGAGCTAGTGTCAGCCGGTTTTGTCGATACCTTCCGACTGTTTCACTCGGAGGGGGAGCGATACACTTGGTGGGACCAAAAATCTCGCGCCCGCGACCGGAACGTCGGCTGGAGAATCGATTATTTTTTTGTCAATGATCAAATGAAGCACAAGGTCGTCTCTGCGGATATTCTCCCCAATTATATGGGGTCGGATCATTGTCCGGTGACTTTGGGGATTAAATAAAAAAATCCCTCCCCAACCCTCCCTTTGACAAGGGAGGGGGTAGCTTCCCCCTTGTCAAAGGGGGATTGAGGGGGATTTGTTGCTATATTTCTATGATCGGCAAAACCCATCTCGCCATCGGTGCCGCCTCCGCTTGGATTGGCACGGCTGTACTCTCACTCCCCGCAGTTTTCTGGGCCCCTATGGTCGGGGCTTTATTCGCGTTGGTTCCTGATATCGATGCGTCAGAAGCAAAAATTTCTAACCTCAATTACAAGGGCATTCAATTTTTTAGGCCCTTCCAAATGGTCTTCTCCAATTTTAAGCATCGCGGGTTTTGTCATTCGATTGTGTTTTTGATCGGGCTTTATTTATTGGGTCTATACGGCTTTTATGCGGGCTTTATTTCCGCGGGGTTTCTCTCTTTTGCCATGATCGGCTACGCCAGCCACTTACTCCTCGATGCCCTGACTCCGGCCGGGATCGGCTTGTTTTGGCCCATTCCTATTAAATTTCGGCTCTTGCCGAGGGTGATTTCTCCCAAGACCGGCGGGTTTGTCGATAGTCTTTTTTGGATCGTGGGAAATGTGGGATGGCTTCTCTATTACCTCGTCTATTTTGGCGCCTCGACCGTCCCGGGCGGGGGATTTTAAATTAAAAAACTTCCAATTAAAATGGAAGTTATTTCACTTAAGAAATTTCTTTACAAAGTGGAGCCATAACGAAGAGAAATGGCGTTCCGGCGGAGTTTGAGAGTGGGGGTCAGGAGCCCCGCCTCTATTGTGAAGGGTTCGGGGATGATCTCAAACTCGTAGATTTTTTCCCATTTTTCTAAGCGGCTATTTACTTTCTGGAGGATATTGTCGAAATCTTCCTTTCGGGTATGCTGATTTTGAGGAACGATTAATGCTTTTACGAAATTTCTGCTGTTGCCGATAATGCATACTTGCTGGATTTCGGGGTACTGGAGTATTTTTTCTTCAATCGGAAGGGGGAATACTTTTTCTCCATTGCCTAGGACGATCATGTCTTTAACCCTGCCAATGATTCGGAGTATCCCTTTATTATCTAAATACCCGATGTCTCCAGTGGCAAGCCAATTATCTTGAAGGATTTTCCCTGTGGCTTCAGGGTTGCGATAATATTCTTTCATGAGCCCGGGGCTTTTAACGAGAATCTCTCCTTCGATGTAAGGATTCTTGTGGGTCTGAGGCCACTCGTCTGTCGGGATGATTTTGATTTCGACGCCAGAGAGAGGTTTTCCAGCAGCTCCAGGATTCGTTCCATCAGAGTCAAGAGTGATCACGCCCGCTTCGCTCATGCCAAATCCTACACGAGAGTCCAGTCCAATAGCATTGAAATCTTTGATTATTTCTGTGCGTATTGGGGCTCCACCGACCAGAAGGGTTCGTACGGATCCGCCCAATTTCTTTTTTATCGTTTGGATCACAGTTCTATCCAAAATATTTTTGAATATTGTGGGCCAGTTTTTTCGATAAGCGCGGAATGCCAAGCCAAGCAGGGTTCTTTTAATCGGCGAGAGCCCTTTTCCTGCGTGTATTTTTTCCAAGAGAGAGGGGACCGTGCAGATCAGAGTAGGTTGGTGCAGCTGGAACGCTTCCATGAGATTGGCGGGGGTTGTTTTGTCGCAATGGTAAATATACGCGCCACTCAAAAATAAGAACCACTGTACCCATCTTTCAAATATGTGGCTGAGGGGAAGGAAGCTGACATACCTTTCATTTTTTTGGACAAGGTTTAATAATCCGATCATTTTTAGATTTTTGGCAATGTCTCCATGAGTATGGACACATCCTTTGCCTTCTCCGGTAGTTCCGGATGTGTATATGATTGTGGCAGGGTCATAATCGGAGACCAGTGGCAGGGTGCTCATGTAGGTGAGATGATTCTCGATGTGGGTTCCTGGATATCGGAGGCATGCATCTGTGATCAGGGTGCCGAGGGTCACGCAAGACGGGTCGGCAGTGAAAACGAGATAAGTGCTGTCGAGCAGTATTATCTTCTCGATTCCTATTTTTTTGAATTCTTGGATCGCCTGGATATTGGTTCCGATGGTTACTAGCATTTTGCATTGTGCGTGCGCGGTTTGTTTTTGTGCGCCTTCTTGGGTTGTGGTTTGGTGGATGGGTACCACGATACCCCCTGCCGATAGTGCGGCCATATCCATCATAAACCATAATATGCAGTTGGGGGCCCATATTGCGATCCGGTCTCCTTTTTCGAGGCCGGCGTTTATGAGCCCGAATGTTAGATCTAGTACAAATTGACGGATTTTTTGGCTATCCATGGCTTCCAATCTCTGCCAGTTATCAGCAGGATTTCGGAAGGTCCCTATATCCGGGCTATTCCAAAAACATTCTAGAATAGTTGAGTAATTTTGCATTGTTGCAGTCTCCCAATAAATAAATTGTAAATGTTCGACGATTGCCTTTAAAATAGGCTTATAACTGTGGCTTGTCAATGTTTTGCAATTTTGACTTCCGCCCCTTTTTTTATTATCCTATTTCTGCTGTTGCTTGGTTGTTCCATTCTTCATTCTTAATTCTACATTTTTAATTCTTTCTATTCGGGGATCGTCTAATGGTAGGACACTGGCCTTTGAAGCCAAGAATCGGGGTTCGACCCCCTGTCCCCGAACCCAACTAAAAACACCTTATTTAAATAGGGTGTTTTTGGTTTTATCCTTGTTTTATGTCGGTTTTTGTGTTTACATACTGCTATGTCCAAAAAAGGTGTTCATTCTGTTTATAAGGAGTATCTATCGATGAATAGTGAAAAAATTAAAGATTTTTTCTTTGAAGCAATGCGGGAAGGGTGGGCGGTGCAATCACCTAAAATCCCCATCTCCAATCTTCCGGGTTCTAAAAGCATACCCTATTCGAAGGGGGAGTATTTTCTTCTCGATTATTATTTTGTGGCTCCTAATTCAAACTCAAGTTATGGCTCGACGGTTATTTGGATTGCTGGTCGGCCGGTTTGGTTAATGCATTATGGCGGCTGGTACGATGAACCAGTCATTCCGTTTTTAAAACGAGCCTTAATGCAAAATTATAGTGAAAATTTTTTTTGGGGAGGCAGAGGGCCGGAGCGATTGGAGGGAGAGAGTCATACTTTGCAGTATTTAAATAATGTTGAGCAAAATGATTTCAATAGTTTTCGAGGAAGCGAATACATCATTTCAACATCGGACCAATCCGGAAAGCCAGAGGGACAAAAATTAGGGGGACATCATTATTTTGGTGGGCTATTTGTATAAATAGGCAATTTTCTTAAATAGGAGCCCTTGCGTAAGTCATTCAACTTTAAAAAAGGTTGAATTTTTTTATAGCATTTTTATTGCCTTTCTCGTATCATTTTTGATACGATTCGGGTAGGAAAATGATACGATTTTTGATAAAGTCTGCGATGAGTAATTCATGTGATTATGTTTCCTATTAGAATAAATAAACCGTATTATCATAAGTTTTTTATCCAACGGGCAGGTTTAGTTGCTATTTTTGTATCGGCGCGCTGTTTAGCTAAGGACAAAAGCGTTAACAACTTGGATGAAGACTTAAGAATAGAAATCAATAATCTGCAATGTCGAGAATATGGGGCCGTGAAGAAAAAACAACTATTTAATATTCCAGCAAGTTTCAATGGTTCAAAATTAAGAGGTCTTAAACAGACCATAATTTTTATTTTGGTGTTGCCGAAAGGTGAAAATATATTAAATTTTTTCCCGAAATCGACAGCTATTCTCGAAGATATTTCGATATGTGAATTATCCGGTCAAAAACAACTTAATTTCAATATAAATGAACGAGCAGAGGATGGAGACAGAAGGCCTTGGGTAACATTTGTACTGATAAATTTACCGTTGTTATCTTTTTCAGTTGATCTTGCGTTAACTAGGCGTTTTTTGGATAGCGACGATGTGAAAATTATTGTGAATTCAAAAATAAAAAATAATTTCTCGTCCATAAAACATTTTTTCTGGTATTTAATTGGAGGAAATATTTTTTTCAAAAAAGGAAGTGATCAAAGCCATGAGCGAAGATTTCTAGTTAGTTTTGATGAAAATTTAGACAATGGCATTCATTATTTAGAGTTTTTGGCGGATAGAATGCCGAAATTCGATCAGATAACTTTAAACCTTGGCTATAATGAAACTGAAGCAGGCAAGAGGGCGTCTAATATAATAAAAACATTTTCTCAAATTATTATTGATATTGCTCGTGAATATAGGATAGACCCTGTCATCGTTGCATCAGTTATCTATCAGGAACAATCAATAAATGTTAATTTTGTTGATACTTTGACTGATTATGTTGGAGGATTGGCTTATTTAAATACTTCGGTGGGAATTGGCCAGATTAGAGTCAAAACAGCCGAGAATTTAGAGAAATTGTATCCTGAATTAAGACCGTTGGTTATTGATAATAATTCAGTTGATTCAAATATACTAAGAGTTACAAGGCTGTTAGAGCCTTCGCTGAATATAAGGTTTGTAGCCGCAAAAATTAAATTCTCGCAGGAGAGATGGAAGCAGTCTGGTTTTGATATAAGCGATAAATCGGATATTTTAGGAACTTTATACAACTTGGAAGATATTGCCAATCCGATTTTACCTAATGAAGCACCGGAAGCTAATGATTTTGGTTTGGGTGTAGAAAATAATTATCAGAAGGTTCGTAAGTTGTTGGGGTATGAAAATTAAAAAGGCTTTAAAGGTTTTTTTAATTTTGATTTTAATTTATAATTTATTTCTATTTTGTAGTATTTACTATTATTCCAGAATAGAAAAAATTTTAAAAGCTGACGCTATTGTAGTTTTAGGTGCCAGTCAATGGAATGGACAGCCTAGTCCGGTTTTTAAGGCAAGGCTTGACCATGCCTATGATTTATACTCCGGATTGTATGCTGATAAATTGATATTGACAGGTGGTATAGGTAAAGGAGAAAATTTATCGGAGGCTGAGGTCGGAAAAAGATATTTGGTTTCTAAAGGCGTCAAAAAAGAGGCTATTTTAATGGAAGAAAAAGGATGGACTTCTTGGCAAAGTTTGAATAATGTTAAAGATATTATTAAAGATCAATATGTAGAATCTTTTATCTTGGTAAGTGATGGGTTCCATTTAATGAGGCTGAATAAAATGGGAAATGATTTGGGTTGGAAAGTGACTACTTCTCCTACCCCCGATAGCCCGATTCTCAGAAATAAGTGGACAGAATTTAGATATATGCTAAGAGAGCTGGGTGTTTATTGGATGTATTTATTTTTTAAAGTTTAAAAAACATAATATATTTTGGATACGATTTCGCCTAGAAAGGCTTTATTTATCTGTTCTCGTGTTCTTTTTGTGTTCTATCCAAATGATTTTTTTTAGGGAGAAATATCATGGTTAAAATAGTAAAAAGCAGGAAGAAAAAGACGGGACAAACCGATGACGAGAAATTGGTGAATCAGATCATGAAAAAGGAGAAAAAAAGGGGGAAGAAATTGTTTAAAGAAAGAGAGCTTTCCGGATCCTTGGAAGTCCAGTGGCAAGCCTTTACAGATGTGATTGCAGTGAGGCGGGATGAAGAAGTCTTTTGTCTCGTTTCGCTGTCCGCATTGTTTGATTTATTGGCCTTGTCGGATGATAAATTTCGTGAAGTAGGTGAGTGGGGGCTGGAAAAATGGATACCCCTGGAGTTCGATGATCCCTGTGATTTTGTCCGCAAATGGTTAGCGGCTATTGCTGAAAATCTGGGTATTTTGGACGAAGAAGAGAGGGCGCTTCGTTTGGAATCTTTTGATAATGATGTGGATTTTTATACAATCGATTGCGAAACTCTGGAGAAAATAAAAAGCCAGATTATCTCTCCTCCGGATTGGGTTGAAAAGCTATTCAATAACAATGAGATGTCCTACAATGAAGAAGAGACAGATTCCGATTATGAATCCGGGGAAGATCGTGGTCTATGGGGATCTTAATTTTCTTTACAAAAGTCAAATTGAAAAATCAAAAAAAAACCGTATCAACGGTTTTTTTAAATTGCATCGCGGCTAAGTAAGGTAGCAGGGATGGGGGTCGAACCCATGACCTCGGGTTTATGATACCCACGCTCTAACCAGCTGAGCTACCCTGCTAAATCTGTGCCTGCACCGCGTAGCCCTCTCCTCGAGCGTAAGCGATGAAGGCGAAGCGGTGCCGTCGGTCGGAATCGAACCGACACCTCGGTGAAGAGACAGGTTTTTGAGACCTGCGTGTCTACCAGTTCCACCACGACGGCCTGCCTAATGTCAAATCGCAAAGCGATTTGACATTAGGCGCGTCGAGCCCCCTAAAGGGCGAAGACGTCATGTCTAATCCGCATTTGCAATCGATGCCTTTTTCAGAAAAAGGTGGTCCCATTTGGAGGATGGACCCATAATTCATACGACAAATATATGCGATTTTATTTGCGTTGTCAAAGGAGAAAAAATGAAATATTATGAAACTACAGATCTCTTCGTTTCGAGGAAATTTTATTTTTTTCAGCTATGGCTCACATCATTTCGCTCATCAATCAAAAAGGGGGGGTAGGGAAGACGACGACATCGATCAATCTTGCGGCGGCTCTAGCCATCGAAGGGAAAAAAGTCCTCCTCGTGGATCTCGATCCTCAGGCCAATGCGACATCGGGACTCGGTATTGATTACCGGACCGTCGGGGGAGATATTTATTCGCTTCTATTGGGCAAAACCAAGCCCGAGGATTCCGTGTTTCAGACTACGGTCGAGAATTTGTACGTTCTCCCCGCCACTCCGGAATTGGCCGGCGCGTCCGTGGATTTGGTCACTCAGGAAAAACGGGAATATCGGCTCGTCGAGCCTCTTGCTCATCTCTCCAATTATTTCGATTATATTCTGATCGACTGCCCGCCGTCTTTAGGACTCCTCACCATCAATGCTCTGACTGGTTCCGGTCAGATTTTGATCCCAGTTCAGGCTGAGTATTATGCTCTAGAAGGGATCGGTCAACTTTTGTCTACGGTTGGCTTGGTCCAAGAACATCTGGCTCCAAATCTTAAAATTTTAGGCGCGGTGGTGACCATGTATGATCGCCGCAACAAGCTGGCTCTGCAGGTTGTCAAAGAATTGGATCAGTATTTCCCCTACTATGTTTTTAAATCGTTTATCCCCAGAAATATTCGTCTGACCGAGGCGCCGAGCCATGGGAAGACGATTTTCGATTATTCTCCCGGATCCTTGGGCGCCATGGCGTACCGCAATTTAGGCGGAGAGATTATCGAGAAGTTGGGGAAATTAATATAATTTTTTTAAGAATTTATCAATTTCTATGTCCAATACCGGTTTAGGTCGCGGGCTGGGGGCCCTCATTCCCCGGCTTCCAAAATTAGAACAAATTTCTTCTAGGAATGAACTCCTCAAAAGCGAAGAAGAGTCGGGTGTTCGCGTGGTCGAACTGCCCCTAGATGCGATTGTCCCCAATTCCGCCCAGCCGCGTACGGTATTTGATGAAGTCTCTTTGGCGGA
Source organism: Parcubacteria group bacterium Greene0416_36 (assembly GCA_007375725.1). Lineage (GTDB taxonomy): Bacteria > Patescibacteriota > Patescibacteriia > VMEV01 > VMEV01 > VMEV01. The sequence goes on from VMEV01000003.1 coordinate 29,483, forward strand.
ACTCGCCTCCTCGATCCGTCAGTATGGAGTCTTGAGTCCGATCATTGTTGAGGAAGTGGGTTCTGGCAAATACGCCATCATTGCCGGCGAGCGCCGCTGGCGAGCCGCACGTCTGGCTGGCCTCGACACCATCCCCGCCATTGTCCGCGAAACCGGGGAGCAGGAGCGTCTCGAATTGGCTCTGGTTGAAAATATCCAGCGCCGAGATCTCGATGCTATCGAAGAAGCCATGGCCTATGACCGCCTCGGCTCGGAATTCGATCTTACCCAAGAAGAAATCGCCGATCGCATGGGCAAAAGCCGCTCCCAGATCGCCAATTTTATTCGCCTTCTCGCTCTCCCCGAGGACATCCGTCGCGCCCTGCAGGAGGGAATGATCTCCGTGGGCCACGCAAAGGTGATTTTGGGAATGGAAGACGAAGAGTCTCAGCGTAATTTATTCCGCAAAATTTTGGAAAATGAACTCAGCGTCCGTGATGCCGAAGGCTTGGTGCCCGTCAAATCCACCTTCCGCCGCTCTGAAGGCAACCCGGCCGACCCCCGCTGGTCTGATTGGGAGCAGACCCTCTCCGAAGAACTCTCCGCCCGCGTCCTCATCTGCCGAAAAGGCAAATGCAATGAAATTCGAATCCAATGCGAACCGGAGGAACTCGAGGAGATTGTGGAGAAATTGAAGGAGTAACGTGTTGGAAACGCAAAAATGTAGGGGCACAGCGCGCTGTGCCCCTACATTTTTGCGTTTCCCCCTTGACAAAATTCCCATTTTCGCCTATCCTATCCGTATTCTCTTCCCTGCGCTTGATATGGAGCATAATAGTTTGAAAAGGGAAGAGAGTTGCTGATTCGTGTTTTTTGATATTTTTTCTTTTGAAAGGGCTATCAGATGCAGAATATTGTAAATTTGATAACTGCGTTTAAGGGGACATTGTCCCTGTTAGTTTGTCTTGTCATGCTTCTATTAGTACTCAAACGCATATTTGCGTTTGGGAAATGTCTTCCCCCTCAACAACTTACTGTGACTGAAGCGTCACAGGTCTCTCTTAACTGGACTCAACGATTTCGCATCGTTTTGAGCGGAGCTTCTGGTAAACCTAAAGGAGATTATTATTATGATGCTCAGCAATTGAAAATTGTGAAAGCGGAACTTCTCCTGCTCCAACAAGGAAATAATAGAATAGAAGCCAAGTATTCTATTTTGTCTGGTCAGTGGACACAAGAGGTGGCTACTAATCAGGCATTGTCGCAGAAATTGGCAGAATCCAATGACGAATTGAAACGTGTGATCGCTCAGTCCGCCATTTCAAAAGTCGCTCGAGAGAAAGAAGCGGGGGATTATGAATTGCTTGTTCTCTCATTGCAAGCTGATCTTGTTGGTACGTGCAATACCCTTAAGAATGCACAGGATTCTTTGGCCAAAGAGGCAACTGAAGTTACTCGCTTGAAGGAAGAGATCGTAGGCTGGAATAAAACGGTTGAAGGTCTCAATAATGAGTGTCGAAAATTGTCAGAACAAAATAAAGCCTTGGAAGTTCATCTCAAAAGCGCTGAATGTCATATAGAAGTTCGTGACGCAAAGATCGTGGAGATAAGGAAGGTTTTTCAGAAACAGGCTAACCTGTACTTTCAAGAGTATACCTATCAATTTCCGCATGACATAGGTCATGAGATTCTTGAGGTATCTGGAGAAACCTCTGAAACACTTTATGATATTGAAGAGGCTCCAAAGGGTCAAAGCGTGTTGCAGAAACCACAGGAATGCAAGATATTCAAGCCCCTAACTAGAGAAGAGTGGGATAATCCTTTTCCTAGTGACATACATCCAGAGTGTACAATGGTTCGAGAGGCTTTTGAGAAAGATCAGAAGGAGCATGCTAGAAAATTTCTGGCTCAGCAGTTGCAGAATTCTAATTCTCATATTGCGAAACTCCACGGACAGGAAGGTCCAATCGAGCGACAGGGAGAGGGTGAAGATTCTGAGCCCGTGTTGGTAGAGGAAGTAACCACGGAGACAATCGTAGATATCGATCTACCAGATCGTCAAGAAGGCTAAAAGTTTCGAAACAATATTTTTTTAGAAACCATTTTTGCAAAAGAGGCACTCTTAACCAAGAGCGCCTCTTTTTTCGCTTGTCGCGTGTTGGCTGTTGTCCCTCCCTTGTCAAAGGGAGGTTAGGAGGGATTTGTTGCTTCATAATCACACTCCTTACTCGAACACTTATTCTTGCCTTTACCCGCCAAAATGATCAAGGATGAGCACTTTGGACACTTCTCGCCCGTGGGTTTGTTCCAGAGGGAGAAGTCGCAGGCCGGGTATTTATTGCAGGAATAGAAAATCTTGCCGGTTTTGGTGCGTTTTTCGGCGATTTCTCCCAATCCGCATTTGGGGCAGGCAATGCCGGTGGTGATGGACATGATATTCTTGCATTCGGGGTAAGCCGAGCAGGCCAGGAATTTGCCGTATCGTCCCATTTTTACAGCCATGGGAGCTCCGCACTTGTCGCAGATTTTGTCGGTTTTTTCCATTGGGGGCCGGCCGGATTCTTCGGAGCTGAGTTCGGCCGTGGTTTTGCATTCGGGGTAATTGGAACAGGCTAGAAATTTGCCAAACTTGCCGATTTTTTTGATCATGGGGGAGCCGCATTTGGGGCAGACTTTGTCGGTCGCTTCCTCGGTCAATTCTTTTTTGGAAACGGTTTTGTCTTTTTGCACAAGATTTTGTTTAAAAGGCTGGTAAAAATCATTGATCAGCGGCTGCCAGGATTTTTTGTCCTCAGCGATCATATCCAGATCTTCTTCCATCTTAGCCGTGAATTCAATGTCCACGATATTGGGGAAGTGCTGGACCAAGACTTTATTGACCAGCTCGCCGGTCTCGGTAGGCGCGAATTTTTTGTCCTCGTTTTTGATCACGTACCCGCGCGCCTGGATGGTATCGATGGTGGGCGCGTAAGTGGAAGGGCGGCCAATGCCGTGTTCTTCGAGTATTTTGATGAGAGTGGCTTCCGAATATCGTGCCGGAGGTTCAGTGAAATGCTGTAGCGGCTCGATTTTATTGGCGGATAATTTATCGCCTTCCTCCAGCTCGGGAAGAATTGATTCCTTGGTCATGGTCTTGTAGATTTTCAGGAACCCGTCGAATCGGAGGATCACGCCATTGGCCCGGAATGAGTATACTCCCGCGCTGATATCCACCGCGGTTTGAGCGAGCACGGCGTCGGTCATTTGTGTGGCCACGGTCCTACGCCAAATCAGGTTGTAGAGCTTATATTGGCGCGGTTCGAGCTGATCCTTGATGGATTCGGGCGTGCGTTCCACCGAGGTCGGGCGTATGGCCTCATGCGCTTCCTGGGCGGATTTGGATTTGGTCGTGTAGGTGAGAGCCTCGCTGGGCAGGTACTTGTCGCCCAGTTCACTCTTGATGTAGCTTCTCGACTGATCAATGATCTCGCGGGAGAGATTCACGGAATCGGTTCTCATGTAGGTGATGAGACCCGTCGGATCGCCTTTGTCCAATTTAATACCCTCATAGAGCTGTTGGGCCAGTTTCATGGTTTGTTTGCTGGAGAATCCCATTTTTTTGGAGGCTTCCTGTTGGAGGGTGCTGGTGGTGAAAGGGGGGAGGGGGTGTTTCTTCGTCTCTTTTTTCTCAATTTTCAAAATGGAATGAGGTTTATTTTTTACTTCCGCCAATATTGCTTCCGCGTCTTTGGCCGTGGCAATAGCGAATTTATCCAGTTTGTTGCCGTTTTTGGCATGGAGCAAGGCGGGGAAGGCCGACTCGTCCGTGGCTCCTATTTTTTTGAATAATCCTTCGACGGTCCAATATTCCTGGGGCAGGAATTTGCGTATCTCTTCCTCGCGCTCGCATACCAGGCGAACCGCGACGGACTGCACGCGTCCTGCGGAGAGTCCGAAACGGATTTTTTTCCAGAGAAAGGGAGAGAGTTCGTAGCCCACCAAACGGTCGAGAACGCGCCGTGCCTGCTGGGCATCGACGAGGTGTGGATAAATGACGCGCGGGGTTTTGAGGGCCTCTTCTATGGCTTTTTTGGTGATTTCATGGAAAACAATGCGTTTGGTTTTCGCGGGATCGAGGCCCAAGGCTTGGGACAGGTGCCAGGCTATCGCCTCACCTTCGCGGTCTTCGTCCGTTGCCAGAATCACCTCGCCCGAATTGGCGGTGAGCTCTTTGAGTTCGGCGAGCGTCGCCCGTGCCTTTTCGGGCACTTCGTACTGCGGCAGGAACCCGTGTTCGATGTCGATTCCCATCTTGCTTTTGGGCAAATCGCGGATATGTCCCTTGGATGACCGCACGGTATAAGCCTTTGGCAGGAATTTGGAAATAGTTTTGGCCTTTGTCGGCGACTCCACGATAATAAGTGTTTTCATAATGCAATGATATTTTGTTGGAATAGTCTCAAAATTTAATATATAGACAAAGTGATTACTTGTCACTCGATGCGTGATGTGGATTACGAAAATCAGCGCACTCAACAACAAATCCCCCTCAGTCCCCCTTTGACAAGGGGGAGGCTGTTACCCCCTCCCTTGTCAAAGGGAGGGTTGGGGAGGGATTTGTTGCTTTCAAAGTCGGCCAATTATGTTTTTTATTCCAGAATTTGTCAAATATGGATTTAAAATCCCGATAAGAATGTTACTTATCGGGGACATGAATTTTAGGTGCATTTTGTTTTTTCCAGTTGCGATTTTTTAAGATATAAAGACAAAGAAGCAACACGTGAACGATAAAAAAAATCCGAATACTACGTCCATGACACAATGCTGTTTGACCGCGACGGTGCTGATAGCAATGAGACTAGCCCAGAGGAAAAATACCATTCCTTTTTTCCAGCATCCCATAAAAAGAAAGATGAACGCCCCCGCAAAGGAGAGGGATACATGGGATGAAGGACATGCATTCTGCGGGCTGTCCAGTTTTTTCATGGGGAGATACAGATACTGTGTGAAAAAATCATGACAGTGGCTATGATCCCAATAAAATTTCGTGGGCCAGAAGAGGTAGATGAAAAATGACACGAAGATAATGAGACAATAGCCATAAAATGCTCGATACATTTGTTCCGGATGATCTGTCCACAGAATTACTAGCGCCAGTTTCAAAAAAAATGATAGATAAACTATCATCATCCAGGGGATGTAAGGTATTTTATGATCCCAAGAGAGTATCGGGACCTCGACTAAATCAAAGAAGCGGAAATGATTCGTCGGAAAATACGCTACTGAAGTGATTACCCCCAGCAATAGTACAAAGAAAATTTTCTTGCGAAAGAACCGCGGTTTTGACATGGCATCCTCCTCAAATAAAGGTGGAATTGTTCCCTATAATGATTCATTATAGGCATAGTTGCATTAGGAAATCCAATATCGTCCTCCTCTGCTGATAATTGTTTTTCTCATCTCCATTTTCGTGATGATTCCCAAGAGCTCGCCATACGGAATACTGCTGGAGATGAGGAGTTCATCCAGAGTAGGGGAATCGTGGAGGAGGGAGAGTATTTTTTTCTCTTCGGCGGATAATTCGATCGGGATCGCGAGAGGGAGACTTGATTGAGCACCGGGAGAAGTCTTTTCTAGCGTGAAGAGTTCATTCAAATCCTCGAGAGACGCGATCACTGCGGCTCCACTAGCCAGGAGCCGGTTGGTTCCCGCGGACTGGGGGCGGGTGATGTCTCCGGGGACCGCGTAGACATTGCGATTCTGTTCGAGGGCGAATCGGGCGGTGATGAGGGCTCCGGAATCTTTGGGGGCCTCGACGATGATGGTATCGGCTGCGAGTCCGGAAATGATCCGATTTCTCCGTACAAAATTGGCGGGATGCATGCTCGAGAGCGGGGGATACTCAGACAAGAGCAGTCCTTTCTCAGCGATTTGTCGTGCTAATCCTTGGTTCTTGGCGGGGGATATCTCTCGCTCCACGAGCGGATTGCCCAAGACCGCTATGGTCCGGCCCCCATGCTCCATTGCTTTTTGGTGGGCCACGGTATCGATCCCTGTGGCGAGGCCGCTGACAATAGAAACCTCTTTTTTGGCGAGATATTCGGCAATCAAGCCCGCCATTTTCTCTCCATAGGGTGACGGTTTGCGAGTCCCCACTATGGCCGCGCGCTTTCCTTGAGAAGCGAGAGTGATATCTCCTTTATAAAAAAGGAGAGCTGGGGGAGAGGGAATTTCTGTCAAAATCTGTGGATAACTTTTATCCTGAATCGAGGTGATTTGGATTCGGGATTCGTCTAGTGCTTTAAATAGGGGCTTTGGGTCCAGTTTCATTTTTTGGATCTCATAATTTTCCAGGCATTTTCTGGGGAGATTGAGGGGCACGAGTTCTTTTCCTGCCGCTTCCCACGCGGTTTTCCCATCCGGAAAATGGCGCATGATTTTGGCCGTGGCGGCTGGGCCAAATCCGTCCAGAAAATAAAAAAGCGCCCAATAATACGAAGGTGGATACTCCATAATGATATTGGCGCACAGGTGCTTTATTTCTTAGACAGATTATAGAAAGGAGAGTTTTAATTCAAGGGGGCATAAATATGTAGGGGCACAGCGCGCTGTGCCCCTACATATTTATGCGTTTGACTTTTTTTCCCCGGAGATTTAAGATAACAAGATCCAGAAAAAATTATTTGTGACCGGTCTTGTTCTACTATTCAGATACGCCGTTGGATTTCCCTCCTAAACCAAGTTGCGCATCTGAGGTAGAACAAGTCTGGCCACATTTCTTTTAGTGAAATCAGTTCTGCCTGCTGTTTGAGGGTCAGATTCCCTCCTAACTGCACTCTCTCGGCGGCAGAACCGATTTCGCTAAACAAAAAAACTGCGGAATTATCCGGAGGTTTTTTGTTTTGAGCAACAAATCCCTCCTCAACCCTCCCTTTGACAAGGGAGGGGGTAGCAGCCTCCCCCTTGTCAAAGGGGGATTGAGGGGGATTTCTTGTTAAACCTATTCATCGTCCCCTCCAGCCCCTTTTCCAACAGATGCACCACCGAATCATGGCATTTCTTAACAATATCTGGCAGTTTTTTTTCCTCTTCCGCCGAGAAATTATCCAGCACAAATGAAAGTGCTTTATGGGTATTGGCTTCGGGCCGTATGCCCACTTTGAGCTGAGTCATCTCTTTACTTCCCAGAAGATCGATGATCGACTGCATGCCTTTTTGTCCGCCAGAGCCGGAAGCGCTCACCCATTTGATCTGTCCAAAAGCCAGATCCGCGTCATCTCGGACCACTACCAATTGGGGGATCGGGATTTTGTAGAAGCTAAGCGAGGCGGCAATGGATTTGCCGGAATCATTCATGTAGGTATGAGGTTTGAGAAAAACATGTGTTTCTTGGCCGAGTGACAGAGAGGCTATTTCTCCATGGAATTCATTTTTGTTTTCCCAGTCCAAGGAAAACAAATCCAATACCCGCCAAGCGATATTATGACGAGTAAAAGCATATTTTGGGCCGGGGTTCCCCAGTCCCGCCACAAGATATTTCATAGTTGGTTTATTGTTCAATGTTTTTAAAATCGAGCAGCAAAGGAGTGCCGAAGAATTCGTTTTCTTCGCGGATTTTCTTCATGATGATATTATTGATGGCTTTGGGGATTTCTTCTTTTTTGTCCGTGGTGAGTTCGAAGGTCGGGGGATTGGTTTGGGTCTGCCGGATGCCGTAGATATAGGGGATTAGAGAATCTTTTTTGCGGATACCGTGTTTGGCTTTGATTCTGCCGACAATATCGTCCAGTATTTCTTGCGGCACAGTTCGGTTGCGTTCGCTATGGATTCGCAGAGCCATGTCCATGATTTGATCCACTTTTTCTCCGGACTGTGCGGATAAGAAGATCACCGGAGCCCACGGGATCGAGTCAAAATAACTGCGGATTATTTTCATATAATCATTGACCGTGTCGAGCGTTTTGTCTGGAATTTTGTCCCATTTGTTTACCAAGATGACAACCGAATTATAAAGGGTGCGGTATTGTCCCAATATTTTTTGATCTTGATGGTCGATGGGAAGTGAAGCATCGATCATGAAAAATACAATTTCAGCACGCTCAACGGTATCGAGCGTTTTGATAACGCTTTGTTTTTCAATAGAATCGCCTTTGTATTTATATTTTCTGCGTATTCCGGCAGTATCCAAAATTTTTATCGTTTTTCCGCTGTAGCTCACCAAAGTATCTTGGGGTTCGCGGGTGGTGTGTGGGATCTCGCTGACTATAACTCTCGAATACCCCAAAAGAGAATTGAGTAGAGTCGATTTTCCAACATTGGGTTTGCCGAGAATGGCGATGGTAAAATCCGGTTTGGGCAGTACCGAGTGTTTTTGTCCCAACTTGGATAAAATTTCGACCAGATCTGAGAGCATTTCTGCGCTTCCGGTTCCATTTCGGGCGGATACGGCAAAGGTGTGGTTTCCTCCCAGACTATAAAAACTAGCCAATTCTTTTTTCTTTTTCGGGCTGTCCGCTTTATTGGCCACGATGAGGAAGGGCTTTCCAAGGCGGCGCAGTTTTTTGACTATTTCATAATCTTCAGGAACCGGGCCGGTGTCAATATCCACTACAAATATAAAAACGTCGGTTTTTTTGAAAACCACTTCGATTTGTTTTTGTACATTTTCTTCGATCTCATTTTTATCGGCAAATTTGAGATTTCGTATGCCGGCGGTATCCACCAGCTGAAATTGATACTGGTCCCAATGGCAGACGTCCACATTGGGATCTCGGGTAGTTCCTGGAATCGGAGAGACTATGGCCTTATCTTTTTCGACGAGACGGTTAAAAAGCGTGGATTTCCCCACATTAGTGCGGCCAATGATGGAAACTTGGTAGAGATCGTGTTTGAGTTCGATGGGGCGTTTTAGGGAGTCCATAAATTATTGATACAGGCGGTCGGCGCCTAAGATGATGACATAATCAGCCTCGGATGAATTAAATTCTTCTGGAATAGCGTCTTTTTTGATATTCTTGGAATATTGGGTGAGGGTCTCAATTGAGCGCGGATCATCGGTTTTTCGTGCGTAGATGACCGTTTTCTTGTAATTTTGCGCCCCTGTATTTGAAATATTCAGGATATTGAACCCCAGAGACCGGAGTTTATCAGCCTCCTGGGCCGCCAGTCCTTCAATAAAGGTGCCATTTAACAACTCAACCGTCCCTATTCTTTCTAAAGAAAGGGTAGTGGGACTTGCTATACCCTCGGTTAATGCTGGGTTTTCTCTAGCGAGTGATGCGGGAGCCTCAAAACGCCTCTTTGTCTTATCAAAAATTTTGTCTTCTTCCAATAGGTTACGCGCGATAAAGCGGAGTTCCTCAAAGTCTCCAGTCCGGGTTCGCAGAGTAAATCCTTCCGCATTATTTTCATAGAGCGGTCCATCTGGACCGGCGTCAATGATTTTTTGTGTGATTTCCGGATTGGCGGCTTGGCTTCCCAGAGCGATGGCTCGGTATATTTCACCTAAGGTCAAATTGGTTTTGACATTGGCTTCCAGAATCCCAATCATTTTTTTGATCAAAAAAGGATTGAGCAAGGTTTTAAAAGAAAGGGCTTTCTCTTTTGCGGCCAAGATCAGCTGGTGCTGGCGGCGGCTTCGGGCATAGTCTGATCCTTCTACTCCATAGGAGTGGCGTGAGCGGACGTATTTGAGGGCCAGAGCTCCGTCCATAGAGTTGGGCCCTTTTGGAATGACCAGCCTTTCGTACCGGGATTCGATCGGGAAGGCGTTTTCTCGGCCGGCGATCGGATACATTGGGTCTTCCAAACGGTTCGTCACTTCTACATCCAATCCCCCCAAGGCATCAATGGCCTCGGTAAATCCTTTAAAATTCACCAAGGCGTAATAGTGAATGGGAATATCAAGCAGTTCACTGACGAATTCTGTTGTCTCGTCGAGCGCGGTTTCGGGGTTTTCTTTGTGGGCGAAATAATAAATATGGTTGATTTTTCTCCAAGCATAATCCGGCAGATACACGAGCAGGTCGCGTGGCAGATTCATGAAGGAAACTTTTTCTTGGGAAGGAGAGTAGCTTCCGACCAGCAGGGTATCGGTCAAATCCGCTCCTTCATGTTTTTCTCCGCCAATTCCCAAGAGCAGAAAATTGATCCGGTCATTTTCTTCTCCCAACAGAGCACTGGCCCCTCCTTCTTTTTCCGAGCCTTGGACCGCTTGAATGAGTTTGGATCCGGTACTTTTGATCCAGGCGGCGAAAGTGTGTTCCGGAGCCGTGGACGAAATACTCCACGAAAAAAATACTACGAGAATCAATCCAAATACGAACAGGCCCCCCAATATTTTTTTTGCGCGGGTCGGCAGAATGGATTTTTTCTGATGGATGGGTTGCATAGAGCTTGGTTGGATATTGCCGAATTATAATATAAAATAGGCCGGTTTGGCAAAACTATTTACGATTCTGTAAAATACAGTATAATGGTTAAAATTTCTATACTTTTTATGAAAAAAATGGCTGATGATTCAGAATTTTTCCGTAAGGGCCGATTGAGTGCCGCTTCTTTTTTCGCCTCCGGCATTGAACTGCTCCGCGTGGTGATGATTTCGCTCCTGATTATAGTACCGGTGCGGTATTTCCTCATCCAGCCCTTTTATGTCAAGGGAGCTTCCATGGAGCCCAATTTTTTTGATAATGAATATCTCGTCGTGGATGAAATCAGCTATCGTTTTTCCGAGCCGCAACGAGGGGATATCGTGGTTCTCAAGTATCCCCGGGATATCCGGCAGTATTTCATCAAGCGGATTATCGGCCTCCCCGGAGAACGAGTGAGGGTGGCGGATGGATTCGTCTACATCAACGGCCTGCAGCTGGGCGAGAGTGCGTATCTGGACAAAAGTGTCCTGACTCACAAAGAGGATATTTGGGTGCTCAAAGATGACGAATATTTCGTTTTGGGCGATAATCGGATAGCGAGTTTGGATTCTCGTGATTTTGGTCCCATCCGGCGTTCTCATATTGTCGGAAAAACTTGGATTCGAGGGTGGCCTCTCCATAAATTAACCGTATTTGAGACTCCGGAGTACAGCAATCAATTTTAAATTAATTTTTTATTCTGTTTCTTTTTGGAGAGGATCATAATCCAAGAGAAACTTTTTTCTTTTCGAGAAAATTATGCCCAAATATTCAAAAGCAGCCGAGGTCAAAGAGATTAAGCGGCCTAAGAAAATGATAGAGACGATTCGAGGGATGAAGGATTTGATTCCAGGAGATCAGAAATATTGGGATTATCTGGAAGGGATCGTCACAAAATTTGCTCACAGTTATTCCTTTCGGAAGGTCCAGACGCCGGTATTGGAAAACCCCCAGCTTTATTCCAAAATTTTCCACAAAAAAGGAAAAGCGGACGACGATTCTTTTTTGGTGGAAGCGTCAAATGGCGAAAAGTTAGTTTTGCGTCCGGATTTAACCGTTCCCATGGTGCGCAGCTACTTCGAACACGCGCTCGAGCAAAGCAACTATACGGTCAAACTCTATAGTTCCGGACCTGTTTTCCGACAAGAAGCTAAAGGCCGTTCTGGAGAGTGGCGGTCAGCTCACCAGTTGGCTTGTTATATTTTTGATGAAAAAAATCCTTTGGCCGATGTGCAGGTCATCATGTTCAGTTATCAGGTTCTCCGGGAGGCGGGTTTTTCTGTGACCGTGAGCATCAACAGCATGGGTTGTTCGGAGTGCCGCGATCAATATAAAGAAGCTTTGCTTTCGTATTATCGAGGCAAGAAAAAATTGCTCTGCCAGGGGTGCCAGGAGAGCATGGCCAAAGCCCCTTTGTATGTTTTGGACTGTTCGGAAGACGCCTGCTCAGGACTCAAAAAGGATGCTCCGCAGTCTTTGGACTGGCTCTGCGCCGCTTGCAAGGATCACTTCATGAAAGTACTCGAATGTCTGGACGAAGTGGGGATCAGCTATGCTCTTAATCCTTATTTGGTCAGCGGCCTGGATATGCATGCCAAGGTCGTGTTTGAAATCATCGAGAACAGCCAGCTCGAGAATAGTGTGGTCAAGCCTGTTGTCTTGGGGGCCGGCGGCCGTTATGACGAGCTCATCAATAAAATGATGGGGGTGGATGTGGCCTTGGTCGGCTTCACCCTGATGATGGAGTCGAGCATCAAACGCATCCGCCAGCTTCAGTTGGAAGTACTGGAGCTCGGCAACCCCGATATTTTCGTGGCCCAGCTGGGAGATGTCGCCAAAAAACGTGCCTTGGCTCTTTTTGAGCAATTGCGGCGGGATGGCATTTCGGTATCCGAGAGTTTCGCCAAAGACAACCTCAAGGCTCAGCTGGAACTAGCCACCCGGTTGGGTGTGAAATTCGCTCTCATTTTGGGCCAGAAGGAAATACTCGATGGCACCATTATCATTCGCGATATGGATGGAGGCGTGCAGGAAATTGTGGACTTCAATAAGGTGATACTGGAGATCAAGAAGCGGCTGCGGAAAATGGAATCGGCGAAGTAGTGAAGAAAAAGCAACAAATCCCTCCCCAACCCTCCCTTTGACAAGGGAGGGGGTAGCAGCCTCCCCCTTGTCAAAGGGGGATTGAGGGGGATTTATTTATTGGCCCTCTATTTGCTTATTTGTAATAAAATTGTTAATTTATCAAGGTCGAATATCGTGGACATTATATCCGTTCAGTTTTGGATAATTGAACACAAGAGAAAGGGGGTGTTTTTTCTGGTAGAACTCAAGCGAAAAAAAGGGGAAACCTTTGAAAGTTTTCTCCGAAGATTCAACAAAAAATTGATTCATAGCGGGCAATTGATACAGGCTCGTAAGATTCGTTTTTTTAAGCGACCAGTCAATAAAACCAAGAAAAAGACTTCAGCTTTGCGCCGTCTGGAAATCAATAGGGAACGCGAGTATCTGAAAAAAATCGGACGTCTAAAGGAAGAAAACACACGCCGCTACTAAGATACTCCTTGATTTATCGAAAAAACCCTGGACCTAAAAATTTTATCTCGATATAATATATTTATATTATGGAAGATGAAATTCGGAAGGTCTTGGGTTTTTTCATTATTTATCTTTATAGCCGGCTAATGCTTGTCTAGCTATGCAAAACAAATATTTTTTGTTCTCTAAATATTTTTTTCGTTCATCAAGGTTCCGGTTTAATTATTTGATTCCGATTGTCACTTTAGTGCTCGGATTTTTTTTGTTTTTTGAGGCCTCGTTTGTTTTGGCCCAAGGAGATGTATTGGGTGTCGAGCCTCTGGAAGCATCCGGCCTTGCTACGGATTCCGATATCCGCATCGTGATCGCCAATGTTATTCGTATTATTCTTGGTTTTTTAGGGACCTTGGCTTTAGCGATCGCTCTCTATGGCGGATTCACCTACATGACCGCGGCAGGTGATGCTGAAAAAGTGGATCGAGCTAAAAAAATTCTCAAAAATGCACTGATCGGTTTAGCTATTATTTTATCGGCATTTGGTCTCGTTTCATTCTTGATCCGTGCGCTTTCGGGTGCTTCAATTGGGGACGGTGCGGGCGGAGGACGTTTTGGCGCCGGAGGATTGGGCGCCGACGCCGGGCGGGATGCCATCGAGTCTCATTATCCGATTCGCGGGGCGCTTGGCGTTCCCCGCAATACTAAGATTATGGTGACTTTCAAAGAGCGTATTGATATTTCATCGGTCATTAATGATAGCGGGACTTCGGACGACCGGCTCGATGATCGTATCACCGATGCGATTGAAATTTCTCCGCTGGAGGGATCAGCGTTATCTCAGAGCGAGGTCAGAGCGGCTTCGACTTCGGACGGCAAAACCTTTGTTTTTGATCCCATTCCTCTGTTGGGGAATTCTCGAACCAATACCCCCTACAAAGTAACTTTGCGAAGCGGGATACAGAATATAAATGGCGATCCTATTTTTGGTAATCTGGGTCTCTATGAGTGGGAGTTCGAAGTCAGTACAGTTGTGGATTTGACCCCTCCCCAAGTGATCAGTGTTATTCCTCGCCGAGTGACGCCTCCCGCGGAACCCATCACCTATGCCCGAAATATTGTGGTGCAGGTGACCTTCAATGAACCGATGGATCCTACCTCTTCTTCGGGTATTGTCACTGTGGATCCCAATGATGATGGACTTTTATCCAATTTCAGCAATATCGAAGTGTTTTCAGAGGACGCGGCAAAGGGACGCCATTATTTCCCCGGGACTTTTTCTGTTTCCAATCTCTATCAAACCGTGGAATTCATCACCCATGATTTATGCGGCAAGAATTCTTGCGGTCAGGATGTGTTTTGTCTCCCGGGCAATGCGACTCTGGGGGTAGATGTGAAGGCCGCGACACTCTCGGAAAATCCTCCGGAAGCTTTTGGATTCCCTTATGATGGGGTAGTGGATGCCAGCGGCAACTCTCTGGACGGCACGGCTGATGGCATTGGTCAAGGTCCGGGACTGGATAATTATTCTTGGGTTTTCAAAACCAATAATACGATTGACCTGACTCCTCCGGTGATAGAGAAGGTTTCTCCTGGCCTTTTTTCGGTGGAAGTGCCGCTTAAGGCTAAAATTAGCGCGCTCTTCAGTAAGCCTCTCTTGTTTAAAACTCTCACCAGCCGCAATGTGATTCTGGACCAAGGATTTTACTGGGTGACCGCGGTGGCCTTGGGGGACACAAAAGCCGAGGTATTCATTGATCATAGCGGGTTGGAAGACAATACGATTTATAATGTGGAAATGAATTCCGGTATTCTGGACCTTTATCAGAACTGTTTCAAGCCCTGCGTCGGGCCTGAAGCGACAAATCAAGCGCCCGCCAGAGCCAGAGATGATGCTCGTCGCATTGATTTGACTCTCGTCAAGCAGGCTTTGGAAGAATACAAAAATCGGACCGGGTCCTTTAATATTTCTGGAGCTGGCTATAAGGGATCGGGCATGGGACTCCTCACCTTTTCCGATGGAGGCGATTATCCCCGTTCGATCCTTGATTTCCTCATCGAAAATACCTCGCTCAAAACCAAGGTCAAGAATTTGAGCCAAGCTGGGCTGGATTCCGGATACAGGCTCTACACCTGCGCCAATGACCGGCAGTATTCTTTGTCCGCCACCATGGAAGATGCGCGGGCCTTTTCCGATCCTGATTTTGTAGAGGCGGTTTGTATGGGAAGCGGCCCCGAGGGAGTTTCCAGCCGTTACGGCAAAAATTTTGCCATTAGCTCGTCCAATACCGTGGATGCGCGGGGCGAATTCGCGTCCAGAGACAATATTCGCAAATCTGATTTTTCAGCCATAGAGGAGGCTTTACGCCGTTACCGCGCGACTAATGGTTCCTTCCCTCTCTCGGCCGGTCTTTGTTCCGGAGTGGACGGCAATTTTGCCGATGCCTTGAAGCCTTTCTTGGCTACCATGCCGGGAGACCCCGCTTTTCCTTGGAAAACCACCAAAAATTATGCCTATTTGAATTTTGGCGATACGTACGCCCTCTTGGGAGAGACCGAGGGACTCCAAAAGGCTCAAGAATTTTTCTTGGATAATTGCGGGGTCGAAAATTCGGGCGTCTATCACTATTGCGTCGGAGATTGCGCCAAAGTGTCTCAATAAAAATAAAAAAAATGCTACTCCTTTTTTATGTTTAAACTGTCCACTTTTCCATGTCTTTTATTGGGGATCATCATGGCGGCAAGTTTCTTTGTTCCTCGGTCTTTCAATCCTGAAATAGCTCTTGCCGCATCTCCTGATCTGGGATTGGCTCCCCTCGAAGACTCGGGACTGGCGACAGACACGGATTTACGGGTGATTATTGCTCGCATCATCCGTGCTATTTTAGGTTTCCTGGGTGTTTTAGCATTAGGTATTACGCTCTATGGCGGGTTTGTCTACATGACTGCCCGAGGCGATGCCGAGCGTGTCGAGACTGCGAAGAAGATTCTGCGCAATGGAGTGATCGGGCTTGTGATTATTATGGGCGCTTATACTATCGCTTCTTTCGTGATCCGGTCGCTTACCAGTGCTACTGGGGTGGGCGGGGGATCGGGGGCTGGTGGCCGCGGCGGGATTGGCGGTTTTGGGGCCGGCGGGTCGGATATTTTCACGGTGGATAATATTACTCCCAAGGGTGATATTCCCATCAAAAATGTGGTGGTTCGTATTGTTTTTAATGCTTCCATTGAGCCGGGATCGATTCGTGACCGAATTTCTGTCTTGGATTTATCTAGCGGGGAAGAAGTTTCGGGTCACTATGATGTGGCGGGCAATATTGTTGAGTTCACCCCGTCCCAAGCCTGTACCGAAGATCCCAAACGTTTTTGTTTTCTTGGCGATACTGAATTTGATGTCCGCGTGATCGAGGGAATTGTGGCCTCGGAAGTTCGAAAAACACAGAAGAATGCTTATCGAACAGATGGGATTGATCCGGAAGGCGAGGAATCGCCCGAAGCCGCATTTGGGTCTGGTGCCATTACTTTGGCTTGCCGTGCTTTTGCTATTTCGGACAATTGTACGGCGAGATTCAAAACGGGGAATCTAGTCGATTCATTAGGTCCTGATACCCGAATTATCAATCCTGCCGAGGGTCAGGGAGTTCCGGGAGGGGAAGAGGGGGCTTCGGTGGATGTTTTATTCGGAATCGAGGATAATTCAGGCATTTCTTATTCTCAATTATGGACTGCCAAAAAAGGAGAAGGTTTTAGCGAGGAAGGACTTTTTTCACCCCTAGATGAAATCTCTCCCAGATCCGTAGAAGATGCTTTGATTCTTTGGAACACGGAAAATTTGGAAAAAGGGTCAATCTATAATTTAAAAATCGCTTCATTTGATATTGATACGAATTCCAAAGAATCCGAGATAATGTCGGTTATTGTGCGGCCTTTGCATTGTTTTGACGAAGAGTTGGATAAGGATTTGGGGGAGGTGGTAGCGGGTCCACCTGCTTGCGGAGGGGACTGTGGCCAGTGTGGAGGCGGAGTCTGTGTGACTTCTCTCGATTGTGCCCAAGGGGCGTGTCTGGCTGGAAAGTGCGTGTCTTTGCCTGAAATTTCTGAGGTATTCCCATCGGACGGTGCTTCCGGTACCTTTGTGACGGTCTATGGCCAAGGTTTTGGGGACGCCTTGGGAAAGGTGAGCTTTTTGGGAGGAGCGGGCCCAACGGACGATGTGGCGGCCTCTTTGCCAGGCGGCCAGTGCGGCAATACTTGGCATGATGATTTTGTCATTGTTGAAGTACCGAGTGCCGCTAAAACGGGTCCGATCAGCCTGTCCACCAGCCACGCCCTGATGGATACCACGGCCGATAGCCGGGGAATCCAGATGGATTTTACCGTCAACAATAACCGCCGTCCCTCTATTTGTCTGGTAGATCCGGAGGTAGGGGAGCCTTTTTCTGATATTCGAGTAGTCGGCAAGAATTTTGGCCCCACCGCGGGTACAGGGGCGAATAAAAGCACGGTCAAATTTGGAAATATTTCCGCGCCTTCGGCTGTTTGGGGACCGGAATCCATTACCAATATAAAAATTCCGCTCTTACGTGGCGGAGAAACCTTTGTTTCCGTTGATACTGTTGCTTCCCAAAGCAATCGTGTGCCGTTCATGGTCAAAGAATCGGAAACCTTGCCTCGTATCGAAAAAATTATCCCTTCTTCTGGCCCGGTATCCCAATATATTACCCTCTCAGGAGTTAATTTTGGCTCTGCGGCAGGAAGTGTTGAATTCATTGGTTCCGACGGGAAAACGACTTTGGCGGATATTGAATTCCCCAAAGAATGCAAGAGTAATTATTGGCATCCCGAGTCGGTTGTCGTGAAGGTTCCGCCTGTATTTTTGCAGGATGCTTCAGGGGAAATTTTATATCGTGTGATTCTCAAAACTTCCGGCGGAGCCCAGAGCAATTTTGTCGATTTCGACGTCAATACAAGAGAGCGGACTCCCGGACTCTGCGCCATTTCTCCGGACAATGGCCCGGCTGGACTGGAAGCCACTGCCATTGGAGAAGGGTTTGGCGCCTTTGTGGCGGGGGATTCATCGGTGCGGTTTTCTGCGGCGGGAACCGGAGCTGCGGCTGGAATAGCGAGTTGGGATGTGAAATCCGTGGTAGTTTCTGTTCCTCCAGCGGCCCAGAGCGGGGATGTAATTTTGATTGATTCTACGGGTACCCAGTCCAATGGTGTTCTCTTTACCGTGGGTGTCTGTCAGGCGGATACATGTCAAGAAGGGCTGGTCTGTTGCGGCAATGGCGCCTGTTCCGCCCAGTGCGATGAGCCTGTTCCTTTTTGCGCGTATAAATGGTCTTTTTCGACCGGAAAAGTGGAAGGCTGGCCTTGCGCGGATGATGGAGATTGTTCTTGCCCTTCTGCTCCCACAGCCGATAATCCCTGTATGACCTGTTCGCCCTCGGGCGTTTGTCAGGCTTCCTGTTCTTCGGATGCCGACTGTCGGGAAGGGTCGAGCTGCCAGTGCGGGAGCGGGAAAAATTCGGCTTGTTTTTGTCAGAGTAATGCCCCCTTTGTGATAGAGGACGAGACTTGTGGAGAAAATTCCCAGAGCCCTTCTCCCTTCATCAGTTCCGAAGATGCCTGCACGAATGCCAAAATTTCTGCCCGTTTTTCAGTCAATATGTCAGATGATTCTTTGTTTATTTCTCCGGATGAAAATTTCTCCTCGATTCTGGTCAAAGAGTGTAATGCCGGAGACAGGCTGGATCCAGCCGGCTGCCGTTTGTTGGAGGGCGAGCTTTCTTTGATTAATTCCGGATTATCGGGAGAAGGTTTTATATTTGTCGGGGGTTCGGCAGATTCACCTCGGTCTCTCCGAATCAATACTTGGTATCAGGTACTCATTCGTGGAGGAGACCATCCCCTAGCCGTGCGCGCGTCTCCTGAATTGGGTGGCCTCGCCATGAGAGAGGATTATATTTGGTCTTTTAAGACAAAAGAAAGTTGTACCGCTTCCAAGGTTTTGGTTTTACCGGGAGCGAAAACATTTACAGATCCTTCTCTAATCCAGAATTTTACTTCAGAGGCCGTAGCCGCGAACTGCAATATGATTACGGTTCCAGCATCGGACTGGAAATGGAGTACCCAAAAAAATGACGGGCCCTTTATTTCCATTTTCGATGTACTGGATGATCATTCCGAGATTATTGGGGATGCCCAATCCGCCATGCCCGCGCCATTTGGACTTCTGACCCCAGCCAATGACCCCGCCCAGCTCACCGCCCAATTGTGCCGAGGGGGGAATGCGTGCTCAGCGGGGCTCCAAGACAGCGCGGATGTCTCGGTTTTATTCGATACGAGCTCACCCAATCCTCGGGTGATTATCGATCCTTCGTGTTCCATTAATACCCAGAGCCCGTCTCCTTTTATGAGTAGTACCGGGGCTTGTGCTAATGCTTTGATATCTGCCCGATTCAATAAAGACATGAATGATGACCGATTATTGGATCCGAGCCAGGTACAGCTCCGCAAGTGTGGAGATGGAGACAAATTTGATTCTGGGGACTGCGATGATGTTCTTTCCGGTATCGATAGCAATGGAGATAGCAAAGCCGATGCCTTGAGTAAAGTGGGAGCGGATAATGCCGCGGGCGAAGGATTTTTATTTGTCCCATCGGCCGAAAAATTAGAGCCAGATACTTGGTATGAGGCGCGTATTGCCGGAGGCGATGGCGGCATGATTAGCGAGGACGGGTTTCCCATGAAAGAGGATTTCGTCTGGCACTGGAAGACCCGCAATAGCACCGCTCTTTGCGATATCTCAAGGGTTTTGGTGACTCCTCCTTCGGCTTTGGCGACTTTTAAAGGGGCCAAGACTCGATACAGTGCGGTTCCCTTAGCTGCTAATTGCAATATTCTCCGTGGAAATTATTTGTGGAAATGGGATACAACGAATCCTCTGAATGATTTGCGTGTCGAACTTTCCAATCCTCTAGGGGCGGATCTTCCCGATCCTATTCTCAGCACCGAACAGGTAGCAAATGCTTCTTTTGAAGACCTAGATCTTTCAGGATGGATCCGGTCGGCCCCAGCCTCGGCGGATTCAATCATCTTTAAGCGCGTTCCATCTCCAGGATTGCTCCGTGAAAATGCTCTCCGCATCGATAAGATTGGAGGCAAAGCGGATTCATTGTCCGAGGGCGTGGCACTAGATCCGGGAGTCCACTATCGACTGCGTGTCCATTTCAAAACTGATGCAGGCACGTCTTTGCCCCTTGTATTGGATGAATCGGGCAGCGGATCCATTATTTTGGCTCTCGATTTGAATTCTGCTTCTTTTGTCGAACATTTTGAGGATTTTAAGGTTCCCGATTTCGCCAAATCTCCTCGGATCCGCTTTTCTGCAGCCGCGGGACAGGTTTTGGGCGCTTTTGTCAACGAGATTTCCATCCGCGAGGTAATCGAATCTGGAGGAGCCATTATTGCCGAGGCTCGTAGCCAAACCTTGGTCGAAAATCCCATTCATATTCGCGCGGCCATTTTGCCGAGCCTCAAATCTGATACTGGAGACCTGTATATTGTATTCAATAAGCCCAGAGTGGTGGAGCAATATCCGATTTGTCAGTCGGCGTGTCTGAATGCTGCTTTGGGGGGGCGCTTCAATTCAGCGATGGATTTGGATTCTTTGGAAGACAATATGGAACTTTGGTCCTGTGAGAATGCAGTCTGTGCTTCGGGATCAGCGAAAAATATTTCTATCGCCGGAAGCAATGCCGATATAACCGCCGAATTTGGAACGATTTTTAACTTGTCTCCTCTTTCGAATCGCGGTCTTTTGGAAAAAGACCGCCAATATCGCATTGTTATTCGCGGCGGAACCTCTGGAGTCAAAAGCGGGGAGGGGGTGGTGCTCGATGGATTGAACTTTGATTCTAATGGCGACGGGATCAAGGATAGTTATTCTTGGACCTTTAAAACTTCCACCAATCTTTGCGTGGTTGCTTCGGTGGGTGTATTGCCTTTATTCAAGGAGAAATTCTTGATCGGCGTGGATCAGGATTATGTGGCTATGCCCGCGGGAACGGGGGACTCCTGCAATCCTAATGGCCAGAAAATTAATCCTCTGACCGTAGATTGGAGATGGTTGTCTTCGGTCAATACCGTTGCTTCTATTTCGCAGGGCGATCTCGAGCCTGCCGAACTTTTGGACAATCGCATCGATCCTTTTCAGACCGCCACGACCGAGGGCCCGGGCGAAACGGAAATCATCGCTTCCAATGAGCCCCCCACCGCGGAAGGCAAGGCTAAGCTGAAGGTGACTTGCGGACTTAAAAATGATACGGACTGCAAGGACTCCGATATCGAAACTTCTATATTTGAGTGGGGAATCAATCGTGGGAGCGGGTGTTGCTTTGCTAGGCCGCGGGTAATTGTTCCTCTGGGCGCTTTTGACGACGAATCGGTTCCGGACAATGCGCTTCCACTATTGGGGGCTGCGTTTCCAAAGCCGGGAATCAATGCCGGGTTTAGCGGCGATCTGCTCCATCCAAATCCAGCCGCCCTGCCTTTGGTCTGCCGCAACGCTTTGATTGCCGCCCAGTTCAGTGAAAGGATGAATTTGGCGGATCTTACAAGTAATAATATTATTGTCCAGATCAATAATAGCAATAAGCCTTGCGGCGCCGTGGTTGGCCGTTCTTTGTTAGAAAGAATCAAAGATACGCTCCTGTCTTTGGGCGGATCAACCACCCGCGCGGAGGACACTTTTTGCACGGTCGATGGCCGTCTGTTCGTGTCCAATCAAGGGACCCATGGCATGTTCAGATGGAAGCCGGACGAATTGATGCAAGGGGGTTCGGTATATCGGGTGACGATTAAGGGGGGGCGTTTTGATGAATCTCGAAGAAATATTAGGGGAGGCATAAAAGGAGCGGCGGGCGTGAGTTTGGCCGGAGATTTTGTCTGGGAATTTAAGGTTAAGGATGAAATCTGCGAGATTCGGTCCGTGGATGTGGAAGTGTCGAGATTCAATGGGGATCCCTCTTTTGCTGGCTTTGATTTCTTTCGATGTGGTCTCCGAGATGATTGTTTGGATGATTTATATTCGGAGAGATCGGGATTGCCGGTGCCGGAAAATCAGCACAAATATACTCCTTATGCTTATGACAAGGACCGCCAATTGATTGATGCCAATTTTTCGTGGGTGAATTCTAATGGAACCGTACTTTCTATTTGTTCCGAAGGTTCTTCTTGTCCGGTGGATTTGAATGCCTCGGGGGTGGATGGGCGTTTGGCCAAGGATGATTTAGCGGGCGGAGCCGCTATTTCAACCATTTCTAAGAATGGCCATGCTCTCGTTACTGTATTGGCCCAGGGTCCAGAAGGCGTGGGCGGCTCCGCTTCCAAGACGATTCGTATCGACTCTTTCATGTGCCAGAACCCTTGGCCGTCGTCCAAAACCTTTCCTTTTACGGACAGCGGCGAGCTGGCAACGAATTTCAGTTTCTTCTATTGCCGGGATGCCGGAGGTCCAGGTTTGGAAGATGATCTGCCTCCGCTCTCATCTCCGGTCGTTGTCGCTCCCGGAGACACGCCCGCGGATGTGATCAAAGACTCCAATTGTCCAGGTGTTTCATCCTTTGTTTGCGGCGACGACGGAAAGACTTATAATAATGAATGTGTCGCTAAGTCCAAGAATGTTTCTATTTTACGCAAGGGCCGTTGCGACATAGGACTCATCAAAGAATTGCTCTTCTTTGTGGATGTTCCCGATAATGTGGTGCGGAATCTAGAATGTAAGGGAGCCGTGGAATATCTCTGCGGAGCCGATAATAAAACGTATTACAATCGATGCGTTGCCGATAAAGCAGGCATCGCGATTGCCCGAATAGGCAAGTGTAAATAATCTAAAATAAAATCGTTTATGTTTGACGATGTCACTAAAACCGATCGAGAAAAAAGCGAACCCGTGGATATTTTCGAGAGCGTGCTAGATGAGGTATCTAGCGCTCCCGTGCCCATGGGCCAAGATCAAGAGGGCGTTCCTATTCCTTCTTCTTCAGTTTGGGCTATGGTCAAGATTGGGGCTGCTGTCGGAGCCCTTCTCCTCTTGGCAGGAGCCGGACTTTATTATTGGAAAATGAGCGGAGCCCAAAACTGGGGAGGCGCCGTCGAGGTAAGAGAGGCCAAAAAGATTACGCCTCCGGCTTCTCTCGAGCCGGTGGAAAAAGAAGCTCCTTTGGATCTGAAACTAGACAGCGACGGAGATGGATTATTAGATGCTGAAGAGCAAAATGTCTATAAAACCAACCCGTTTTTATCGGATACGGATCGGGATGGATATACGGATGCACAGGAAATTTCAGCCGGCTATAATCCTATTGGGGACGGGAAATTGAATCCCTAAAAAAGTGAAGGGGCAGAGAATTATTTTAAATAAAACCGCGAATATGAACGGACCTGAAAAACAAGAGACAGGCACAGTGCCTGTTTCCAAAGAGAATGAATCTTCTCCCATTTCTATGTTTGTCATGCCCGAGAAATTTGTTGGGTTAGGCAGCAAGAGGGAGGGAATGGGAGGGGGAAATAAATTGCCTCTAGCTATCGGCGGCGTTTTAGTTTTAGCTTCAGGCATTTTGTTTTTATTAAGAGATCAGTTGTTTGGGCCCGCTCCTGTTATTCCTGCTCCTAGCGTGGCCAAGCAAACTCCGGAGTCCAAGGCTCCTCTCGCCTCAGAACCTCCCAAAGAAAAAGCTCCGATTGTGGAAGAGAAGCAAGAACCTCCCAAGGAAGAGTTCCCGGCCGAGGCAGAGCTCCCTTCTTTGGCTGTGGAATATATCTCGGCCAGAGATTCGGACCAGGACGGCCTGACCGACACGGAGGAATTGATTTTTAATACTTTTCCCAACCGGCCGGACAGCGACGGGGATGGTCATGTAGACAGCGCCGAGATACTTAATTTCTATAATCCCACGGGAAACGCGCCGAGCAATCTCGCGAGTTCCGGATTGGTCTCGACTTATGAGAATAAAGATTATGAATATTTCGTTTTTTATCCAGCCAACTGGATCCGCGATATTATTTCTTCCAAAAAAGTAATTTGGTCCACGCAGACAGAAGAGAAAATAGAAATATCCATCGAGGATAATCCGACAAAAAAGACGATTACGGAATGGTATAAGGAGAAACATCCGGAAGCGGCCGCGGATCTTATCAATACTTTTACGACCAAGAATGGATTACGGGGCGTAAAAAGCAAGAATGGTCTCTATATCTATATGATCAAGCCAGTTGAAGCTTCTATTACGAACGAGGCCAAAGGGACTCTGGTTTATGCCCTGCGTTATCTGCCCGGGAGTAGAACCGAACTTAATTTCCGCACCTCATTTGAACTCATGAAGGAGAGCTTTACGATTGCCGCGCCTCCCGCATTGCCTGAACCGCTCGAGCTTGCTTTATGATCATGATTTGGGAATACAGGCAGAATGCGGGCGAGCATTGTATCCTTGCCAAATTCATATCGGATATTTTAGGCCGAGTATCTTTCGGTTTAGGTCTGGACTGGAAGTGGAGCCAAAATGTCCAGGCGGGCAGAGGGATTTTGTCGTGTGTGATCGTAGGGGAAAGACGCATCAAAAGTCTTAATGCGGAGTGCCGCAATCAATCCAAAATAACTGATGTTCTTTCTTTTGGATCATTGGAAGAGAAAAGCGGCGAGCAATTGTGGGGCGAGATTTTTATCTGTTATAATGTGGCCGAGAGGCAGGCTAAAGAGTACGGACATTCCTTGGAGCGTGAGGTTGAAATTTTGTTCGTGCACGGACTCCTGCATTTATTCGGTTATGACCATCATACCGCCCGGGACCGAAGAGAGATGCAACATATAGAGGAAAAAATAGTCGGCGGAGGACTTATTGGCAGGTAAATTTTTATGCGTTTTTTATTTTCAATTCAAAGAGCCAGTGCAGGTTTTATGAAAGCTTTAGAGACCGAGCCCCATTTGAGAATTGAGTGCGTGGCCGGTTTTTTAGTCGTGGCTTTAGGTTTGTTTTTGCACCTGTCTCTTTTGGAGTGGATTGTGGTTTTTTTGCTGGTGGGATGGGTGATCAGCCTAGAGCTTCTCAATTCGGTTTTTGAAAGAGTTTTGGATATTTTTAAGCCCCGTTTGCATTCCGCGGTCGGGGAAGTCAAAGATTTGCTCTCCGCTATGGTCCTGTGGAGTGCCTTTATTTCGACGGTCATTGGCTTCCTGATTTTTTTCCCAAAATTACTGATATTTTTCGTTGAACATTTTATCCGAATTGGATAAAATATGAGAAGGTTTTTTATTATGCGCTTTCCGCGCATCCGCCTCATGCGGGTTAAATTTGACTAATTTCATGTCTAGGGATGAGATCATCACAGGAATTGATGTGGGTTCCCGATCCGTCAGGGTTGTCGTGGGACAAAGGATTCCAGAACGCGAGAAGGGTTCGGCTCTTCAAGTAATCGGCGTGTCCGAATGTCCTTCCGAGGGCATCAGCAAGGGCGTCATCAAAAGCATCGAGGATGCGGTGAGCTCTATTTCACTGTGCCTTGAAAAAGCAGAACGCATGGCCGGCGTTCCGATCGAACATTCCTATATCAGCATTTCCGGTGCGCATGTAATCTCTCAGACATCCAAGGGGGTTATTGCCGTATCGAAGGCGGACGGGGAGATTCATGAAGAGGATGTAGACCGCGTGATCGAAGCGGCTCAGGCGGTGGCGACTCCTCCCAACTATGAAATTTTACATGTGATTCCTAAATTTTTTACCATCGACAGCCAGTCAGGGATCAAGGATCCGATCGGCATGACGGGCGTTCGCCTCGAGGTGGAGGCGCAGATTATTTTGGGGCTTTCTTCCCAGATCAAAAATCTGACTAAAGCTATTTATCGGACTGGAGTGGATATCGATGATTTGGTTTTGGGCAGTCTTGCGGGAAGTGAAAGCGTGCTGACTAAGCGTCAGAAAGAATTGGGGGTTGGACTCCTCAATATGGGAGGGGCGACGACGGCTTTGGTGGTTTTTGAAGAAGGCGAAGTTCTGCACTCTGCGGTTTTGGCCGTGGGGTCTGACCACATAACCGCGGACATTGCCATTGGTCTGCGCACTTCTTTTGACGTGGCCGAACAGATTAAGATACTTTATGGCTGTGCTCTGCCGGAAGAAATAGACAAAGATGAAAAAATTTCTCTCAAAGAATTCACCCAAGAAGACGTTAACTATTCTCGCCGTCAAATTGCTTCTATTATCGAAGCGCGCCTTGAAGAAATATATGAGATGGTGGATCGTGAACTCCGTAAAATCAATAGAAGTGGGCTTTTGCCGGCCGGCATTGTGCTCTCCGGCGGAGGGGCAAAACTTAAGGGATCGTTGGAAGTGGCCAAGCGCAAGTTTCGTCTGCCTGCGACTATTGGGTATCCAGAACTGGCTACTTCCATTGAAAAGCTCAATGATCCTGCCTATGCTGTAGCTGTGGGATTGGTTTTGTGGGGCAATCGAGTGGCGGATTCATCCGGAGGGGGCAAATCGACCTTTCGTTTTTCAGCCGTGGAGGGAGTGAAAGAGAAGATCAAGGATTGGATACGGTCTCTGATCCCTTAAGTCAGGCGGAGGGGGCTATTTTAAAAAAAATTTCATATGGAAATCAAACCAGAAATGGAGTCAGTGGCAAAAATTAAAGTCATCGGGGTGGGAGGAAGCGGAGGGGCCACTATTAATAAAATGGTTCAGTATAATATACCGAGCGTGGATTTTATTACGATGAATACGGATGCACAGGCTCTTCGATATTCCTTGGCTCCGATCAAGATGCATATCGGCAAAGCCGTGACCCGCGGACTAGGCGCAGGCATGGATCCGGAGATGGGGCGGAAATCCGCGGAAGAGAATCAAAATGAGATACGAGAATTGCTCAAGGGCGCGGATATGGTTTTTATCACTTGCGGGCTGGGTGGGGGGACCGGAACCGGTGCGGCTCCTGTTGTGGCCGCTATTGCTAAAGAAATGGGCGCCCTCACCGTAGCCGTGGTGACTAAGCCCTTCTCCTTTGAAGGAAATCAGCGCAGGATGGTGGCCGAGAAAGGGTATGAAAATTTAATAGGCAAGGTGGATTCGATTATCACTATACCCAATGACCGGATATTGCAAATCATCGATAAAAAAACGACTTTACTCGATGCGTTTTCCGTCGTGGATGATGTGCTCCGCCAAGGGGTGCAGGGCATTTCGGAGCTGATTACGGTCCATGGGATGACCAATGTGGATTTCGCGGATGTGAAATTCATCATGCAAAGCTCGGGCACTGCGATCATGGGCATCGGCATGGGAAAAGGGGAGAATCGGGCCATCGACGCGGCCAAGGCTGCCATTGAGTGTCCTCTTCTGGATGTGTCCATCACCGGAGCCACGGGCGTCCTCTTCACGGTGACCGGAGGCAAGGACTTGGGAATGTTCGAACTCACGGACGCGGCCAAAATTATTACCGAACAAGTCGCGCCGGACGCCAGAATCATTTATGGAACCGTGATTGATGAGAAAATGACCGATGAGGTGAAGGTCACCGTGGTCGCCACCGGTTTTGGAGGAGGTGCCGCCGCTATGGCCAAGAGAGATGCTACTTCTCCCAGAGAGGTTGCATCGGATGTGAAATTTTCTGCTAATAAATATTCTACTGTCTCAGGCGCCAATCCGATTCGCCGCTTTGGTGTTTCGGAATCCGTGTCCGGCGGGAGCGAAAGAACTGGGGGGGAAGGGTCTCGATCGGAGGGCAATAAAAATGTCCAGGAAAAACATTCCTTTAAGATGGTTCGCCCCGAATCGGTCGCCAGTGTCATGGATAATGTCTCTGATGCTCCAGCCGGCGACAGCGATTTGGATATTCCGGCCTTTATCCGCAAAAAAATGGCGTGATTACTCAACAATTCACATTTTTTGAAAATTTTGTTATTATTTTTTGATATTAACAAAATGTCGTATGAATAATAAAAATACAATTCCAGCCTTGCTTTTATTATCCAGTTTAGGGATGGGGTTTTTGGGCGGGGTTTTGGGCGTCCTTTTATCCAAAAGTACCCTTGCTATCCAAGCAAAAGATGGCATTTTAGAAGATTTATCAATCCCTTTGCAAATACAAGAAGAGGAAAATGCCACCATTTCCTCGGTCACTAAAGCGATGCCATCGGTTGTCAGCATTGTTGTCTCTAAGGATCGAGCCTTATTATACCGTGGCGCGGGGATGGAAGATTTATTTTTCGGATTTCCTTTTGGCTCATCTCCTTATCGGGGCGGCAATCCAATTGTGCCAGAGAATGTCGCCAATAATGAAGATACTGCCGGAGAATCCATTCGAGAACAGGTGGGTGGGGGCACGGGATTTATTATTTCGGCAGATGGAATGATTCTCACCAATAAACATGTGGTTTCGCTCGAAGCTGCCGAATATACGGTGGTTACTCAAGACGGCAAAGAATATCCGGCAACTGTACTCGGCAAGGATCCTTTTAATGATTTTGCCATTGTTAAGATAACAGCCCCGGAATCCCTTCCTGTTTTGGAATTGGGAGACTCGGACCAGATACGAATTGGCCAGACAGCTATTGCTATTGGCTACAGTCTGGGCCAGTTTAAGGATACGGTGACCAAGGGAATTGTCAGCGCGATTAACCGGAGAGTAGTGGCAGGCGATGGTCTGGGAGCTAGCGAAGTGATCGAAGAGGCGATACAGACGGATGCGGCCATCAATCCCGGTAATTCCGGAGGACCCCTCCTCGATATCGCGGGCCGGGTGATCGGAATCAATACGGCTGTGAGTCAGTCTGGGCAGCTGATTGGTTTTGCCATCCCCATCAATAGCGCCAAAGCTGTGATAGATAATGTGAAAAAATTTGGACGTTTGGTTCGTCCTTTCCTTGGCGTTCGTTATATTTTGATCGATGAGTCGATTGCCGAAGAGCGGAAGCTGTCTCGTGATCATGGTGCCTTGATTGCCCGATCGGAGAGAAAGAATGATCCTACGATATTGCCCGGATCTCCGGCCGAGAAAGCGGGTTTGGCCGAAGGAGATATCATTTTGGAGGTCGATGGCACGGAGGTCGACCAAAAGAATTCTCTCCCGGAGCTCATCTCTCGAAAATTACCCGGAGATACAGTCTCGCTTAAAGTTCTCCGAGAAGAAAAAGAAATCACAAAGCCCGTTGTGCTGGAAGAATTTGTGGCTAAATTATGACTTGGCAGGAAGCTAAAAATTTAATGGTGGACCTCCGCGTGCGAATCGACAACACGTGGGGGTTGCTTTGACTTGGAAAATCGCTTGGCCCAGATTGTAGAACTCGAAGGTGAAATGGCTGAAGCGGGATTCTGGCAGAGGCCCGGGGCAGAAAAAAAAGCCAGAGAGTTTGGGGCGTGGAAAGAAGAAGTCGAGGGATGGAAAAAGCTGCGTTCCACTATTCTGGCTCTCACCTCTCTTTTGGAAGAGGCCCAGGTTGCCAATGATTTGGAATTATTGTCTTCGATCATGGCTGAATATCGGGAAGCCGAGGCCTCTTTCTCCAAAATGGAGTTTGGCGTTTTTTTGGGCGGGCCTTATGATGATTTGGGCGCACTTCTCAGCATTCACGGAGGAACCGGAGGGGTGGACGCGCAGGATTGGGCGCAAATGCTTATGCGCATGATCATTCGTTTTTGCGAGAAAAAGAAATGGAACGTGACTATTTTATCCCTCTCCGCCGGGGGCGAAGCGGGAATCAAAAGCGTGGATATCCGAATTGAGGGGCGTTTTGTCTATGGCCATCTCAAAAGCGAGGCAGGACTGCATCGGCTGGTTCGCATTTCTCCTTTCGGCTCGGCGGATACGCGGCAGACTTCTTTTTCCTTGATTGAGGTGATCCCCCTCTTTGATGATATTTCGGAGATCGAGATTCGTCCGGAGGACCTGCGGGTGGATACCTTTTTGGCCGGGGGGCATGGAGGGCAGGGGGTTCAGACGACTTATTCAGCCGTCAGAGTGGTTCATCTTCCCACGGGAATAACTGTTGCCTGCCAGAATGAACGTTCTCAAATACAGAATCGTGAAACTGCCATCAGTGTGCTTAAAAATAGGCTCTACCAAAAAGCCCTTGAAGAAAAGGAGTCCAAAGAAAAAAAATTACGGGGACAGCATAAAGAGAGTCAGTGGGGAAGCCAGATACGCTCTTATGTTTTGCACCCTTATAAATTGGTCAAGGATCATCGCTCCGGCCACGAATCAACCGATCCGGAGAGCATTTTGGATGGAGAGTTGGATCTGTTTATGCTGGCTTATCTCCGCTGGGCCAAAGGGCTAGAAGTGCAGGACAAAAAGCCAAGCAATTGATTATTTTATTGTTTTAATATAATCTATTAGATTATTAAATCGAATTTTAGTGTATGGGAAAAAGTATTTTAGTCACTGGCGGGGCTGGTTTTATAGGGTCTCATCTTGTGGATGCCTTGGTTTTGGCTGGCCATGTCGTGGTGGTGGTGGATGATTTATCCGTCGGGAAAAAAATGTTTTTGAATAAGGGGGCGAGATTTTCCAAAAAAGATATCCGAAGCGAGTCCATGGATGCTTTATTTAAAAAATACCAGTTTGATTGGGTTTTTCATTTGGCCGCGCATAAAAGTATTCGCCACTCTCTGGAACATCCGAGCTATGACGCAGATATCAATATCATGGGAAGCCTTAATATCATTGAGCTAGCGGTCAAATATGGGGTGGAGCGACTGATTTTTCCGTCTTCGGCGGCCGTGTACGGCAACTGCCCGACCATCCCCAGCCATGAGAATATCAATGTTTATCCTATAAGCCCTTATGGAATCAGTAAATATTCTATTGAACTCTATTTGAATTTTCTCAGGGAGCATCGGGGGCTTTGCTCGGCGGCGCTTCGTTTTTCCAGTGTCTATGGCCCGAGGCAGGATACTTCCGGAGATGCGGGGGTGATCGCGGTTTTTGTTCATAAGGTAATCAAGGGAGAAACGCCGACGGTGTTTGGAGATGGCACCCAGTCCCGCGATTTTGTGTTTGTGGGCGATATCGTGCGCGCTGCGATTTTGGCCGCGGAATCAAGTTATTGCGGAGTCGTGAATGTAGGGACGAATCACGAGATCTCTTTGAATATGCTGCTCGATTCCATGCGCCGGGCGTCCGGAAAAAATTTCAAGGTGGAATATGCAGACTGGGTGCCGGGAGAAATTCGCCGCAGTCTCCTGGATAATTCTTTGGCCCAGAGAGTGCTAGGGTGGGCACCGGAAGTGAGCCTAGATGAGGGGCTTCGTAGAACCTTTGAGTATTTCCGAGCTAAATAATTTCTTGATATATGACCGTGGGAATTGTCGGCGCCGGTCCGGTGGGACTCACCTATGCGGTGGGTTTGGCTAAAAAAGGTTTTGGGGTGCAGGTTGTAGACATTGATAAAAATAAAATCAATTCTCTTCGAGGCGGCAAAGTGCCTTTTTATGAGAAAGGATTGGAAGAGGCGCTGAGTCAGGCTATAATTCTCGGAACTATTGCTTTTTGGGATCAGTGGAATTTGGATACTCTGCCTGATATCTGGATTATCTGCGTGGGGACGCCGGAGGGAAAAGACGGACGAGCGGATCTCCGCTTTTATAAAGGAGCCTTGAGTTCGCTCGTTCCTTTTTTGAAGAATCAAGCCATAGTCATCAACAAAAGTACGGTGCCTTTGGGAACTGCCCAGATGGCGGATGCTTTTTTTAAAACTCAGGTTCCTGATAAAAAAATTTTCGTCCTTTCAAACCCCGAATTTTTGGCGCAGGGAAAATCCATGGAAGACTTTTGGGATCCACAGCGTATTGTTATTGGCCAAGGGCATCCGGAAGAGTTTGTCAGAAAATCTCTGGAGGAGATCTATGGCTGGGCCAAGTGTCCTTTTGTATGGACCGATTGGAATACGGCTGAGCTCATCAAATATGCCTCGAACGCTTACTTGGCCACTCAGATATCATTTATTAATTCTATTGCCGGAATATGCGAATCCATTGGCGCGGATGTCACCGAGGTGGCCGCCGCCATGAAGCTGGATGACCGCATCGGGAAAAAAGCTTTTTTGGGTGCGGGACTGGGATATGGAGGCAGTTGTTTTTCTAAAGATATTCAGTCTCTTATTTCTCTTGGGAAAGAGACGGGCGCTGCGGTCGAATTATTGGAGGCTGTGGATCACATGAACGACAAACAAATCAGGAGATTTATTTCTAAAATCACCGGCGCTCTGGGTGGGGATATAACTGGCAAAACCATTGCTATTTGGGGACTTGCCTTTAAGCCTCATACGGATGATCTTCGAAGTGCCCCCTCCATAGAAATCATCGATTCTTTGGAGTCCTTGGGGGCTAAGGTCCGGGCTTATGATCCAAAAGTGGGAGAAAAAATTTTAGCCCGATGCCCTGGGGTTCGGGTTTGTTCCTCAGCCGGGGAGGCTGCGTCTGGGGCTGACTGTATTGCTCTCTGTACCCAATGGGAGGAATTTCGAGATGTTTCATTTGAGGAACTCGCGGCCTCGGTCCGCAGTCCCATTTTGGTCGACGGGCGAAATCAGTTTGACAAAGAGCTTCTCGCTGGCTTAGGTTGGAAATATATTAGCATCGGCAGATAAAAAGAATGACGAATTCATTTCCTTTTTCTTACCCTTCACCTGATTTTTAATTGGGTGGAGGTTTATGTTTTTATTTTTTCGGCATTTTACGCGGTGCGTATTCTCATTTCTATTGGGGATTGTCTGCTTTTATGCCTTAGGGGAGAGTGCTCTCGTGGCGGGGTTTTTATGTTTGGGAGTTTGGGGGGTATTTTCCCGTAGATATTTATTGGCTGGATTATTGCTCCTGTTATTTTTCGGAGGCACGCTCCGCTCCTATGCTGATTTGTCTTTGTGGGAATATCACGATAATACGAGAGGTTTTTGGGGCCAGTCGGTGGTTTTTCGTGGAAAAGTGGCAACCTCGAAAGAGACACAATCCGGCATGAGCTATGAAATCGTGTCTCTCGAACCGTTTATTTCCGGCCGACTCGCCTCTCGGGGAGACATTTACCCGCGTCTTTTTCGGGGAGATATTATCGAGGCACGGTGTCGGGTGGAGGCGCCGGTTTCCTCGTCGGATTTTGATTACGCCCGATATCTATTGGGGCGGAAAATAAAGTCGATTTGCCAGAATCTAAGCTGGGAAAAAATAGGGAGCGAGGATCAGGGAATGATTGCCCTCGGGGTAGAGGCTTCCAAAAAATGGCTGGATCGGACATGGAACCGTTTGCTTTCACCCCCGTATTCGTCCTTGGTTTTGGCTCTGGTTTTCGGCGATGCTCGGGGTTTGGATTCCGCCAGCCGTGATCTGTTTGCGAAAGCGGGATTGTCCCATATTTTGGTGGTGTCGGGCTGGCATATCAGTTTTTTTATCGA
Source organism: Parcubacteria group bacterium Greene0416_36 (assembly GCA_007375725.1). GTDB lineage: Bacteria > Patescibacteriota > Patescibacteriia > VMEV01 > VMEV01 > VMEV01. Next base: position 62,822 of record VMEV01000003.1, read on the forward strand.
TCTCTTAGTTCGCGGGGGAACTCGGGTGGGCATTCCCAAGCCGTGGAAACTAGTTCCAGTTTTGGCCATGCTTTTATTTTATCTCCTGATTCTCGATTTTCAGAGCGCGGCCCTGCGGAGTGCGATCATGGGTGTTTTGGCTTTTGGCGCGGCACTCTCGGGACGAGTCTATGATTCGCGCCGTGCGTTATTTTTTTCGGCGGGTCTTATGTCTCTGGCTTCTCCTTCTATTATTTTCTACGATATTGGATTTCAGTTGTCTTTTTTGGCGACCTTGGGAATACTGGTTTTGGAGAAAACCATCACCGGTTGGATTCCCGCGATTTTTTCTTGGGGAAAGATACGCGAGCATGCCTCCCTCACTATCGCCGCCTCTATTTTTACCCAGCCTCTCCTCTTGTATTATTTTGGCGTATTTTCTCCCGTAGCTCTCTTGGCCAATGTGCTGGTTTTGCCTTTTGTTGCCTCTATTGTACTCTCGGGTTTAGCCGTGACTGTGATTGCCGCGGTGTGGTTTACACTGGCCCAATATCTTTCGATTTTATTATGGCTTGCCTTGATTCTGCTTGAAAATAGTATCCAATTGCTTCTTCGGATCCCCTATGCCTATTTTGACTTCCGTTTGGGAGGAGTCGGATTGCTCTCTATTTATTTATGTTTTGGTCTTATTCCTATCGTGCTTTATCAGAAAAATAAGAAGAGAGTATGAAGCGATTGTATTTATTGTTGGCATTGGTCATTGTTGGGGTGGGTGTATTTTGGTTTTGGATCTGTCAGACGGACTTCATTATGGAAGTTTCCATTTTAGATGTGGGGCAGGGGGATTCGATTCTGGTCCGGTCTCCCGAGAAAATTATGTTGATCGACGGCGGTCCGAATGCGCGGGCCGTGTCGGAATTGGGCAGGGTTTTGCCCGCGGGTACAAAAAAGCTTGATTGGGTGGTGATCACGCATCCGCATCTCGATCATTTTGGCGGATTATTTTGGGTTGCGGATCGATATGAGATCGGCGAGCTGTGGGTCTTTACCGTATCGGGAAGCCCTCAGTATGAGCGGTTTTTATCTTTGGCTCGGGAGAAAAAAATTCCTGTCAGGATGCCTGCGGCTCCGGAGCAGATTGATTTGGGGGGAGGTGTTCGGGTGGAAGTTCTCTACCCTTTTCAGGCCGGTAATCCCTTCACGAACAATGACTCGGTCGTCCTCAAGGCAAGCTATGGCGAGATTGAGTTTTTGCTCACCGGGGACATTGAAGCGCCAAGGGAATTGGAACTCGTGAATAAAAAAGTGGATTTGGAAGCGGAATTTCTGAAGTTGGCTCATCATGGCAGTAAAACGTCATCAGTTATTCCGTTTCTTGAGGCTGTAGACCCTTTATACACTTTCATTTCTGCGGGAGAAAATAATCGCTTTGATCATCCTTCGAGAAAAACTCTTTATTTTTTGGGGAAATTAGGGATTCCGTTTTATCGAACGGATATTGACGGGAGAACTACAGTTCGCCTCGAATTTTAACACTTTTATTTTTTTATGTTACCTTGGATATAAAGATTCTATCATTGATGTGGAAAAAATATGGCTGCCATTAAAAAAAGTGCCAAAGGGTCTCTATCCCCCAGCGGGAAAAAAGTGAAAATTTTATTGGTCGAAGATGACCGGATGATTGTGGAGATGTATCATTTGAAATTTCAGGAAGAAGGTTATGATGTGGTCATTGCAGAAGATGGAAAAATGGGACTGGCCAAAGCTATAGATGAGACTCCGGATATAATTCTGCTCGATGTGATTTTGCCGGAAATGGACGGATTTTCGGTGCTCAAATGCCTAAAAAATGAGGAACTCTGCAAAAATATTCCCGTGATCCTCCTGACCAATTTAGGCCAGGATGGGGATGTGAAGCGAGGATTGCAGCTGGGGGCGGTGGATTATCTGATCAAAGCCAACTATACCCCCAGTCAGGTGGTGGCGAGGATAAAGTCTTATATTTAGACCTCAAAAAAGAAGGTAAGGGTGTGCAAAAAATTTGTAGAGACGCGCCATGGCGCGTCTCTACAAATTTTTTATGGAGAATTTGATTTTGGATGCTAAAAATGATTAGATAATCGTGTCTTTGCATCAGACAACAAATCCCTCCCCAACCCTCCCTTTGACAAGGGAGGGGGTAGCCTCCCCCTTGTCAAAGGGGGATCGAGGGGGATTTGTTGCTTTCATTCTTAATTCTTCATTCTTAATTTATATGCCTACCCACAATATCAAAGAAGAAAAGACCTTTGTCATGATCAAGCCGGACGGGGTGAAGCGCTCCATGATTGGCGAGATCATCCGCCGCATTGAACAGCGGGGACTCAAGGTGATTGCCCTCGAAATGGATCACGCGAGCCGCGCGAAATTCGATGGTCACTATCCCAGTGATATCAAATGGATCACGCGAGTGGGCGAGAAGACTATGCAGACTTATGAGAAATATGGCTTCAATGCGATAGAAGAAGTCGGCACGGACGATAAGGAGAAAATCGGCCGCATGGTTCGCGACTGGCTCCTTGATTTCATGGCCTCCGGACCGGTTATCAAAATGGTCATCGAGGGCGTGCATGCCGTGGACATGGTGAGAAAACTTGTCGGTCCCACTATTCCCGCTTTCGCTGAAATGGGAACTATCCGCGGAGATTTTTCTGTTGACTCTGCCGCCAGCGCCAACAAAGAGAAGCGCGCTATCTACAATCTCATCCATGCCTCTGAAACCCCCGAGGAAGCCGCCCACGAGATCGGCTACTGGTTCGACAAAAAGCAAATTCACCCCTATCAGCATGTGGCGGATATGGTGTATTCGGTGAAGTAAATTAGGCATTAGGTTTTAGGCAATTAGCTTTTTAGCTTAAAAAAAGAAAGCGTTGATGGGAATCAACGCTTTTTTGATTATTTTGTCAAGTTGTGCTATTCTTATTCGACTTCTTTAACAAAAGAAAACTGGATGATCGCTCCGACCTTGTGTCGGAGAGGAAAGTCCGAACATTTATCTCGCCATAGTCCCGCCTTTTGCGGGACGAAGGCGGATATTTGGAGAAATTCTTATGCAAATAAGGAGGACTTCAAAGGATAGTTCCTAACGGGAACCCTTCCGGGCCGCGAGGTCTGGATGAGGACAAGTGCAACAGAGAATATACTGCTCGAAGATTTATCTTCGGGGAAAGGTGAAAATGTGGGTCCATAACCCACACGCTTCGGTGGTGACATCGAAGAAGAGGCAAACTCTATCCAATGCAAGGGCAAGCCCTCCGACTTTACGTCGGAGGAGTACGGTAGCCCGCATGATCCCGCGCGCGAGTGCGGGGCTAGAGAGATGATCGTCGCTTCGGTTTTATATCGGAGTACAGAATTCGGCTTATAGGTTTTCTTTTTAAAGGAGTCCAAAAAACAAGGTAAGGGCGTATTGCAATACGCCCTTACCTTGTTTTTGATTCGAATCTACGTAGCCAGAACATCCCAATACCCATTCATGAACTCTTTTCCCGTCTGCTCTTTTTTCCCTTCGACATGGACTTTATTCAAAATAAGACTGCCTATTTTACATTGAAGCCCAAGATGGCCCGAGTGGGAATAGAGACTTCTGGCGGGGTGAGTGCTCGTGTCTGGGATCGCATGCGCTTCGAGTATTTTAACCCTGATTTTTTTACCGGACTTGGTGATCTCGATAAAACTGCCCGGCCAGGGAGTAAAAGCGCGGACTTGGCAGTCCAGTTCATGGGCGCTTCTCTGGGTGTCCAGATGTCCGTCTTCGCGAGAGAGTATTTTGGAAAAAGTGGCTTGGGCGTGGGCCTGTTCTCGGGGCTGAATTGTCCCGTCGAGATATCCCGGAATCGTTTTTGCGAGTAAAATCGCCGAGGCATGGGCCGCTTTTTCTTCCAGAGTGAGAAAGGTTTCTCGGGGGGAGATTTCCAGATTTTCTTGCGCTACAATCGGCCCATGGTCCATTTTTGCGTCCATTTTTATAATGGATACAGCCGTATCTTTGTCGCCATTCAAAATAGCCCATTGAAGGGGAGAGGATCCGCGGTATTGGGGGAGCCGGGAGGGATGAACATTGAGGCATCCTTTGGACGGAATTTTCAAAATAGACTCGGGGAGTATTTTTCCGTAAGAAGCGACGATAAAAAGTTCGGGATTTTTGGATTTTAAAATTTCTTCGGCTTTCAGGGATTTGAAAGTAACGGGCTCATACACGGGAATATTGAAAGATAAAGCGACGACTTTTGCCGGAGAAGACGTGAGTATTTTTTTCTTTCCAACAGGCGCATCGGGTTGAGTGACGAGCATTCCAATAGGAAATTTTAGCTGGAGTAATTCTGCCAGAATAATGGCCGCGAATCGGGACGTGCCGAAGAAGATGAACATAGAAAACTAGGATTTAGGAAGTAGGATGTAGGACAAGGGAGTCACCGTCATTGCGAGGCCCGCCGTTTTAGGCGGGACGTGGCAATCTCATGATAGCACCCGCCCCTCCGAAACGAGATTGCTTCATCTCCGCTAAAACGCGTAGCTTCGCAATGACATTAGTTCCCCTCCTCACCCTCTCGCTTCTTTCTTTCCAGCGCCGTCTTGATGGCGAGGATCTTTGCCCCTTGGGGCTTGGGCTTAGGGAGATTCATGGGATTTTTGGTGTAAGACTCCAGGCGGTCGATGAATAAAATACCGTTCGTATGATCGATTTCATGCTGGAGAATGCGGGCGAAAAGTCCGGCGGCGTCGAATTCGAAGGATTTTCCCTGTTGGGAGATGGCCCTTACTCGGATGGAATAGAATCGCCGAACCATGCCGTAAGTCTCGGGAATCGAGAGGCATCCCTCCTCGTCGAGTTTGGTCTTTTGGGAATGTCTCATGACCTCGGGGTTGAAGAGGGGGAGAACTCCGTCTTGGGTGAAAACGAGTATCACGCGCTCCCTGATTCCCACCTGGGGACCGGCAAGTCCCACGCCGTCATGGGCGGTCATGATTCCGGCCATGGCGGGTAATATTGACTCCCATTTTTTGTGGAGCGGCAAAACAACCTCGGCGCTTTTTTCGCGAAGTTTAGGGCTAGGATAATAAACAATTTGTAAATCTTTAGCATTCATATAGGATAGTATATCGACTTTTGGCCTCTAAGTCAATTCTTTATCTAGCCTTAGCGGAATTTTGTTTTTGAATAGGGCTTTGATTTGGGCTAAGATGAAAAGAAGGCATTATGCTGTCACATCCATCCAAAATTTATCGTGTTTTTGAAATCATCCCCGGGCTTCTGGTCTGGACTACTTTTATTTTGGGGATTGTCATCTCGATTGTGAGGCCGATTTGGGTGCTGTACTTCATGACCGTGTTCAGTCTCTACTGGCTCTTCAAGGTGCTTTATTTTATTGTGTATGTTTTATACTCTTGGCGCGAGTACCGCCGAGCCTTGTGTCGAGAATGGCTTTGTTTGGTCAAACGGGATTTTCCCGAGAAGTGGCAGAATATCTATCACCTTGTGGTACTTCCCACGGCCAAGGAAGGATTTGATGTATTGGATACGACCTTTGCTGGCCTCGTCGATTCCACCCATCCTTCCCAATCCATGATTGTGGTTTTGTCTGGGGAGGAGCGGGGAGGGCGTGAGCGCTTTTTGGCTATGGCGAAAGAGTTGGAAAAGAAATACGCGGGGAAATTCCATAAAATTATTTCAACCGTTCATCCCGACGGAGTAGTGGGGGAGATCAAGGGCAAAGGAGCCAATGCTCATTGGGCGGGACACCGTTCCAAAGAAGTGATCGATCAGCTGGGGATTCCCTATGACGATATCATTGTGTCGTATTTTGACTGCGATACCGTGGTGCACCCGCAGTATTTCGCGCACTTGACATACACTTATTTAAAACATCCTCATCCCACACGAGTTTCATATCAGCCCGTGGTTCTATACAACAACAATATCTGGGACGCTCCGGCGATCACCCGAGTGGCAGCGTTTGGAACCGTGTTTTGGCTCATGACCGAGCTGGGACGTCCTGAGCGGCTTTTTACTTTCTCGTCTCACAGCATGAGCTGGCGGGCCTTGGTGGATGTGAATTTTTGGCAAAAAGATATTGTCACGGATGATTCGCGCATATTCCTCCAGTGTTTCCTTCGCTACAGTGGGGACTACGGCGTGGTGCCCCTTTATATTCCGGTTTCCATGGATACGGTTATGTCGGATACTTATTGGGGAACGATGAAAAATCTTTATAAACAACAGCGGCGATGGGCGTGGGGAGTCGAGCATATTCCTTTCATGCTCTGGAATTTTTTCTTTGTCCCGAACCAAATCCCGCTCCGTAAAAAACTCTATCTTCTCTTCAATCAATTCGAGGGCATGTATACTTGGGCGACCGTTCCGATTCTGCTCTTCGTTTTAGGTTATTTGCCTCTTCTGATGATTGAGGTCGGCGACCGTACTCAAATCATAGTCGAGAACGGCCCCCGCATGGTGAGTGATCTCATGACCCTTGCCATGGCCGGCATGTTCGTCTCCTCGATTGTGAGCCTCTTCCTCCTCCCCGAGCGTCCCGTGCGCTATGGCCGCGGCAGGTCCTTGGTCATGGCCCTCCAGTGGCTTCTTCTTCCGGTTACTTTAATTTTTTTCGGCGCTTTCCCGGCCATCGAATCCCAGACGCGCCTTATGCTGGGGAAGTATTTGGGGTTTTGGGTGACGGAGAAGACGAGGAAATAGTGAAATTAAAAGCCCCATTCTTTTCAGTCTGGGGCTTTTTTTATTGAGTAATTTTTTATATCTTTACTCAAGTATTTTTTTCTAGTTTTTTTCTTTCCTTGTCAAGGAGTAAATTTTTCCATTGTTTAGCCTAGCACAGGACCATTTGAAAATGGTTTTTCCATTGGATGTTGCGATTAGCGATGCCTCGTTTACATCCTCAGGCGTTTTTATTTTTTTTCCTCCTGTCCATTGGGTTGTGGCGAAGGTGCAACCACGTTGCCACATCCCTTCTATTGTTTCTCCCTCAATTTTCCATAGCTTTCCGTAATGAAAATCCTCATAGTCCTGATACCAGTTGCAAATAGTTCCTTCTGGAAATTGAGGAATTACGATTTCTTTTTCGCATTCAGCCGAAGGAAGCTGAAGTTTTTTGATATTCATGTCGGTTTCGTGGAATGTTATGGAAAGATAGTGATCCCCATAATAAATCAAATACCCATATTTTATTGGATTTTTAGATACTTCCCAATATCCAATTTGTCCTCCTATAACCCCGCATCCGTCATTTTCTATTCCATTGCAGCTAAGGAGGATTGCCCCTTCTTTGCAGGAAAAAATTCCGTAATTGGTATTGCTGCCTTTTTCGGTTGAGGGATTTAACAATGGCTGATTTTCGACATCATCGATCAGCGGGAATGCTTGATAAATAATCTTTGGGACGGTTGGGTATTCAATCCCGTTACCGGTTTTGTTGATGCCATGATGAATCTTTTCCTTTAGCGGAATACGCCATGAGTCAGTTTGGGGTAAATCTTTTAGGGATTTGTGATCGGATTTCCGTATCTCTTTTTTTTCTTCCGTTGGCTGTTTGTCGCATCCGGAACATAATAAAATCAAACCTACTAACACAATGATGAATAATTTTATCATCTTAAAACTCCTTAATCGGTGTTTTATAAACATCTGACTTTTGTCAAAAATAAACACTGCGGATATATAAACATTTTATTTTTATTTTGTCAAATTTTGAACAGGTTCGCTTTCTTTTGAAATAAACAAAACAACCCTACTGTCTATGGATCACAGGGTTGTTTTGTTGGGAGGAGGGAAGAAGAGGAGGTTGACAGTGGAAGCCCTTTTATCTATCATAAAGATAGATTTCCCCGCACGGTAAAGAGATTTCCTCCATTGTCCGGCTTGTATGCATGCGGAGCTCTATCTTTTCCATACGTTAAAAGGGCCTGTTGCTAGGCTCTTTTAGTTATGATTAACATCATTAGTAGAACTAGCGATAAAATCAAAACTACAGTTTCCATAACCTCTCACCTCCTTTCCTGGGAATTTTCAGCGGACATCTCTCTTTACACAAGCCCTTTATCTTAATAGCTTTTTTTATTTTTTGGTAGGGCAATTTATCCCCAAAAAATCGCCACCTTGTCATACTTTTATGACGATGGCGGGGGGGTGGCGATTTTGGTATAAAATTAAAAATAAGCAAAGAATTTTCCTTGCTTATTTTTGGGTTGTGTTTTTTGACTCAAATCATTTTATTTTGAGTCTTCTATAATCACCTCAATTTCATTGGTGGATTTCAATGATTTTTTGAGAGCCTCTTTCAGTTCTGGTTCGAATTTTGAGAGGAGTCGTGAATTGTAGATTCCAAAGTCTCCGCTGGCCCCACAGAATGTGACCCTATTGGATTTAGCGGTTATATATCCTCCCGATTTTCCATAGCTGCTGAAATTTATTTTCAGTTTTTGGAAGATCTGTCTGAAGATGTGTCTATGGTTTTCGCAGGCATATGTGTTTGACCACCCAATGACCCATCTCTCTTGATCCTCATCCAATCCAACCACGAATTTATTCTCGTTCCCTGTTACTAGAGGGTTGGCTTCCAGTATGAGGGGAGGGTGATCCAGTGCCTTCAAAAAAACTTGAGCGTTTTCTTTTATTGCGTCGTCCTGTATCAGGGAGATCAATCGATTGATTACCGCTTTGTCAGAAAAAAATTTTAGAGTCTCTTCATCTAGCGTTTCCGTGATGATTTCTTCGGCAATCAATGCATATGTGAATTCATCGGCAAGTCCTTGTCTGAAACAAGGGCTAATATTAATTTTGCACCCTTTTAGGATCCCGTGCCTTTTCCAAGGAATAATCAAATGATGACTGCCTGTTTTGATAAGTCGGCAAGTCACCTTGGATTTTATATCATCTCTAGTTCTGCCGGGATTGATCACTTGTACTGCTTTTTTTAATAGCAGTTTCAATAGTTTTGCGCTATCAATATATTCCATACATCGAAATATTCCCGTTTCTTTTAGAAGGGGTATTACTTTTACAAAATCATTGTATCGTAATCCTTTCAATATTTTTTCTGATTCAGAATACAGCGTCCTTGAGTTCAGAATTGAAGAAATTTTAGTGATTTTTTTCTTATCCAAGTGTATCTCCTTTATTAAGGTTTTTTAAAAGATATTTTTTTTAATGTGCCGATAAAAATATGCATCTAACATAGTACATTTTTTATTTTTTGTCAAGTTCTTCCCGCTCCCTGCGTGTGATATTATTCATTAAATAGATTGCTTGTTGCTTTACTCGCTACCTGCTACTCACTCAATATGCCCATGGTTTCCATTAACCTCGTCACCTTCAACAGCAAAAAATTTCTCGAAAATTGCCTGAATTCTGTATTTGACCAGACATTTCGGGATTTTCAGGTGATGGTGGTGGATAATGCGTCCATGGATGGGACGGTGGATTATATCAAGAAGAATTTTCCGAAGGTGTATATTCTTCGGAACAATCAGAATCAGGGGTTTTCGGGGGCGCATAATCAGGCGATTGAACTTTCTCGACATTCGAAATATATACTCCTGACGAATCCTGACATTATCCTAGTGCCGGATTTTCTAGAAAAAGCGGTGGCGAAAATGGAAAGCGACGCTTCTCTCGGTTCGCTTGGCGGCAAGCTCCGAAAAGTACGGTCAGTGATGGATGGCGATTTCGTGGAGTCGGAAAAGACTCAAGTGATTGATACTACGGGCCTCTCCATGCTCCGTAACGGGGCGTTTGTCGAGCGGGGGACGGGGGAGACGGATTTGGGACAGTATGACACGGACGAGGAGGTGTTTGGCGTTTCGGGAGCTCTGTGCCTCTATCGCACCCAGGCTCTCGAATCGATCCGGTGGGAGGGCGAGTATTTTGACCGTGATTTTTTTGTTTATCAAGAAGACGTGGATGTGGCCTGGAGGCTCGCTCTTGGCGGCTGGAAATCATGGTATTTGCCCGCGGCCATGGCTTACCATTACCGCGGGGCTGAATCTCCCGGCACTTGGAGCCAGTGGGAAATTATCAAGAATCGCCGCCGAAAAAGCGCACTTGTTAATTATTGCTCTTATCGCAATCATTTTTATCTTCTGGTTAAAAATTTGTATTGGAGCAATTTTTTTAGATATTTGCCTTTTATCGCATTTTACGAATTTCGCCGATTCGTGTATATTGTCTTATTTGAGACCCGCACCCTCCGTGCTTTCGCCGATATTGCCGGTAATTTTCCCAAAATGCTTCGAAAACGGCGGGGGATTATGGCGGGAAGTAAGATAACGGCGAGGGAGGTGAGAGCGTGGATTCAAAAATAATTAAAAATTAAAAATGCAAAATTAATAATGAACAGCAAATAAGAACAGACCGTATTTTGTTGTTTCATTTTTAATTATTAATTTTGCATTTTTAATTTCTTATTTGTGGATTTATCCATCATCATTCTAAACTACAAATCCAGCGGCCTCTGCCGGACGGCGATTCGGGGGATCGAGAAGATTCCTCATAAGATTTCGTATGAAATCATTGTCGTGGATAATGATTCCCGAGACGGCCTAGACCAAATAATGAAAGACGAATTTCCTCATATTCGCTTCATTCAGTCTGGCAAAAATTTGGGCCATCCCGCTGGAAATAATCTGGGGATTAGTGCCTCGTCCGGGAGGTATGTGATGATTCTCAATGCCGATATCGCGGTTTTGGATAATGCTTTTGACAAAGTGGTAGAATATATGGACGCGCATCCCCAGGTCGGTGCTTCCGCCTGCCGCCTCATGAATCCCGATGGGACTTTGCAGTATTCCTGCCGCCGTTTTTATAGAATGATGACTCCCCTCTATAGCCGTACTTTTTTGGGCAAGACTCGGAGAGGGGACGCGCATATGCGGGATTTTTTGATGATCGATTATGATCACTCCAAAAGCGGTCCGGTAGACTGGCTGCAGGGAAGCTGCTTACTCCTTCGCCGCAGTGTCCTCCAGAAAATAGGCGCCATGGACGAGCGTTTTTTCTTGTATTTTGGGGATGTAGACTGGTGCCGCCGCGTCTGGAATAGCGGCCACGAGGTGCATTATATTGCCAATGCTTCAATCGTGCATTATTTTCACCGTGAGTCCCGCGGAGGCATGAAAATGCTCCTCAATCCCGTCGGCCGACTGCATATTCGGGATTGGGTTGCGTATTTGAGGAAATATTAATTTTTTTAGGCTTTAGGCAATTAGGCATTAGCTTTTTATACCAAATTTAAATAACCCATTATCAATTAAAAGCCTTTTGAAAATAGCCTAACAACAAATCCCCCTTAGTCCCCCTTTGACAAGGGGGAAACAGC